>DASXJY010000113.1:0-14168 GCA_036497115.1 Solirubrobacteraceae bacterium
GACGGCGAGGGGTTGCGTCTGGCCAAGCTCGTTGACGATCTGCTGGACCTGTCGAAGATCCAGGCCGGTGCGGTCGATCCCCGGACTGACTGGTGCGACCTGCATGACGTCGTGGCCTCGGCCGCGGCTCACCTCGGCGGCGGCCATCCGATCGAGTTCGCCCTGCCGCCCGAGCTCCCGCTGGTCCGAGCCGATGCCGCCCAGCTCGAGCGGGTGTTCTCAAATCTGCTCGAGAACGCGGTCAAGTTCTCCCCGGACGGAGCGCCGGTCCGGATCAGCGGCGCCGCGGCGGCGGGGAGGGTGACGGTGCGGGTCACCGACCGGGGCCGGGGGATCCCCAGCCACCATCGGGCGCGGGTGTTCGAGCCCTTCTTCCGCGGGCGCGGAGACGCCGGTGCCGGCTCGGGTTTGGGACTGGCGATCTGCCGGGGCTTCGTCGAGGCCAACGGCGGCCGGATCCTCTTGCAGACCGGAACCGACCAGGGAACCTCGTTCGCGGTCAGCTTCCCGGTCGAGCGACAGCCCGCGCCGGCGCCGCAATGAGCCCGGCTCCGCGGGTCCTAGTCGTCGACGACGAGCCGCAGATCGTCCGCGGGCTGAAGATCATCCTCCGTGACGCCGGATACGCGGTCGAGGCCGCCGAGACCAAGGCGCAGGCGCTGGCCGCCCTGGGGTCGCGTCCGCCCGAGGCGCTCGTGCTCGACCTCAAGCTCCCCGACGGCGAGGGAGTCGACGTCTGCCAGGAGGTCAGGCGCTTCAGCCGCCTGCCGATCCTCGTCCTCTCGGCGGTCGGCGACGAGCGCGAGAAGGTGCGAGCGCTCGATGCCGGCGCCGACGACTACATCACCAAGCCGTTCGGCACCGACGAGCTGCTGGCCCGGCTGCGAGCGGTGATGCGGCGGTCGGTCGAGCCCGGTCCAGGCTCGCAGCTACAGATCGGCGAGCTGGTGATCGACGTCCTTGACCGCTCGGTGACTCGCGCCGGGGTGGAGGTCCACCTGACGCCGATCGAGTTCGACCTGATCCGTGTCCTGGCCCGGTACCGCGGCCGGTTGGTCACCCATCGCCAGCTGCTGCAGGAGGTGTGGGGGCCGGAGTACAGCCAGGAGACCCACTACCTGCGCGTCCACGTGGCCCACATCCGCAGCAAGCTCGAGCTCGATCCAGCCCGGCCCCAGTACCTGATCACCGAGCCCGGGGTCGGCTACCGGCTGCGCGACGCCCCCGCATAGGGCCGGCGCGTCGCAGCTACGGTCACGCGGTTCCAGCGCCCCCGTAGGAGCTGGGCGGCGCCGAGGCCCCGCGGTTGGATGCGATCTGCTCCAGCAGCGCCGACGGGCTGGTACCTCCCAGCACCCGGAGCCTGGGCAGCGTGTACGGATCGTTGGACGGGCCGGCCCAGCCCGGGATCACGGTGGTCGACCCGACGTACCCCGCCGACCGCACGGCGTCGATCACCGTGCTGTCGTAGTGGCCCGAGGGGTAGCAGAACCAGTTGACGGGGACCCCGTATCGGTGGCGGATGATCTGGCGCGAGGTCACGACCTGGTAGTGCAACTGCGAGGCGTCCAGCGCGATCAGGTCGGCGTGGCTGATCCCCTGCGTGTCGAGTTCCCATCCGGCATCGACGAGCGCCCGGACCTCGCTGTCGGTCAGCCCTCCTTGCGAGGGCGGCAGCCCGCTGAGCTGGATGTTCTCGTCGGCGACCCACCCGAGCCGCTTGAGCACCGGCAGGGCGTTGGCGTACTGCGAGTGGTAGCCGTTGTCGAAGGTCAGAACGATCGGCTTGCCCGGCGGCAGCCGGGCGCCGTGGGTCCAGTAGGCGCGCAGCTGATCAAGCGTGACGGCGTGCCATCCGGCCGCCTTCAGTGCCTGCATCTGGGCGGCGAACTCGTCGGCCGGGACGTACAGCCCGGGGAACGGGGCCCCGGACGGGGGCGGCGCGATCACGTGGTACATGAGCACCGGAACCGTGGCCCGGCCGGGGGTCCCAGTGGCGGGCCCGAGTACAGCCGCGGTCGAGGCCCCCCGATGGGCGTGAAGCGGGCTCGAGCCGCCGGCGCTGCGGGATGTGTGGGAGGCCCGCTTGGGCGTGGCTGAGCTTCCGCTCGAGCCTCCACCGACCGAGGAGGCGATCGCCACTCCCGCCACCACCGCCACGACGAACAGGGCCCCCACGGCGGCAATTCGTCGCTGGCTGCGTCGGCGCAGCTCGAGCGCCCGCGCCGCCCGACGCTTCTGCCTCTGGAGTTGCTCGGCATCCATCGGCCTTCGAGCGTATAGGTTGACACGCCGACCGGCAGGTTTACCCGGTCGTTCAAGAAGGAGTCAGGGCCGGGAGCGAGAAACGCACGAACATGCTGCTCAAACACCGCCCGCCGGCCATCGAGTCTGGTCCCGTCAAGCTCAACGAGGGCCTCGAGCACCTCGACCAGAGCGCGATCGCCGTGCTGCGCTGGCTGGTCGCCAACAAGGTCGACTTCGTCGTCGTCGGCCCCGTCGCCCACGCGATCCGCGGCGACGCCAACGCCAAGGGGCCGGTGGCGATCGTCCCCGCTCCCTATAGCCGCAACTACGAGCGCCTCTGCACTGCGCTGATCGCCGAGCACGCCGGCCTGCGGGCCGACCGCAGCGTGCCCGGCGCGGCGGCGCGGCCTGAGTCGGTCCCGGTCAAGCTGACCGCGGACAAGCTCGCCCGCGGCAAGCGCTGGATGCTGCGGTTTGAAAGCTACGACCTCGACGTCGAGGGCGCCGGGCCCCGCCCCGCTCCCGGACGCGGCGGAAGCGCCCGCTCGCCGCGCTATCAGGAGCTTCTCTACGAGTCGGGCCGGATCGCGCTGGCGCCGGGACTGACCGTGGAGGTCGCATCGCCCGAGGACCTCGAGCATTACTCGCACGTGCGCCGCACCGGAGCGGCGCCGGAGTTCGTGGTCAAGCGCAAGGCTCAGGCCGAGCACGAGACCGCCTGAAACCTGGGTTTAAGCCTGCATAAGAAGCGCTGGAGGGGTGCGGACGGGCGCTAGCCTTGGGCGATGCCCGCTCGTGCCCGGATGGCGCTGATAGCGGCGGTAGCAGGGATCGGCCTGCTGGTCCTGACCTGGTACGCCGCCTTCCATATCGGACTGGTGGCGCGGGCCGACAATTCGATCCTCAACGGCTTCATCGGCCTTCACCGCCCGCGACTCAATCGGGTCACGCACTTCGTCGCCACCTTGTGTGATCCGGAGCCCTACGTTTTTCTGGCCGCGATCCCTGTCCTGATCGCGATCCTGCGCCGGCGACCCCGGGTGGCGGTGACGGTGGGCCTGGTCATGCTGGGCGCCAACATCACCACCCAGCTGCTCAAGCCGCTGCTGGCGGCGCCGCGCGGCTCTCTGCCCGGGCACGCGCTGGCGGTGCAGATCTTCGTGTCGCCGGCGTCGTGGCCGAGCGGACATGCCACCGCGGCGATGTCACTGGCGCTGTGCGCGGTGATCGCAGCCCCGGCGCGCCTGCGCCCGGCCGTGGGAGCCGCGATGGCGGCGTTCGCGGTTGCCGTCTGTTACTCGTTCTTGGAGCTGGCCTGGCACTTCCCCTCCGATGTGCTGGGCGGGTTTCTGGTGGCGACCATCTGGACGCTGCTCGGCGGCGCCGGCCTGTGGTGGCTCGACGCTCGCCACCCGGAGGCACGGCGCGAGCTCAGTCCCACCGGTCCGGCTCAGGTCTCGATCGGCGAGGCCCTGGCGCCGATGGGAGTGCTGGTGGTCAGCGCTCTGTTTTTGGCCGGTGTAGTAGCGCTGGCCCGGCCGCACGCGGTCGTGGCCTACGCCGACACCCACACCGCGTTTGTGATCGGAGCCGCGTTGATCGCGGTGGCCGGGCTGGTGCTGGCCACCGCGGCGACCCTGACCTTGCGCCGCGGCTAGCGGAGTCCTGTGCGGGGCCGACGCGGTGTCTCGCGGGCAGTGCCGCGGGCTACCGGTACCGGCCCGGCTCCCAGAGCGGCTCCTGGCCACCGTTGGCGGCTCGGCTGAGGATGAACAGCAGGTCCGATAGGCGATTCAGATAGCGCACGACCTCCGGGCTGCACTGGTCACCGCAGGCGATCGCCCGTCGTTCGGCGCGGCGACACACAGTTCGGGCGACGTGCAAATGGGCGGCGGCCGGAGTGCCCCCCGGCAACACGAATGACTTCAGCGGCGCCAGCGTGGCGTTGATCTCGTCGCAGCGCTCCTCGAGCCAGGCCGTCTGCTCGGGGGCCACCCGCAGCCGCTCGCGCCCGGGATCCTCGGGGGCGGAGATGTCGGCTCCGACATCAAAGAGATCGTTCTGGATGCGCGCCAGCCAGCCCGTGAACCGCTCGTCGAGCCCGGCCACGGCGATCGCCAGCCCGAGCTGGGAGTTGAGCTCGTCGACTGTCCCGTAGGCCTCGATCCGCGGGTCGGTCTTGGGGACCCGGGTCATGTCGCCCAGGTGGGTCTGGCCACCATCGCCGAGCCGCGTGTAGATGCGGGTCAGGTTCACCGTCATCGCCCCCTCAGTCTACGGTCTCGTTCCGGGCCACCCGGGTTCGGCCACTGCCCCGGGCACGGCCCACCGCGGTACGATCTGCGGGTTCAAGGTCGGTGGAGATGGGAATCCGGTGCGATTCCGGAGCGGACCCGCCACTGTGATCGGGGACGTCAGTCGCAGGACAGCCACTGGACGGCGTGCAGCCATCCGGGAAGGCGCGGCTGATAGGCCCGTAAGCCAGGAGACCAGCCTCCGACCGCAAAGCCGACAAGCCCTCGTGGAAAGGGGTGGCCCTCAAATGCAAATCCGACGAATTTTCGTCCTCGGCGGCGTGACCGCTGCGCTCGTGCTCATATCGGCCGCGGGTGCGCTCGCGGCCAAGGTAAACGTCCGGATCGAAGGAAAGACCCGGACCCTGTTGTCCAAGGCCAACGTGCCGACGCGCGGCGGTTTCCTCACTCGCGGCGGCGCGCCCGCCGGGGCCTGTCCGGCGACCAGCGCGGCGGGCGCCCTCAACGTCGCCACCAAGGGGAGGTGGGGCGCCACGTTCAAATCCAGCCTCAACGACTACGAGCTGACCTCGGTCCTGGGTGAGAGGTGGACCTTCACGTCGCCCAACTACTGGGCGATCTGGGTCAACGGCAAGTTCGCGTCGGTGGGCATGTGCGAGATCAAGCTCAAGCGCAACGATCACCTCCTGTTCGCCGTCGACCCCCTCAAGCACCCCGAGCACCCCCTGCGGCTGACCGCGCCATCCCGGGCCAGGGCCGGACGCGCGTTCACCGTGACGGTGAACTGGCTCGCCGACAACGGCAAGGGCAAGCCCCTGTCGGGTGTCCGCATCATGGGCGCGACGACCAACAAGCGCGGAAGGGCCACGATCACCGCGACCAAGCGGGGCAGGCTCAGGCTGAAGGCATCCAAGACGGGCTACATCCGCTCAGCGGTGGCGCCGGTCAGCGTCTCTGGCTAACCGCCGGCCCGTGGCGCTCGGAGTTCGAACCGCACTCGTCGCAGTCGCCACCGCGGCGCTGCTCGGCGGGTGCGGCTTCGGACCCGGACGAGCCACCGGTGGAGTCAGCCTGGTCATAACGCAGGGGTTCGGCAGCAGCGACGTGGGGTCGGTCTCGGCCGCGAAAGTGCCGGGCTCCGAAACGGTGATGCGGATGCTCGAGCGCGGGTTCCACGTCCAGACGCGCTATGGGGGCGGGTTCGTCCAGTCGATCGACGGCCGCTCCGGCAACGGGCCCCAGACCGATTGGTTCTACTACGTCAACGGCATCCAGGCCCCACAGGGCGCGGCCACGACCGCGGTGCACCGCGGCGACCGGATCTGGTGGGATCTGCACGATTGGCACGCCACTGACTCGATCCCCGCCGTGGTGGGGTCGTTTCCAGAGCCTTTCGTCCACGGGGTGGGCGGTAAGCGGCTGCCCACCACCCTGGAATGCGGATCCGGGGTCAGCTCCGCCTGCAAGCGGGTCACCGCGGCCCTCACTGCGGCGCGCGTGCCGGTCTCCAGTCAGTTGATCGGGACCGGCTCGGGCCCGGATTCGCTGGCGGTTGTCGTGGCGACCTGGCGCGAGGTCCGGCCCGAGGTGGCCGCGTCGCTGATCGCCCACGGTCCATCGGCCAGTGGCGTCTACGCGCGCTTTGCCGGCCGGTTTGGTGATTCGCTCGAGCTGTTTGACCCGCAGGGCAAAGTGGTCAAGACGCTGCGCGCCGGCGCCGGACTGGTCGCCGCCACCGCCGACCCGCACTCCGAACCGACGTGGCTGGTCACCGGGACCGATCCGGCCGGAGTCGCGGCCGCCGCCGCTGCGGTGACCGCGCCGGCGTTGCACGACCACTTCGCGCTGGCGGTGCAGGGGAGCACCCGGCTGCCGGTGCCGGTGCAGGGGGCCCGGTGAGCTACCGGCGTCGATCCAGCCCGCTGCACAGCGCGCGTGCCGGCGCCGGCTGCGCCTACTGCCTGGCCCTGGCGGCGGCGGCGCTGATGATCTCCAACCCACTGGCCCTCGGCACGGTGGCGCTCGCCGTCCTGCTGGCCGGAGTCGGCGCGCGGGTCGGACGCGAGCTGCTGCGCACGGCGTTGTGTGCGCTGCCGCTCGCGCTGCTGATCGCGGTGATCAACGCGCTGGTGACGCGGGACGGGCTGACGGTGATCGTCAGGCTCGGTGATCTGCCGCTGCTGGGTCACACCGACGTCACCCTGGAGGCCACCGTGTACGGTGGCGTGCTCGGGCTGCGGGCTCTGACGGTCATCCTGTGCGGCGCTCTCTACACCGCTGCGGTGGATCCCGACGACGTCCTGCGACTGTTCCGCCGCGTATCGTTTCGCTCCGCGCTGACGGCGACCCTGGCCACCCGCATGGTGCCGGTGCTGGTGCGCGATTCGCGCCGGCTGGCCGAGGCTCAGCGCTGTCGGCCGGGCCGCCCCCCTTCCCGCCTCGCCCTGTTGCGGGCGGCCAGCAGCGGGATGCTCGACCGCGCCCTGGACGTGGCGGCGGCGCTGGAGGTTCGCGGATACGGCGCGGCGCCCGCCCCGGTCAAGGCGTCCCTACACGCGCCACGACGCCGCCTTCTTCGCCTCCGCGGTGGCCATCCTGGCGCTGGCGGTCGCGGCCCGGTTTGGCGGTGTGGCCCCGTTCACCGCCTATCCGGTCCTCAGCGCGCCGGCCGACGGTGGGGTTGTCGCCGTGGCGGTGGCCCTGCTGGCCTGCGCGCTGCTTCCGTTCGCTGACCGCCGGGGGATCGACTCGTGAGCGTGCTCGAGCTCGAGGCTGTCACCTACACCTACCCGGGCAGTACCGGCGCGGCGCTGCAGAGCGTCAGCCTGCAGGTCCCGGCCGGCCAGCTCGTCGTCGTCGCCGGCGCCTCGGGCTCGGGGAAATCGACCCTGCTGAGGGTGGCCAGCGGACTGGTGCCCCACTTCCACGGTGGCGTGTTCGCCGGCCGGGCGACCGTGGCCGGGCTCGACACCCGAGACCACGGACCCGGGGAGCTGGCGCGAGTGCTGGGCACGCTGTTCCAGGACCCGGAGACCCAGGTGGTGATGGGGACGGTCAGGGCGGAGCTGTCGTTCCCGCTCGAGAACCGCGGCCAGGACTGGCCGGCGGTGGCCCGCGCGGTGGAGGAGACGGCGCTGGCGCTGGGGATTGCCCACCTGCTGGACCGCCCCACCGCCGACCTGTCCGGCGGCGAGCTGCAGCGGGTCGCTCTCGGAGCGGCGCTGGCCGGCCGGCCCGAGCTGGTGGTTCTCGACGAGCCGACGTCGCAGCTCGATCCGGTGGCCGGCGACGAGCTGATCGGGCTCCTGCGCCGCTGCAACGAGGATTCCGACACGGCGATCCTGCTCGCTGAGCACCGGCTCGAGCGCTGCCTTGGCTCGGCCGACCGGGTGCTGGTCCTGGACCGGGGCCGGATCGTGTGCGACGCGCCTCCAGACGAGTTTCTGGACTGGGCGGCCCACGCCGCTCCGCGGCTGCAAACCCCGGGCGCCAAGCTCTTGGGGGCGGTGGGGCTGGCGCCGGTCCCCGGCGTAAAGCGGGCCCGGGCTTCGCTGCGGGAGGCCGGCCGCCTGGCTGTCGCTGACCCGGATGCTGACGGTCGCCAACAGCGGGCCGACGGGCCGCACCTGGGGCGGCGCGCACGCGCGGCGCTGCGGCGTCGCTCCTCGGGGGCCGCGCCGGCGCTCGCCTTTGACCACGTCTGGCACGAGCTTCGCTCGGGACCGGTGATCCTCCGCGATGTCTCGATGCAGCTGGCGGCCCGCGAGCGGGTTGCGCTGATGGGCCGAAACGGCGCCGGCAAGTCGACGCTGCTGCGCCACGGCGCCTCCCTGATGCGGCCCACGCGGGGGCGGGTGCGCAGCGCCGGCCGGGTGGCGCTGCTGCTGCAGAACCCCAACGACTACCTGGTGCACGAGCGGGTGGGCCAGGAGGCCCCGGCCACTGCGCTGGAGGCGGTCGGCCTGGCCGCCTCCGAACTGGCGGGACGACACCCTCGCGAGCTCTCCGGAGGCGAAAAGCAGCGTCTGGCCCTGGCCGTGGTGCTCGGAGACGGCTCTGACCCCGCGGCGGTGGTGTGCCTCGACGAGCCCACCCGCGGCATGGACCGCGACCGCAAGGAGGAGTTGGCGACGCTGCTCGGCGGGCTGGAGGCGGCGGTTCTCGTCGCCACTCACGATCCCGAGTTCGTGGCCGCATTCGCCGACCGGGTCGTCCTGTTGGCCGACGGAGCTCCGATCGCCGACGGGCCGGCCCGGGAGGTGCTGGTGGGGGGCAGCTACTTCGCCACCGAGACGGCCCGGATCCTCGGCGGCGCCGGCGGCGCCCTGACCCCGGACGAGGGCGCGGCACTCCTGCAAAGGACCGCTGCGGCGGAGCGGCAGGCGATCGTGTGAGCTGGCAACTCGGCGCCTTCGTCCTGCTGGGAGTCGCCATCGTGGCCGGCTTTGCCTGGTATGAGCGCGAACGCCCAGACGCCAGGATCGTGGCGCTGGTCGGGACCCTGGCCGCGTTCGCCGCGCTGGGGCGGATCGCGTTCGCGGCGCTGCCGAACGTGAAGCCGACCACTGACATCGTGCTGATCTCCGGTTACGCGCTCGGCGGGGGCCCTGGGTTCGCGGTCGGAGCGCTGGCCGGACTGACCTCGAACTTCTTCTTCGGCCAGGGTCCCTGGACCCCCTGGCAGATGGCGGCCTGGGGGGTGACGGGTGTGATCGGGGCGATCCTGGCCTGGGTCTGGAGCACGCGCCCAGCCCGCGCCCGGCGTGCGGCTGGCGGCGGCAAGATCCGCGACCCGGCGCCGATCGGCCGCTGGCCGTTGGCGGTGGTGTGCCTGGTGGTGGGATTTGCCTTCACCGTCGTCCAGGACATCGGAGACTGGGTCAGCTACAGCGACCACAGCTGGGCGCAGCTGGGGGTGTACGTCGGCCGGGGCCTGGGCTTCGACGCCGTCCACGCCGCGGGCTGTCTGGGCTTTGCCCTGGCCTTCGGCCCGGCTCTGAACCGCTCGATCAGACGTTTCGCCAGGCGGCTTCAGGTGACCTGGATCCGGCCCGGCGTCGCCGCGCCCTTGATCGTCGTCGCGCTGGTCGCGCCCTTGGCGGCCTCGCTTCAGACTCCGGGGACGGCTCGGGCCGCGAGCTCACCGCTCAGCTACCTGCTGCGGGCGCAAAACGGCGATGGCGGCTTCGGCGCGGCTCCGCATCAGGCGTCGGTGCCGATCTACTCGGGGTGGGCGGCGCTCGGACTGGCCGCGGCCGGCCGGCCGTTGTCGGGCGTGGCCCACGGCTCGACCAGCGTGATCTCCTATATCCGCGCCGCGCCTGGTTTCGCCTCGGACGTCGGCTCGCTGGAACGCACGATCCTGGTCGCCCGGGAGGCCGGCGTGTCGGCGCGACGGTTCGGCGGCCGCGACCTGGTCGCCGCCCTGATGGCCCACGTCCGCCGCAACGGATCCGTCTCCGGTCAGGTGAACCTGACCGCGTTCGCGGTTCTGGCTCTGCGCTCGGCGGGGGTCGCCGTCCCCGCCCGCACGATCGCCTGGCTGGATCGCCAGCAGGACCGCGACGGAGGGTTCAGCTTCGCCGGCGCCGGAGGGTCGAGCGACATCGACGACACCGGGGCGGCGCTGGAGGCACTGGCGGGCCGCGGAGGCCCATCCGGCGCCGTCCGCCGGCGCGCGGTCGGCTACCTGCGCCGCCAGCAGGACCGCGACGGTGGCTTTCCCCAGCAGCCCGGCGGCGACTCCAACGCCCAGTCCACCGCCTGGGCGGTGCAGGGGCTCGCTGCCGCGCACGTGGCTGCCGCCTCGGTCAGGCACGGCGGCTCGCCCTCGCCGCTGGGGTACCTGCGCTCGCTGATCGCCCCGGACGGCCACGTCCGCTACGCCCGGGGCAGCGACCAGACGCCGGTGTGGGTGACCGGTCAGGCGATCATGGCGCTGCAGGGCAAGCCGCTGCCGTTCCCGGCCCCGGTGGCGGCGAGGTCCCCGTCACCGCCGCGGCGGTCGGCGGCCCGTTCATCGGTGGCGCGGCCACCCTCGCCGCCGTCGTCGTCAACCGCCGCCGCCGCGGGTCCGACGCCGGCCGCGCCGGCTGCGGCGGCGAGCTCGGGACCGAAGGCCCCGCGACGGGACCGGCGCGGGGTCGGCGGGCCGGGCGGCGGCGAGCCGGCCCCGGCAGCTCCGGTGGCCCGGCTCTCCAGCGCGATCGGGCTGGTCACGGCGCTCGTGCTGGCCCCGGTCGACGTGGGATGAAGACCCTCGAGGTGCCGATCACCCCGCCGATCGGCGCGATCAGCCGGCAACCGGTACGCTGCACCGCCGCATGAGGATCGGAGTCCCGAAGGAGACAGCCGAGGGCGAGCGCCGGGTCGCCCTGGTGCCCGAAGTCGTCAAGCGTATGTCTGACCAGGGACTGGAGGTTCTCGTCCAGCGCGGGGCCGGAGCGGGAGCGCTGATTCCCGACGCCGCCTTCGAGGAGGCCGGCGCCAGGCTCGTCGACGATCCCGCGGAGGCGCTGGGGGCCGACGTTGTCGTCAAGGTGGCCGCGCCCAACGCCGAGGAGACGGCCCGGCTCGGCCCGGGCACCGTCCTGATCGCGTTCCTGGGTCCGCTGACCAACGGCGACGGCGTCAAGGCGATCGCGGCCACCGGCGCCACCAGCTTCGCCCTGGAGGCGGTGCCCCGGATCAGCCGGGCGCAGTCAATGGACGCGCTGTCCTCGCAGGCCAACATCGCCGGCTACCGCTCGGCGCTGATCGGCGCCCAGGAGCTCGGTCGCTACTACCCGATGCTGATGACCGCAGCGGGGACGATTCGCCCCGCCACGGTCCTGGTGCTGGGTGCCGGGGTGGCCGGACTGCAGGCGATCGCCACCGCCCGCCGGCTGGGCGCCGTGGTGCAGGGGTTCGACGTCCGCGCGGCGGTCAAGGAGCAGGTCGAATCACTGGGCGCCAAGTTCCTGGAGTTCGACCTGGGCGACGACCTCGAGGGCGCGGGCGGCTACGCCAAGGAGCTGACCGCCGAGCAGCAGCAGCGCCAGCAGGAGCTGATGGCCGAGGCGATCGGCAAGGTCGACGTGGTCATCACCACCGCGCTGGTGCCCGGGCGCCGGGCTCCGATCCTGGTCACCGAGGAGGCGGTGAAGCTGATGAAGCCGGGTTCGGTGATCGTCGACCTGGCCGGCGAGGCGGGCGGCAACTGCGAGCTCTCGGAGCCGGGACAGTCGATCGTGGTCCACGACGTCAAGATCCTGGCGCCGCTGAACGTCCCCAGCACGATGGCCGAGCACGCCTCGCAGCTCTACGCGCGCAACATCCAGTCGCTGCTGGGGCTGATGATTTCAGATGAGGGCGCGCTCGAGCTCGACTTCGACGACGAGGTGATCGCCGGCGCCTGCATCACCCGCGATGGGGAGATTGTCCACGAGGGCGCCCGGGCGGCCGCCGGCGTGGCGAGCTAGGAGGGTCGAGATGAGCACCATCACCGAGATCGCGATCCTCGTGCTGGCCGGCTTCGTCGGCTTCGCGGTGATCTCCAAGGTCCCCAACACGCTCCACACGCCGCTGATGTCGGGGACCAACGCGATCCACGGCATCGTGCTGCTCGGTGGGCTGCTGCTCATGCACGAGGCCACCGGGATCTTGGAGCACGTGCTGCTGGTGATCGCGATCGCCTTCGGGACGATCAACATCGTCGGCGGATTCCTGGTCACCGACCGGATGCTGGGGATGTTCAAGGCCAAGCCCGACCTGCCGTCGGCCGAGGAGACCGAAGAGGACCCGGGGGAGACCACGTGATGCTCGTCCCGGCGATCTTCCTTCAGAGCTCGAACTTCATCGACGCGCTCTACATCGTCGCCTTCTCGATGTTCATCTACGGCCTGATGGGCCTGACCGGCCCGCGCACGGCGGTCCGCGGCAACCAGATCGCCGCTGTCGGCATGGCGATCGCGTTCGTGGCCACGCTGCTCACGCCGCACGTGCTCAGTGGCTCGAGCACGCCGTGGCTGATCGCGCTGGGCCTGATCATCGGAATCGGGGTCGGGGTGCCGGCCGCGCGCCGCGTACACATGACCGCGATGCCGCAGATGGTGGCGCTGTTCAACGGGGTCGGCGGCGGCGCCGTGGCCCTGATCGCCTGGGTCGAGTACCGCCACCACTTCGGTGGCGACTTCGCGCTGAAGGCCGAGATCCCCACGCTGTTTGCCGCGATCGTCGGATCGATCTCGTTCTGGGGCTCGAACATCGCCTTCGGCAAGCTACAGGAGATCCTTCCGGGGCGACCGATCAAGGTGCCGGGCCAGGCGTTCGTCAACCTCGGCCTGTTCACGATCACCGTGGCCTCGGCGGTCGTCCTGGCCGCCGGCGAGCACTCCCAGGCGCTGTTCATCCTCGGCATCCTGGTCTGCGCCGGGGTGCTGGGCAACATGGTCGTGCTGCCGATCGGCGGTGCCGACATGCCGGTGGTGATCTCGCTGCTGAACGCGTTCACCGGCCTGTCGGCGGCGGCGACCGGTATCGCGCTCAACAACACCGCGCTGATCGTGGCCGGCATGATCGTCGGCGCCTCGGGCTCGATCCTCACCAACCTGATGGCCAAGGCGATGAACCGCTCGGTCCCGGCAATCGTGGCCGGCGGGTTCGGTGGCGCCATCGCCGCCCCGGCGGCTGCGTCCGAGACCGGCGGGACGGTCCGCTCGACAAGCGCCCAGGACGTCGCAATCCAGCTCTCATACGCCCGCCAGGTGGTGATCGCGCCCGGCTACGGCCTGGCCATGGCCCAGGCCCAGCACGCCGTCCGCGAGCTCGAGCGCGCGCTGGAGGCCAAGGGGGTGGAGGTCAAGTACGCCATCCATCCGGTCGCCGGTCGGATGCCCGGCCACATGAACGTCCTGCTGGCCGAGGCCGACGTCCCCTACGACCTGCTGCGCGAGATGGACGACATCAACCCCGAGTTCACCCGCACCGACGTCACCCTGGTGATCGGCGCCAACGACGTCACCAACCCGGCGGCCAAGAACGAGCCGGGCTCGCCGATCTACGGGATGCCGATCCTGGAGGTGGACCGGTCCCAGTCGGTGATCGTGCTCAAGCGTTCCATGGCCTCGGGCTTTGCCGGGATCGACAACCCGCTGTTCTACGACCCCAAGACGTCGATGCTGTTCGGCGACGCCAAGGCGTCGGTGAGCGAGGTGACTGCCGAGGTGCAGGCGCTCTAGCTGGTGTTGGTCCGGTCAGGCCGCTGCGGCGGCCGCCAGCGCCGTGCGACGCTGACCCTGCGGGACGAAGCCTGAGCGGCGCACGTGACGCCGCGAGCACGGCGTGGCGGCCACCCCAGCGGCCTGTCGGCTTCCGTCGGCGCGCCCTCTCGGGGCCACCTCGGGGGGTTATCTCCCGGCGTGACGACGCTCACTTTGAGCGCCAGCGCGAGGCGGGAACATGACGCCTCCCGCACCCGGACGCTGGCGCAGCGCAAGCGGGCGGCATCACGACCGCCGATCTGCGGAGCTCGCGGTCGTTCGCACCCAAGCCAGCGTTCCGCGCCCCAGCCGAGCACGCTCCGCAGACTCGGCGAGTCGTGAATGCGGCCCGCAGGTTAGAGTCGCAGCAGAGAACCAAATAAAGGATCGACACCATGGACCCCGCCCGCCTGACCGCGATACCCAT
>DASXJY010000114.1:0-34207 GCA_036497115.1 Solirubrobacteraceae bacterium
TACCTGCCGATGCGCCCGTCGCAGCTGTCCGGCGGCCTCAAGCAGCGCGTGGCGATCGCCCGCGCGTTCGCCGGCGACCCGCGGATCGTCGTCTGCGACGAGCCCACCTCGGCGCTCGACGTCTCGGTCCAGGCCGCGATCCTCAACCTGCTCACCGGGCTGCAGAAGTCCAAGCAGGTCGCCTACCTGTTCATCTCGCACGACCTCGGCGTCGTCCGCTACCTGGCCGACCGCATCGTGGTCCTCTACCTCGGCCGCGTGATGGAGATCGGCCCGGCCGACCGTGTCTTCGAGGGCCCGCACCACCCCTACACCGAGGCGCTGCTGTCCGCCGTCCCCACGCTCGACGATCTCGACCGCGAGCGGATCCGCCTCGACGGCGAGATCCCCTCCTCCTCGGACCCGCCGTCGGGCTGCCCGTTCCAGACCCGCTGCCCGCGCAAGATCGGCGAGATCTGCGAGACCACCGAGCCCGAGCTGCTCGAGGAGGAGCCCGGCCACGGGATCCGCTGCCACATCCCGCTCGAGGAGCTGCGGCGCCTGCAGGCGATCCCGGGCGACTCGGACCTCGAGGCCAAGCGGGTCGAGAACTAGCCGGCCGGCAGGCAGGTCCGGGACGGCCGCGAGCGGGCGATCAGGATGGCGGCGACCAGGCACGAGGGGACGATCACGGCCAGGTAGCCGGCCTGAGCCCCGGCCTGTTGGTCAAGCGCGCCGGCCAGCAGCGGCGTGAGCACCATCGCCCCCGCCCAGGCCCCGTTGAGCAACCCGTAGACCGACCCCTGGTCGCTGTCGGGGCCCGAGGCCAGCGAGTAGGCGACGGTGCTGACGGCGGCCCGCGGCGCCGCTGTGAACAGCAGCGCGGCCACCAGCGCCAGCGGGTTGCCGCCGGCCAGCGCCGGCAGCAGGGCCACCGACAGCAGCGTGGTGGCGGCGGCGTTGAAGCCGAGCGTGCGCGCGCGGGCGCCGAGCTTCACGGTCGTGGCGCTGACGGCGATGTAGCAGACCGCCGCAGCCGAGAACGCTACCCCGATCCGGCCGGTGGAGATCCCCGAGCGGTGCAATCCGGAGGTGATCAGCAGCTGGCTGGTCCCGGACATTGCCCCCGACACGACCAGCCCGCCGGCGGCCGCGGCCACGCCGGGACGGCGCAGCAGCCGGGCCAGCGACCGCGGGGTGGCCGGCGGAGCACCGGCGTCGCGCCGCGCGATGGGGTGGTGGGCCGACCCCAGGGCCAGCGGCACCGTCACCGCCCCCGCCGCGAATGCGATCAGGACAAACGGCAATCCGAGCCCGGCGCGCTCGGCGAGGATCCCGCCCACCGCCGGGCCGATCATGATCCCCACCGAAGAGCAGGTCACCGACGGCCCCAGCGCGGCCCCTCCCCGATCCTCCGAGAGCTCGGACAGCCAGGCCATACCGGTCGTCCAGACGACGCCGAACGCCACCCCGAACCCGGTCCGTCCCAGCAGCAGAACCGGCAACGACGGCGCCGCCTGAGCCAGGCAGGAGAGGGCAAGGATGACGCCG
Organism: Solirubrobacteraceae bacterium; assembly: GCA_036497115.1. Taxonomy (GTDB): domain Bacteria; phylum Actinomycetota; class Thermoleophilia; order Solirubrobacterales; family Solirubrobacteraceae; genus Palsa-465. Next base: position 1,531 of record DASXJY010000114.1, read on the forward strand.
GCGCCCAGCGTCACCCGTCGCGCCCCGAAGCGGTCGGCCGCCATTCCCGCCGGCACCGAAACGGCGAGCGTGGCCAGGCCGGGGAGCGCCAGCAGGAGCGCGGTCTCGGTCGGATTCAGCCCGTAGCGAATGGCCAGCCGCGGCAGCAGCGGCACGATCGCCGACTGGGCCAGACCGGCGGTCAAAAACAGCCCGTAGAGCAGCCACAACAGGTGGCGCCGGGCCAGCTCGGGCCGGGAGCGAGAGAGCGGTCGCCGCCGCGAGGCTCGGGGGTAGGAAGTGGTGAACGGCATCGGCTCAACAGGATACGATTCAAATTCCCACTCGCAGATGAGTATTCTTGGCCTCTATGATTGATCTAGTTGATCACAACGCTGTTGACCTGAAGGCGCTGCGCGCGGTTGTGGCGGTCGCCGACCGCGGCTCCTTCCGGTCTGCCGCCAAATCGCTGGGCTACACGCAGTCAGCGATCTCGCACCAGATCGCCGTGCTCGAGCGTGCCCTGGAGGCGCCGCTGTTCACCCGCCCGGGCGGCCGCGGCGCGATCTCTCTGACCGCCGCGGGCGACGCCGTGTACCGGCGGGCCCGGCGCGTGCTCGGCGAGGTCGAGACGCTCAGCGCCGATGTCGCCGCGATTCAGCGCGGCGAACACCAGACGCTGCGGATCGGCGTCTTTCAGACCGTCACCACCGAGCTGCTTCCCGGCGCCCTGCGGACCCTGCGCGAGCAGCGTCCCGACGTCGAGGTCGTCCTGTCGGAGATCCACGACTACACCCAGACGCTGGATCGCCTGGCCGTCGGCCAGCTCGATCTCGCCTTCATGGTCAACCCGGAGCCCGACGAGCGGGTTCAGTCGATCCCCCTGCTCGACGACCCGTGGGTGATCCTAACCCGCCGCGACAGCGAGCTCGCCGCGGCCCCGGCACCGTCGTTCGATCTCCTCGACGGACTCGACGTGGTGGCGTGGACCCGGCGGTGGCGGACGCAGCTCGAGCTCGAGGAGGCCTGGCGCCGGCGCGGCATCACCCCCCGAATCGTCTTCCGGACCGACGACAACCTGGCTCTGCAGCGGCTTGTCGCCGCCGGCTACGGCCACGCCTGCCTCGACCGGCTCGGCGCCAGCGGCGCCGTCGAGCCATCGCTGACCTGGATCGCCCCCAAGGAGATCCTGATCCCCCGCACGATTGCCCTCTGCCATCCCCGCCACCGCGACCCGAGCACCTCCGCGTTGACGCTGATGGACGCCGTGCGACACCAGTTCGGGGCTTAGCGCCCATTCCCCCAGACCCTGACGTGTCCGTTCGCGGGTTGCCGGGATCGCGGCGGCGGGTTGCGTTCCGTCACCGCGGCGAGGTTGTCCCGAGTGCAGCTTGGACAAATTTGCCCATCAGGTCCTTGACTTTGGCCGCCCCGTGTGGCACAACCGCGGCGAGTCGCGCCGGTAATCCAGGATGACCCAGACCTCTTTGGTGCAGCCGGGAACCGCTTCCCAGTCGGCCATGGCGATGCGGGCCTGCGTGCTGCGCGAGCCCGGCCAAGCGGTGGCCGTCGAGCCGGTGTCGCTCGAGTCGCCTCGCAACGGCGAGGTGCTCGTCCGCGTCGCCGCCGCCGGTGTCTGTCACTCCGACATCCACCTCGCCGACGGGCTGCTCGGCGGCGGCCGCTGGCCGATGGTGCTCGGCCATGAGGGCGCCGGTGTAGTCGAGGCCGTCGGCGAGGGCGTAACCGACATCGCGGTGGGCGAGCACGTGGTGCTGTGCATGGTCCCATCGTGCGGCGTCTGCAAGGCCTGCCGGGCCGGGCGGCGGACTCTGTGCGAGCCGGCCGGTCTGCGGTCGGTCGCCGGCATGCTGCTCGACGGCAGCTCTCGCCTGCACGCCACCGACGGCACCGTCCTGCAGCACGGGCTCAGCGTGGCCTGCTTTGCCGAGTACGCCGTCGTAGCCGCCGCCGCCGCGATCCCCATTCCGGCCGAGATCCCGCTCTGGCAGGCCGCCCTGCTCGGCTGCGGCGTCGTCACCGGTTTCGGCGCCGTCACCTACGCGGCCCGGGTGCGGATCGGCGAGCGCGTATGCGTGATCGGTTGCGGCGGCGTCGGGCTCCAGGTGATCGCCGCGGCCCGGCTGGCCGGAGCGGCCCGGATCGTCGCCGTGGATCGCCGCCCGGAGAAGCTCGAGCACGCGCTGCGACGGGGCGCCACCCACGCCGTGAACGCCGGCGCCGGCGCCGGCGACACGACGGCCTCGGAGATTCGCGAGCTGACGGACGGCGGCGTCGACTACGCGTTCGAGGTCGTGGGGCATGCGGCGACGATCCGCACGGCCTGGGACGCGCTGCGCCCGGGAGGAACCGCGATCGTCGTCGGATTGGCGCCGGCCGGGGTCGACGTCTCGCTGCCGGCGATTGAGTTCCTGTCCGAGAAGTCGATCGTGGGCAGCTACTACGGCTCTGCCGACCCCGCCGAGACGATCCCGCGGTTGGTCGAGCTGATCCGCTCGGGTCGTCTGGAGCTCGCCGACATGGTCTCGCACTTCATCCAGCTCGACGGGGTGCACGAGGCCTTCGAGCGGCTGCGCCGCGGCGAGGGGGACCGGTCGGTGGTGGTCGTCGATCCCGACCTGGCCGGCGTGTCGGCGATCTGATGAGCGGGAGGATCGAGGGCATCGACGGTCTGATCGGCGAGGGCTGGAGCGGCGTCGATCCCAACGGCGCGCACGTCAACGTCGTGCTGGCGCAGCGCGGGACGCCGACCGCGGCGGCGCTGCTGACCACCTTCACCTCCCCGGCCCCGGGCCACGCGCCGATCCTGGTCGTCGTCGGCGAGGACAAGGCCCACTACGAGCCGGTGTGGCCGCCGACGATCATGATCAACAAGGCCACGGCGGTGGAGGACGTGCACCAGACGATCACCTGGGGCGCGGGCCAGCTGGGGATCGCCCAGGGCGTGCTCGATGCCGTGGCTGCCGGCGTGGTGCCGGCATCGGGAGACGTGCTGGTGTTCGTGGCCATCTACATCGATCCCGCCGCCAGCGACGAGACGGCGGTTCGTGTGGCCAGCCGCCAGGCCACCCTGAAGGGGATCCGCACCGCCCGCGAGGGCCGGGACGCGCAGGCGGTCCAGGCGCTGGTGGCCCGCCGCGACTCGCTGCGCAGCCCCTTCTACAGCGGCTCGTGAAGATCACCGCCGTCCGCGTCCAGCGCCTGCGGCGGCCACTCGAACCGCCGTTTTACGCTGCCTGGGACCCCGATCCCCGGGTGGTCTTCGACGCCGCGATCGTCCGGGTGGAGACCGACGAGGGCATCACCGGGATCGGCAGCGGCGACACGATGACCGGCTTTGAGGAGTTCGAGCCGCTGTTCGTCGGCCAAGACCCGCTGCAGCTGGCCCGTCACGCCCGCACGCTGGAGACGATCTCGTTTCACGCCGGACGCTACTGGCCGCTGGAGGCGGCCCTGTGGGATCTGGCCGGACGAATTCTGAACGTTCCGGTCGCGGTGCTGCTGGGGGGCGCGGCGCGCCGGATCCCGGCCTACGCGTCGTGGGGAGAGCTGCGGCTCCCGGCCCAGCGCGCCGAGGACGCCCGGCGGCTCGTGGACCAGGGCTTCAAGGCGGTCAAGGTGCGAATCGCCCGCCACCGGATCGCCGACGGAATCGCCGTGGTGGCGGCGATCCGCGACGCGGTCGGCGAGGCCCTGGCGGTGATGGTCGACCTCAACCAGTGGTGGCGGATGGCCGGAGACATCGAGCCCTCGCTGGCCCCGGCCGAGGCCCGGCGGGCGATCGACCGGCTCTCCGAGCACGGCGTGCTGTGGGTCGAGGAGCCGCTGGCCGGGACTGACCTCGACGGGATGCGGATGCTTCGCCACAGCACCGGCATGCGGATCGCCGGCGGTGAGATGGCGCGAACCTTCGACGAGCTGCGGCTGGCCCTGGAGCACGACGCGCTGGACGTGCTCCAGCCTGACGCGGTGCTGGCCCTGGGCCTGTCCGGGGCCCGGACGCTGGCCGACCTGGCGCTGCGCCGAAACCGCTGGTTCACGCCCCATACCTGGACCAACGGGATCGGGCTGCTGGCCAACCTGCACCTGTGCTGCGGGGTCGGCGGTGGTCCGTTTCTGGAGTATCCGTTCGATCCGCCGGGCTGGACCCCGGAGCGTCGCGATTTCATGCTGAGCTCGCCCGTGCACGTCGATTCCGACGGCTGCCTGGCGGTGCCCGAGGCTCCCGGTCTGGGGATCTCCCTCGACGAGGACGCGGTGCGACGATGTCTGGTGGCGCCATGACCGGCCGCCGCGTCGCCTTTGTCGGCCTTGGCCACATGGGCAGTCACATGTGCCGCCACGTCTGCCAGGCCGGCATCGACGTGACCGCCTTCGACCTCGACCGCGAGGCGGTGAGGGCCGCGTCTGACTCCGGCGCGCGAGGCGCCGACTCGCTGACCGGATGCCTGCAGGGAGCCGAGATCCTGGTCACCAGTCTCCCCGGGCCGCCCCAGGTCGAGGCGGTGCTCGGCGAGGCGGTCCCGGCACTGGCCCCGGGTTCGCTGGTGGTCGACATGAGCACCAGCTCGCTGGAGGTCGGGCGCCGGGTCCTGGCCGCCGCTCAGGCCCGCGAGATCGAGTTCGTCGACGCTCCGGTGGCCGGCCAGACGATCGGCGCCGAGGCCGGAACGCTGGCCATCTACGCCGGCGGCTCCGAGGATGGATTCAAGCGCGCGCTGCCGGTACTGGAGGCGATCGGCGACCCGGCTCGGATCTTTCACCTCGGTCCCAGCGGCTGCGGCTACGCGGTCAAGCTCCTGCTCAACCTGACCTGGTTTACGCACCTGATCGCCACCGCCGAGGCGCTGACGATCGGGGTCAAGGCCGGCGTCGATCTCGACAAGCTCCACACCGCGCTGGTCTCCTCACCGGCCAACTCGGTGGTTCTCGAGCGCGACGTCCGGATGGTCCTCGACGGCGGCGACTACGACGAGGGCTTCACGATGAAGCTGGTGACCAAGGACCTCGGCCTAGCCATGGAGCTTGCCCGCGACGCCGGCGTGGCGGCCGAGCTCGCCCCGCTGGTCGACCAGATCCACCGCCGAGCCAGGGAGGCGTTCGGCGACCAGGCCGGCGAGATGAGCGCCGTGCGGCTCTACGAGGAGGCCGCCGGCGTGCTTCTGCGCTCTGCAAAAAGAGTGTGACGCTTGGCCCACGGGGGCTCTGGAACCGAATACATGTATGTCATGCATTCGGTTCCAGAGCCCGAATGAGTGACGCTGCCGACGCCGCGCTCGGAGAGATCGCCGCCCGCCAGTACGGCGCCGTCACCCGCGCGCAGCTGATCGGGTGCCACCTCAGCCGGGGAGCGATCGCTCACCGGATCAGCATCGGTCGGCTGATCCCGCTCTTCCCCGGCGTGTTTGCGGTGGGCCACCGACGACGTGAACGGATTGCCGTGGCCTCGGCAGCCGTGCTGGCCTGCGGCGCAGGCGCTGCGCTCTCCCACTCCTCAGCCGCAGTCCTCTGGGGCATGCGCAAGCGCTGGGAGCTCCCGGTCGAGGTCGTCGTGCCCAACAAGCGCCGGACGCCGGCAGTACGGATTCACGTCTCGACGGCGCTGGCACCACGTGACATCCGAACCCAGCTCGGGATCCGCACCACCAGCCCGGCCCGGACCCTCCTCGACATCGCCCCCCGGCTCACCGACCGAGCCCTGGCCAGAGCGGTCAACGACGCTCGCCACAACCGCTACCTGACCCTCGACGCCCTGGCCGACGCCCTGGACCGGTTCCGCAACCACCCCGGCCGCCGCCGGCTGCTGCCGTTCCTCGAGGCCCCCACCGGCCCAACCCGCTCCGAACTGGAGGACGCGTTCCTGGATTTCACCCGGCGCTTTGACCTCCCCACCCCGCAGATGAACGTGATCGTGGCCGGGCACCTCGTCGACGCGCTGTTTGCCGACGAGAAGCTGATCGTCGAGCTCGACGGCTTCGAGTTTCACCGCAGCCGGGGGTCGTTCGAGTCAGACCGCGAGCGCGACGCGGACACCCTGGCCAGCGGGCACGCCACGGTCCGCGTTACCCATGGCCGCCTGACCAACTCGGCCCAGCGCGAGGCCGCCCGCCTGCAATCGATCCTGCGCGAGCGGCGACCTCAATCCGGAATGCCGCCGCCCAGGATCGAGGCCAGCTCGCCGAGCTCGGGGCCCAATGACCGGCGCTCGATCACCGGGGGGCAGACCGAGACCACCGTCTCAAACAGCGGCCGCAGCGCCGGCGGGACCGAGCGTCCCGGACGCGCCAGGGCCTGACTGGCCATCACGGCCAGACAGGTCAGCGACCCCACCACGAAGCCCCGGACCCGTTCGACGCGGTTAAAGGCGTGAAACGACGGCGCCGGAGCATCGTTCTGGCCGAAGCCGGGCAACGGCAGCAGCGAGGGCACGACCGCCGCCCGCGCCTCCTCGGCGTAGCCGGCGGCGACCATCTGCATGGTCCCCAGAGCCAGCGAATCGAGTCCCGGGAGTGCGCGCTGGCTGGTCTGAAGCCGCTGCAGCTGATGCTGGGCCAGCTGGCCGAGATCGGCCAGCGCGAAGGTGAGGCCATCGATGCCGGCCGGCGCGGCGCCGTTGTGAAACCCGCCGTTTGAGACCAGGTCGCCGAGATCGTCGGGCCCGGAGGGAAACAGGAACACCGGGTTGTCGCTGACCGCGGACAGGGCGATCGAGGCCGCGTCCCGCGCCGCCCCCAGGGCCCGGAAGCCGTTTCCCAGCACCCGCGGCAGGATCCGGAAGCTCACCGCCGGCTGCGGGTGCTCGTCGTCGGTGAACTGCGGGGGCGACTCCAACTCCTGCTCTCCCCCGCCCGGCGACCCCGGCGAGGCCCCCGAGCCCGGCGAGCCCGGCGACCGCAACGACCGCAGTGACCGCAGCGCCAGCGCGTCGCAGGGATCTCCCCAGACCTCCTCCAGCCGCCGGTCGAAAGTCGCATCGGGCACGGCGATGGCCACGCTGGCCAGGGCGAACACCCCCACCGCCAGCTCGAGCAGGCGCTCGGTCGACAGCACCGCGTCGGCCAGCAGCGCCGAGGCACACGGCGAGCCGTTGATCAGCGCCATGCCCTCCTTGACGCCGAGGTCGATCTCCGCGGGGACATCGGAGAACAGCCAGCCCAGCGCCTGGATCTCGCCCGGGCCGCCGTTGCCATAACGGGGCACGGGTGGTAACGGCCGGCCGTCCAGGCGCGCGGCGACCAGCTCGACGAGCTCGGCCGAGACGCCGGCGTGGCCGTCGACGAAGTTGGCCAGCCGCGCCAGCACCATCCCCCTGACCACCCGCCGGGGCAGCGGCTCGCCGAACGAGGTGTCGCTGTGCAATCCCCGCTCGTAGTCGCGCTGCTCGGCCTCGGTCATGAGGCGGTGGGAGCCGTCCCCGGCGTGCACGTTTACCCCGTAGCGCTTGCGGTCCGGCTCAGCGGCGATCAGCGCCAGCAGCTGGCCGCGGCGGCGCGCCACCTCGCTCAGTGCCGCCGGCGCCACGACCACGCCCTCCCCCTCCCAGGCCACCCGGAGAAAGCTGGCCAGCCCGATGTCGGAGCGGCCGGTCAGGACGACCGTCAACCCGCCACCACCACCCCCGCCGAGCAACAGGTGGCGAGAGCCAGCAGCAGGTCTCGGTCGCTGACCCCGGCGAGGTCGGGATGGTCGAGGTTCACGGCGATGGACGGCCCCTCCCCGGCCAGTCCCAGGCTGGCCCGGCCGTTGGCGACCATGGCCCCCCATAGGTCGCCGTCGAAGAACGACAGCAGCGCGTCGCGCCGCTCGCCCTGGCGGCGGGCCAGCGTCTCCAGCTCGCGCAGCTCCTCGAAGGGGTCGATCCGGACCTGCTCGTCGGTTCCGATGGACAGCCTGACCCCGGCGTCGCGATAGCGCAGGGCGGGCAGAAAGCCGTCTCCCAGGTTGCCCTCGGTGGTGGGACAGGTAACGACGATCGTCTTGCTCGCGGCCAGCAGCTCGACGTCGCGGTCGGAAACGTGGGTGCCATGGATCACGCTGGTCAGCGGACCCAGAAATCCGCACGTGTCCAGCAGCTCCACCGGGGAGCACCCGTGCTCGCGCCGGCATTCCTCGAGCTCCCGGCGCTGCTCACAGGCGTGGACGTGGCGCACCAGCCCGTGGCGCTCGGCGTAGGAGCCCACCGCGGCGATCCACGACGCCGGGACGGCGCGGACGCTGTGCACGGCGGCGCCGACCGACACGCCGGCGACGCCCGCGGCCCATTCCCGCAGTGCGTCGAGCCGTTCCAGGAATGTCTCCACGTCGGGGTCGCAGAACCGCCGCTGCCCCTCGCCCGCCGGACGCTCGAAGCCGTCGCGGTGATACGCCGCCGGCAGCAGCACGATCTCCAGCCCCTGCGCCACTGCCGCCTGGGCCAGCGCGATGGCCATCGCGTTGGGTTCCTCGTAGGGACGCCCGTCGGGCCGGTGCACGACGTAGTGAAACTCTCCCACCGCGCCGTAGCCGGCGGCGGCCATCTCGCCGTAGACCCGGTCCCCGACGTCCCGCATCGAGGCGGGGTCGTGGGCGGCGGCGAGGCGGTACATCTCGGTCCGCCAGCTCCAGAAGTCATCGCCCGAGCCCGACCCGTCCCCCCGCTCGCCGACCCCGCGCAGGTCACGCTGGAAGGCGTGGCTGTGGGCGTTGGCCATCGCGGGCACGACGGCGGTCCGGACGCTCATGACCGGCCGGTGATCCTCGCCGCGGCCTGGGGATCGCGGACGTACACCGGCTCGCCGGCCACCAGTACGATCGCCACCGGGTTGCGCCCCAGGCGGTAGGCGATCTGCTCCACGGGGCAGTCGAGAACCAGCAGGTCGGCGCGCTTGCCGACCTCGATCGATCCGCAGACGCGCTCGAGGCCCAGCGTCCAAGCGGCGTTCAGCGTCGCCGCGGCCAGCGCCTCGCGCACGCTCATGTCATACATCCGCGAACCCAGCCCGATCACCAGCGGCATCGAGGTCACCGGAGCGGTGCCCGGGTTCAGATCGCTGGCCAGGACCACGATCGCCCCGGCGTCCAGCAGGGCCCGGCCCGGAGCCCGATGCTCGGCGCCCAGAAACTCGGCCGCCGGCAGCAGCACCGCCGCGCACTCGGCCCCCGCCAGTGGCCCCACGTCCGAGGCGGCCAGCATCGACAGGTGGTCGACCGATCGCGCGCCGGCGGCCAGAGCCACGGGGACCGATCCGTGCGAGGCGAACTGCTCCACGTGTGCGTGCAGCCCCAGCCCGGCGGCCGCCGCCAGCGCCCCCATCCGCGACAGGTCCTCGTTTGAGAACGCGATCGTCTCGACGAAGATGTCGAGCGCGCTCACGCTGCCCAGCTTGAGCACCTCGGGCAGCATCGCCTCCACCTCGTCCATCCAGCCCGAGGCGCTGAAGCCCGGCGGCACCGCGTGCGCCAGCAGCGCCGTGGAGACAGTGGTCTGCGGGACGGCCTGGGCCAGCGCACGACCCAGGCGCAGTGAGCGCAGCTCACCGTCCCGGGAGAGCCCGTACCCGGACTTGCCCTCAAAGCACGTCGTCCCGGCAGCCAGCATCTCGGCGGCCAGCCCGCGCGACTGGCGCAGCACCGCCTCGTCCGGGCTTGACCGCAGTGCGCGCGCCGAGGCGGCGATCCCGCCCCCGCCGCGCGAGATCTCCTCATAGGGGACGCCGCGCAGCTTCTGCTCGTACTCGGTGGCCCGCCAGCCCGCGAACGGCAGATGGGTGTGACAGTCGACGAAACCTGGGATCACCGCGCAATCGGAGGCATCGATGACGAGGTCGGCCGCGCCGTCGGGCTCAAAGCCGGCAATCGCGCCGTCGAGAACGGACAGCCCCCCGGGCGAGAGGGTCTGGCTCGGCACCGCATCGCCCCGCAGGCACGGCAGCCCATCCTGGGACGGGCGCAGGATCTGGGCAGCGCCCGAGAGCGCGAGCGAGGTCAACGGCGATCCGGCTCAGGATCGAGCATCGGCATCCGCAGCCCGAGCCGTGAAGCGGCGTCGAGCGCCTCCGGATAGCCGGCATCGGCGTGCCGCACCACGCCCAAACCGGGGTCGGCGGTCAAGCAGCGCCGGACGCGCTCACCGGCGGCGGCCGTCCCGTCGGCCACCACCACCTGGCCGGCGTGAATCGACTTGCCCATCCCGACTCCGCCACCGTGGTGAATCGAGACCCAGCTGGCGCCGCACGAGGTCATCAGCATCGCGTTGAGCAGGGGCCAGTCGGCAACGGCGTCGGAGCCGTCACGCATCGCCTCGGTCTCACGCTCCGGGGAGGCGACCGAGCCGGCGTCGAGATGATCGCGGCCGATCACGATCGGACCGCGCAGCTCGCCGGAGGCGACCATCTCGTTGAAGCGCACGCCGGCCCGGTCACGCTCGCCGTAACCCAGCCAGCAGATCCGCGCCGGCAGGCCCTGGAAGTGCACCCGCTCTCCGGCCAGCGAGATCCAGCGCGCGATGTGCTCCTGGTCCCCGAACAGGTCGAGGATCGCCCGGTCGGTGGCGTGGATGTCGGCCGGGTCGCCCGACAGCGCCACCCAGCGAAACGGGCCCTTGCCCTCGCAGAACAGCGGCCGGATGTAGGCGGGAACGAAGCCCGGGTAGGCGAACGCCTCCTCGTCGCCCCAGGCGGCGGCCAGGCCGCGCAGCGCATTGCCGTAGTCGAACGCCTCGGCGCCCGCTGTCTGCAGAGCGCGGATCGCGGCGACGTGGGCCAACGCGCTCTCCCCGACGCGCCGCAGGTACTCGTCGGGATCTGAATGGCGAAGCGCCTGTGCCTGCTCCACGGTCAGCCCGGCCGGCACGTAGCCGTTCAGGGGGTCGTGGGCGCTCGTCTGATCGGTGACGATGTCGATTTCCACGCCGCGCGCCACCAGCTCCGGAAGCACCTCGGCGGCGTTGCCGGCCAGGCCGATGGAGAGCGCCCGCCGCTCTGAGCGCGCGTCCTGGAGCCGGGCCAGGGCATCGTCCAGATCGGCGGCGCGCTCGTCAAGGTAGCCCGTCTCGATGCGCCGCTCGATCCGCTGCAGGTCGACCTCGACGCACAGCGCCGCCCCGTCCAGCATCGTGATCGCCAGCGGCTGGGCCCCGCCCATCCCACCCAGGCCGGCTGTCACCACAAGCCGGCCGGCCAGCGATCCGTCAAACCGTTTGCGAGCCGCGGCGGCAAACGTCTCGTAGGTCCCCTGCAGGATCCCCTGACTGCCGATGTAGATCCAGGAGCCGGCGGTCATCTGCCCGTACATCATCAAGCCGGCCGCATCGAGCTCCCGGAACTTCTCCCACGTCGCCCACTGCGGCACCAGATTGGAGTTGGCCAGCAGCACTCGCGGGGCGTCGGGATGGGTCTCGAACACGGCCACCGGCTTGCCGGACTGGACCAGCAACGTCTCGCTCGTGCCCAGCCGCTGGAGCTCTCGCTCGATCGTGTGGTAGCAGGACCAGTTCCGGGCCGCCTTGCCGATGCCGCCGTAGACGACCAGCTCAGCCGGGTTCTCGGCCACGTCGGGATGGAGGTTGTTGCGCAGCATCCGCAGCGCCGCCTCCTGCGGCCAGCCGCGACAGCTCATGGACGTGTCGATGTCAGCTCCCATCCCGGCGGGACGCTACCGCAGCCCGGACCGCCCGCGCCGACGCCCCAAACGGTCCGGAAGTCTGAGCGACCCAGCGCCGGAGGATCGCCGCCCCCGGAGTCGTCGCACCACCCCGACCCCCAGCACGGTCGAGACGACCAATAACTCGATCAGGGCCAGGACGCCAAGCCCCCCGGTCACGCTCAGCAACACGGCCGCCAGCAGGAGCCCCAGCACCGCATCCTCCACCAGATCACGACGGCGGCGCGCGAAGTGCCGGCAGCGGCGGCGGCGCTCACGGGCCGCCGCTGACCCTGGCGCCGTCTCGGCCTCCCCAGGCACGGACGGTGGCCGAGCCCCCGCCCGGCGGCTGGCCGTGTCCGCAGCCATGTCAGAGGCCCAAGGCGAAGGTCAGCACCCAGGCCACCCCCATCACCTGAATGAAGCGGTCGCCGAGCAGGACCTCCTCGGGAGCGCCTCCCCGCCCGCCGGTCACCAGCAAGGCGTAACGCAGCACCGCGATCGTGAACGGGATGATCGTCGCCTCCCGCCAGCCGAGCGCGTTGCGCCCGAGTCCCTGGAAGGCCCACAGACAGTAGGCGCCGAGCGCCACCGCGGCAGCGATCCCGATCACGGTCTGCAGGAATTCGGCGTTGTACTCGCGCATCACGGCCCGGGAGCGCCGGGCCGCCGGATCGAGGCAGTCGGAGTAACGCTTGCCGGCGGCCACGAACAGCGCCGAGAACGAGATCACCACGAAGAACCAGCGCGAAATGGGAATCCCCGCGGCGACGCCCCCGGCTGCCGCCCTCAGCATGAACGCCCCGGCGATGGCGACGATGTCGGCGATTGCGACACGCCTCAGCCACCCGGTGTAGGCGAAGTTGAGAACCACATAACTGCCGGCGAGGGCCAGCGCCTCGGTGGACAGCGCGCCGGCCAGCGTCAATCCGGCCATGATCAGCAGCAGCGCGGCGACCAGCGCGCGGCGGGGCGCGATCGCGCGGGAGGCGATCGGCCGGTGGCGCTTGACGGGATGGCGGCGGTCCTCAGGGGCATCGTGCAAGTCGTTGAGCAGATAGGTGCCGGCCGACAGGAGGCAGAAGGCCAAGGCGGCCGCCCCGGTGCGTCCCAGCACACCGGGGCGCAGCAGCACTCCTCCGGCGGCCGGGGCGCCGAATACGACCAGGTTCTTTGGCCACTGCCGGATCCGCACGGCGCGGACCCAGGCGGCGGCGCCCGATGCGACCGGGCGCCGCGGCGCCGGACGGGGCGCGAAAAGCCGCGGGGTGGGCGGGTTCGCGAGCGATGCGGGGATTGCGTTGCGTGCAGCCATCGACCGGCGCTCCGCCACAGGTTTCCGTGGTTGTCGGCAATCGCCTGCCGGACCGTGATGAGACTTCTCTCAGGCGAAGGCCCGGCGCGGCAGGACGGAACCTCGGGACACCGAACGCCTCCACGTGCCTGCGGCGGCCGTGAGCTCCTCGCCAGTCCCGCGCCGGCCGCTGCCGCCGCGGCTGGGGCCGCTTGGCCGTGTCCGCAGGATCATCACCATCGCACTGCTCAGCTGCCTAGTCCCGATCGTCATCTCGTACACGGCAACGATGACGGGCCCGTCCAATTCGAACTTCACGATCCGCTCCTTCGAATGGCTGCGCGACCACGGCGCGGCGCAGATCGCTTCCCAGATCGAGAGCTTCTACTACAGCTGGAACGCGCCAGCCACCGGCGGCGCCGCGCTGCGCAAGCTCCCGCTCGCGGCCCGTACGGTCACTGCCGTGCATCCGCGGGACCTGGCGCCGCTGGTGCGTCCGGCCCTGGCCGGCGAGGGAGTCTGGGTTCCCAGCGAGACGTGGAGCGGGGGCAGCTCTCCGGTCCAGATAGCCCAGTTCCGCAGCGATCCCAATTACCCGCAGATGGTTGCCGGGGTGGCGTGGATCGATCCGTCGCGGACGCGAATCGCTCTGTACCCCGGGCGGCTTGAGCCCTCGGTAACACTCCCCCGGGGGACCATGGAGGTGCCCACAGCGCTGCGCCGCCGCCTGCTGGCGACCTTCAACAGTGGATTCAAGCTGTCCGATTCCCGTGGCGGCTTCGCCGTCGGTGGCGTCACCTACGCCCCCCTGGTAACGGGGCTGGCCACGTTCCTCCATTACAGCGCCGGCCGCGTCGACGTGGAGTCGTGGCCCGGTGGTTCCCGCATCCCACCCGGGGTCGACTTCGCTCGCCAGAACCTGCCGCTCATCGTCGAGGGCGGCCATCCCAATCCCAGCCTCGACAACGGAAGCCTGTGGGGAGCCACGCTTGGAAACGCGGTCCGGGTATGGCGGTCTGGAGTCGGAATCGACGCACGCGGAAAGCTCGTCTATGCCGCCGCCAATGACCAGACTGCGCAGTCGCTGGCCGCGATCCTCATCCGCGCCGGCGCGATCAGGGCGATGGAGCTCGACATCAACTCCTACTGGGTCACTTTCAATTCCTACGGCGGCGCCGATGCTCGCCGGCCGAGCCCCCTGCTCCCGAGCATGAGCCGCCCCGCGACCCGCTACCTGTCCCCTGACGACCGTGACTTTTTCGCCGTCTACCTGCGCTGAGTAAACCGATCGGCCGCCCTCAGCCGCGGTAGGGCAACCGAGTCCCCACGCCCGACGCCGCCGCCTTGCGCAGCAGCGCCTCACCGAGGGCGATGTCGGTGGTCGACAGCCCCCGGTGCCAGAGCAGGATTCGCTCGCCAGCAGTTTCTCGCCCGGCGCGATCGCCACAGACGATCTGGCCCAGCTCGCCGTGCAGGTTGTCCTGTGACAGCCGGCCCGAGTCGACGTGAGCCCGCAGTGCCCCCAGGGGACCGACGCCGGCCTGGCTCCAGTCGTCGACGACGACCTTGTCGATCACGTCGAGCAGGTCGAGCTGCACCGCGCTCACCGTTCCGTAGGGGATCACCAGGGCCCCGGGCGCGATCCAGGAAGTCCGCAACAGTCCCTCGGGCTCGGTCAACCGGCTGGCCTCGACCACCACGTCGGCACCGCGCACGCACTCCTCCCAGCTGGAGACCGCGACCACCGGTTGGTCAAGTTCGGCCTCGAGCCGCCGGGCGAACGCGGTCCGGCTCTCGGATCGGCGCGAGTGCACGCGAATCTCCTCGAGCTCCGGCAGCACGTGAGCCAGCAGCCGCACGTTCCAGTACGACGTTCCGCGGGCGCCGATATGACCCAGCCGGCGCGAGTCGCGACGGGCCAGCAGCTCGGCCCCGACTGCGGTGACCGCGCCGGTCCGCATCTCGGTTATCGCGGTGGCGTCGACGATCGCCGCCGGCACCCCGGTGGCCGGATCCAGCAACAGCAGCAGCGCCAGCTCCGAGGGCAGCCCGAGGCGGTGGTTGTCGACGAAGTCCCCCACCACCTTGACCCCGGCGTGCTCGGCTGTGACGCCGCGCAGGACGTTGAAGTGACCGGCGGCGCGACCGGGAAACAGGTGGGTGCGGGGTTCGATCACCGTCTCGCCGCGGCCCTGCTGGGCGAGCACGTCGCGGACGGCGCCGAGGATCTCGTCATCGCTGAGCTCCAGCGCGTCGACGTCGGCGCCGCTCAGGTAGGTGAGCTCGATCACCCTGCCGCGGCTCCCACGCGGGCCAGCAGCGCACCGCCGTCCAGCGCCTCGGCGGCCAGCCGGTCCACCTCGGGACCGACCGGACGATCCTCGCCCAGCGGCTGCACCAGCTCGCGCACGCACCGGTGGGCCGCCGCCGTGCCCGCGCCGAGCCGGCTCGGTGGCGCCAGGTCAACCGCCTGGGCGGCGACCATCAGCTCGATGGCGATCACCAGCGCGAGCCGTTCGAGCTGCTCGCGCACGCGCAGGGCGCCCTGAACGGCGGCCGTCGAGTCGTCCTCGACCCCGTCGCCACCCACCGTGCTGAGCAGCGCCAGCGGCGTCGCCAGGTGGCCGATCTCCAAAGTCAGCGACTGGGCCGTCTTGCTCAGCGGCGCCAGTCCCGAGCCGGTCGTACCCGCCGCGGTGAGGCCGCTGGGCAGCCCGCTCAGGCGCTCGGTCTTCAAGCGCGACTGGCGCTGGGTGGCCAGCGTGGCAACCTGGGCAATCGCCACCGCGGCCGCGTCCAGGGCCAGGCTCAGGGCGGGGATGTGGAAGTTGCCGGTCGACACGATCTCTCCATCCTCGACCAGCACCAACGGATTGTCGGCGGCCCCATTGAGCTCTGGCGCCAGCGCATCTGCGAGCCAGTCCAGAGCCGCGCGCAGCGAGCCGTGGACCTGGCTGGCGCAGCGAAAGCTCAGCGGGTCCTGGAGCCGGCGCGCAGGGGCCGAGCCGTCGGCCAGCCCGCCCCCGGCCAGCAGCGCTTTCAGCCCCCGGGCGGCCCACTCCTGGCCCGGCGCCGGCCGCGCCGCCACCACCCGCGGATCGAGCGGGCTGAGGTTGGCGCGAAACCCCTCCATCGAAAGCGCCGCCGACACCTGGGCCGCGCTCAGCAACGCCTCGGCGTCGACCAGGGCCAACGCGGCGGCGGCGACCGAGACCGCCGAGCTCGAGCAGATCGCCAATCCGTCCTTGGGCCCCAGCACCACTGGCCGCAGACCAGCGCGCTGCAACGCCGCCGCGGAGGGCAGCCACTGGCCATCGAGCTCCGCCTGGCCCTCACCGATCAGCGTCAGGCCCACGTGGGCCAGCAGGCAGAGGTCTGACGCGCCGACCGAGCCGCTGCGCGGGACGCGGGGGTGAACGCCCGCGTTGAGAAGCTCGGCGAGGCCCTCGGCGACGGCCAACCCGGCCCCGGCCCCGCCGGCGCACAGCCCATTGAGCCGGACCGCCATGGCCGCCCGGACGACGTCACGGTCAAGCGGTGGGCCCGCCGCAGTGGCGCGTCCGCGCAGCGTCCGCAGCGAGAACAGCGCCGCCTCGGCCCCGTCGACCGGCTCGACGACCCGCGGGCCCAGTCCGGTGGTCAGCCCGTAGACCGGGGTCCCTTCGCGGGCGGCTCGCTCCACGACCGCGGCCGCGGCCTCGATCCGCTGCCGAACCGCTGGGCCGATCCTCACCGGGGCCCGGTCGCGCGCCACCGCGGCCAGGGAGACCGGACTGAGATCGCTCCCGGTGATCGGCACAGGCGCGGGCATCGGGGCGACGATACTGGCCCCGCTTGCCACCCGGATTAGAGTCTGGCGCGTGGCCCTCGAGCCCGCACCGCAGAGCCCCCTCGGCCGCCAATCCGCAGCGGACGCCGCCGGGTGGCCATCCCCACCGGATACCCCCTCCGGCCGGCAGCCCGCGCCGGTCACGCTCGACGGCGCGACCCTGACGCCCAAGAAGGTGGCGCTGATCGCCCGCAACGGTGCGGTGGCGAACCTCGACCCCGCCGCTCGGGCCCGCAACAACCGGGCCCGGGAGTCGATCGCGACGCTGCTGGCCCGCGGCGACGATCTCTACGGCGTGACCACGGGGGTCGGGGCCCTGCGCGCCTACCGGGTCCCCGAGGCCCACCGTGAGAGCTACTCGCTCGGCCTGCTGCGCAGCCACGCCTGCGGCGCCGGCCAGCCGCTGCCGGCCCATCTGGTTCGCGCGGCGATGGCCACGCGGGCCAACCAGATCGGAGTCGGCGGCGGCGGGGTGGCCGAGGAGCTGCTGGACACGTTGGTCGGCGCGCTGAACGCCGGGCTGTCCCCGTTCACCCGTGAGCTGGGCTCGCTCGGAACCGGCGATCTGACCAATCTGGCCGACATCGCGCTGGCCCTGCTGGGCGAGGGCCAGGTGTGGCGCGGCGACGATCTCGTCGATGCGACGACTGCCCTGGCCGACGCCGGCCTGGCCGCGGCACGGCTGGGTCCGCGCGACGGGCTGGCGTTCATGAGCTCCAACGCAGTCACGATCGGGCGGGCCGCCCTCCTGGTCGTCGATGCCCGGCGGCTGCTCGACGCCTGGCTGTCGGTGGCCGCACTCTCGTTCGAGGCCGCGGCCGCCGACCCGGTCGCGCTGGACCCCCGGATCCACTCGTGGCGCCACCGGCCCGGGCAGGCGGCGGTGGCGGCGAGGATGCGCGAGCTGCTGGACGGCGTCGGGGAGCGAACCCGGGATCCCGGGCCCCTCGGCATCCAGGACCCGTACCCTTTCCGCGCCCAGCCCCAGGTCGACGGCACCGTGCACGACGCGCTGCTGGCCCTCGAGGAGACGGTCGGCCACGAGCTGAACTTCGCCGGCGAGAACGCGCTGATCGTGACCGGTGACGAGATCGCGCTGCCCAACGGCAACCCGCACGCGGCGCCGCTGGCCAATGCGATCGATGGCCTGCGGACCGCCCTGGCCCAGTCGGCGGCGTTGATCGCGGCCCGGGTGAGCACCCTGCTCGACGCCGGGCTGACCGGCCTGCCCCCCTTTCTGGCTCGCCGCCCCGGGCCGGAGTCCGGAGCCCTGGTGCTGGAGTACACCGCCCACGCCGCCGTGGCCGAGGTCCGCTCGCTGGTCACGCCGGTGGCCGCCCAGACCGTCTCGGTCTCGCGCGGCGTGGAGTCGCACTCGAGCCTGGCCCCAATCGCCGCCCGCCGCGCCCAGGAGACCCTCGATGCCCTCCGCGTCGCCGTCGCCACCGAACTGGTGGTGGCGGTTCGCGGGCTGCGGCTCGCCGGCCAGCCGCCCGTCGGGGCCGGCAACCAGCAGCTCTGGCAGGCGGCCTCTCAGCGGCTCGACGCCGATTTGAGCGACCGGCCGCTGCACCCCGACATAGAAATCGCCAGGCAGCTGATCGAGGGCTGGGAGGTCGAGCTCGGCTAGCGGCCGGCCGGTCTCGGCGCCCGAGCGGGGCCCCGGCCCAGCCTGGATTGCCCGCCCCGGCCTAGGGCTAGCATCGAAAGGAGATGACCCAGCCCCCACGGCAAGGACACGACCACGGGCCGGGTCGACGGCAACGCCTGCTGATCCTGGGGATCTGCTCGATGAGCCTGCTGATCGTCGGACTTGACTCGACGATCGTCAACATCGCGTTGCCCTCCATCCACCGCTCGTTTCACTCCTCCTTCTCGGGCTTGCAGTGGACGATCGACGCCTACACGCTGGTCATCGCCAGCCTGTTGATGGTGTCGGGGTCGACGGCCGACCGGGTGGGCCGGCGGCGCGTGTTTCAGATCGGCCTGACGGTGTTCTCGCTCGGCTCGCTGCTGTGCGCCCTGGCGCCCAGTCTCGGCGCGTTGATCGCGGCCCGGATCCTGCAGGCGATCGGCGGCTCGATGCTCAACCCGGTGGCGATGTCGATCATCCGCAACGTGTTCGAGGACCCCCGAGAGCGGGCCCAGGCGATCGGCGCGTGGGGCGGCGTGATCGGGATCAGCATGGCGCTGGGCCCGGTGTTGGGAGGCGTGCTGGTCGATTCGGTCTCCTGGCGAGCCGTGTTCCTGGTCAACCTGCCGGTGGGAGTGGCGGCGATAATCCTGACCGCACTGTTCGTTCCCGAGTCGCGCGCCGCCCACCCGCGCCGGATCGATCCGGTTGGCCAGGCGCTGGTGATCGTGGCCCTGGCCTCCTTGACCTACGCGATCATCGAGGGCCCCAAGGCCGGTTGGACCTCGGTTCAGACGCTGGGGCTGGGCGCAGTGTCGGTGCTGGCGTTCGCGGGCCTGGTGGCCTGGGAGCTGCGCCACCCGGAGCCGCTGATCGAGATTCGCTTCTTCCGCAGCGCCCCGTTCTCGGGGGCCAGCGCGATCGCGGTCAGCGTGTTTGCCGCCCTGGGCGGGTTCCTGTTTCTCAACACGCTCTACCTCCAGGACGTCAGGGGGCTGTCGCCACTCGACGCCGGCCTCTATACCCTGCCGATGGCCGCGATGATGCTGGTGGTGGGGCCGATCTCGGGCCACATCGTCGGCCGCCGCGGCTCCCGGCTGCCGCTGGTGGGGGGAAGCATCTTCCTGATCGCCAGCGGACTGATCCTCACCCAGCTGACCGCCACGACCCCGCTGTGGCTGCTGGTCATCGCCTATCTCCTGTTCGGGATCGGCTTCGGACTGGTCAACCCGCCGATCACCAACACGGCGGTGTCGGGGATGCCCCCCTCCCAGGCCGGCGTTGCCGCCGCGGTCGCCTCGACCAGCCGCCAGGTCGGTCAAACGCTGGGGGTCGCGGTTCTCGGAGCGCTGGCCGCCGGCGGCGTCGCCGCCGCAGCCGGGCCGGGCTTTGCCGCCGCCACCCACATCAGCTGGTGGATCATCGTCGGCCTCGGATTCCTGGTCCTGGCGCTGGCGCTGGTCAGCACCACCCCGTGGGCACGGCGAACCGCCGAGCAGACCGCCGAGCTGTTGCGCGAGCCCGAACGTCCCACCATCTCCGAGCCGGCACCGGCCGCCGTCGGCGAGGATCGCCGCCAGGCGGTTCCCAGCTGACGAGCTGAGCGCGCCGCCAGGCGGTTTTCAGCTGACGAGCTGAGCGCGCCGCCAGGCGGTTCCCAGCTGACGCGCTGAGCGCCTCGCGGACCGGGGCGGCCGCTAGCGTTGGAGCGCGATGGAACTCGTCCCGGCCCGCCCCAACATCGAGCTGCGCCGCGGCCGCGACGGCCAGCGGCTGGTGGTGCTCTCGTTTCCCTACGACCGGGCCCTGGTCGACCTGGTGCGGACGATCCCTCACCGGCGCTTTGACTGGGACACGCGCGAGTGGTCGGCGCCGGCCGAGGACTGGGCGGCGCTGGCTGTGGGCGACGTCCTGGAGCGCTATCCGGAGCTGCTCGCCGACTCGGCCGTGTACGACTGGCTGGAGACGGTGCGCAAGCGCTGGATCGGTCACGTCAGCACGGTGCGCCACGACGGCCGGGGGTGGTGGGTGCTGAGCACCCTGGCCGGCCCGATCCCCGAGCCGCTGCTCGCCGGATCTCTGCAGCGCGAGGGCAAGCTGCTGGTCCCGCTGACCCAGCCCGCGGCCCGGGCGTTGCGCGAGCAGCCCGCGGCACGCCTGGACATCGGGGCCGAGCGGTGCCTGCAAATCGTCGAGCACGGCGGAGACCCCCCTCCGGCGCGGCTGGTGTGGGCCCGCGGAGTCGAGGGCGAGCAGCTGCGCCTGGAGGTCCTCTGGGATCCCGACGTCGGCCTGGCCTTCACGGGGTTGCCCGGCGCCGAGGGGACCCGGGCCGTGCCCTTGGATCCGTGGCTGGCCGAGCCGCTGGATGCGTTCGTCGCGCGTCACCAGGTCGAGGTCGACGGCAAGGCGCTCGAGGTCCTGACCGCGTTGCTGGCCGAGCACCGCCAGGCCGCCGACGCCGTCCGCCACTCGCGCAGCACTCACGCCGAGGCGATCGACGGCATCGCCTCCCGGCTCGGCGGCGAGCTGGCGCCGTTTCAGTGGGCCGCGGTCCGCTACGCCCTCGATGCCCGCCGCTCATTTCTGGCCGACGAGCAGGGACTGGGCAAGACAGTCGAAGCGCTGGCCGCGCTGGAGGCCGACGCGGCCTACCCGGCGGTGGTGGTGTGTCCGGCCTCGATGAAGCTGGGTTGGCAGCGGGAGGCGCAGCGATGGCTGCCACACCGGTCGGTGGCGGTCGTCCAGGGCCGGGTGGCGGTCCCACCCGCCGGCGAGATCACGATCCTCAACTACGAGATCGTCGCCGCCCACCGCGAGGCCCTGGCCCGGCGCCGGCCTCGGGCCATCGTCGTCGACGAGTCGCACTACTGCAAGAACCCCCGGGCCAAGCGCACCCAGGCGGTACGGCGGCTGGCCGCCGCGGTTGACCCCGAGGGGCTGCGGCTGGCGCTGACCGGCACGCCGGTGCTCAACCACGCCGACGAGCTGATCGCGCAGTTGCGCGTGATCGGGCGCCTGGAGGACTTCGGCTCCGGGGCGCGGTTCGCGCACCAATTTCGCGGCCGCCTCAGCGAGGAGCGGCTGCACTGGCACCTGCGACGGCGCTGCTTCGTTCGCCGCCTGAAGAGCGAGGTGCTGCCCCAGCTGCCGCCCAAGCGCCAGGTCGTGGTTCCGATGGCGCTGACCAACGAGCCAGAGTACCGGCTGGCCGAGCGCGACGTGGTCGCCTGGCTGCGCTCCCAGCCGCTGGACCTCACCGAGCTCAACGCCAAGATCGCCGCCACCCTGCGCGCCGAGCGCCTGGCTCAGCTGGGAGCGCTCCAGCGTCTGGCCGCGCGGGGCAAGCTGTCCGCCGGGCTGGCCTGGATCGAGGACTTCTTGGCCTCCGGCGAGCCCTTGGTGGTGTTCGCCCGCCACGTCGAGGTCCAGCAAGCCGTGCTGGCCCGGTTCCCCGGCGCGCTGCACCTCCTGGGCCAGGATTCGCTGGTGGACCGCGAGGCCGCGATTGCCGCCTTCCAGCGGCCCGACGGCCCCCAGCTGATCGTCGGCGCCACTCGGGTCGCCGCGCAGGGGATCACGCTCACCCGGTCCTCCAACGTCGCCTTCCTCGAGCTCGAGTGGACGCCGGCGATGCACGATCAGGCCGAGGATCGCTGCCACCGGATCGGTCAGCGAGACGCGGTCTGCGCCTGGTATCTGCTGGCCGCCGGGACGATCGACGAGACGATGGCCCGCCTCATCCAGAGCAAGCGGTCGCTGGTCTCGGCCGTCACCGACGGCCGCGTCCTCGAGGGTGACGGGCTGGTCGCGGCGGTGGTGGCCGAGCTGCGCGAAGGACGTCCGTTTTCGCACCTGCGAGCGGTCAGCTGAGCGCGGCGCGGGGGTATCCTGGACGTCGATGTACAGCAGCGCCTCGACGCCGGTCAAAAGCCCCAACGTGTACCCGGGCTGCCGCAACATCCCGCGGCGCGACGACGACGGCTTCGAGGAGCTCTGTCACCTTGTCAGCGAGGCCGATCCCGACACCGCGCTCTGCGGCAAGGACGTGACCGACTACCCGTGGAACCCTCCGTGGCCGCACTGCGAGGCCTGCCTGGCCGTGGCCCGGGGTCAGCTCAACTAGATGAGTGATTCCACGGCGCCTAGCGCCGGGGGCGTCGTCGCCGGCGGAGCAGCCGGGCCCCGAAGCGGGTCCGCAGGCCGATCCCCAGCCCCGCGCCCAATACGGCGGCCCCGATGTAGGGCGGGTTGACGAGCAGGATCAGCGCGATCCCGAGCATCGCCAGCCAGATCGCCGGTCGGTAGACCCGCCAGTCGCGGTTCATCGCTGCAACCCTACCGGGGCCCGCTTCGGTCCTGAGGCCATCACCGAGCCCCGGCGTGAAGCTCGGTGCTGACGCGCCTCTGGACCGAGCTGACGGCGCGAAACGCCTCCTTGAGGTGAGTTCGCATCAGCCCGCTCAGCTCGTCGGGACTGACGTAGTCGTCGGGCGGCTCACCGGCGCGCAGTTGCTGCACCTGATGGTCGAGACGGAGATTGTTGAGCAGCTCGAACGCGTCGAGCAGGGTGTGGGCGTCGGCCTGCGACAGGCTGCCGGCGGCGCCGGCCGCGCGCAGCCGCTCGGCCGTCGACGCATTGGTCACGCCGGCCACCATCGCCGCCCAGCGGGCCAGCGCGACGATCGGCAGCACTCCGCCCTGCTTGAGATCAAGGCGGCCCCGGTGCTCGCCGCTGTGCTCGACCACGAGGCCGCGGATGAAGCCGGTGGGCGGCCGGCGCGAGAGGGCAAAGCGGGCCTGCAGGCGGAGCATCTGCGGGTTGCTGGGGGCCAGGCGAAACGTCTCGGATACCGGGTTGCCGGTGTGCACACCCCACACCGGGCGGCTGTCGACCAGCACCGAGGCCAGGATCAGCGCCTTGTCCTGGGTCGGCTCCGAGATCCAGCTGCGCGCCACCGCCTGCCAGGAGTCGACCGAACGGACGAACGGCGGCTCCGAGGCGTTGACACCGTTGTCGTCGATCCGCAGGCCGCACTTCTGGATCCCGGCCACCACCGGCTTTGAGATCGCCAGCAGGTGATCACGGATCTCGTCGGACTGCCGGCTGCCGAACCACACGATCGCGCTGTCCACGTCAGAGCTCGGCAGGGCCTCACGACGCGCCTGGCTGCCCAGCGCCAGCCAGGCGAAGTCCACGCCGGGCTCAGGCTGGCGCTGGACCTCCAGCTCGAGCAGCCGGCGAGTGAGCGCGTCGACCACCACCGCGTAGACCGCCATCGCGTTGGCCGCCTCCACGTGGGCTTCGTGAAGCGCCACCACCATGGGAGCCAGCTCACGGGCCACCACCGCCAGCTCGGAGACGCTGCGCGCGATGGCGATCCGCTCGCGTAGGTAGAACGACGAGCGCGTCCGAACGGCGACCAGGTCAAGGTCCTCGACCACACCCAGCACCGTCCCCCGCGCCGACACCACGGGGAAGTGGCGAAAGCCCCGGTCGAGCATCTCCAGCAGTACCTCCCCCGCTGCCCGGTCCGGGGCGCAGGTGTAGGCCGGTGCCGACATCGCCGCCGATACCGGATCGTCGCCACTGCGCCCGGCGGCGACGACGCGGGTGCGCAGGTCACGATCGGTGAGGATCCCCCACCCCTTGTCGCCGAGGTCCACCACCACCGACGTCTGCCGGGCCTCGGTCATCTGCTCGGCCGCCTGGCGGATCGTGGTCTGCGGCTCGCACACCACCGGCGCGCCGCGCACCAGTCCCGACACCGGCTGATCGGCGAGGTTGCGCGACGGCTCGCGGGCGAGTTCGTGCAGCTCGGTCGGTGGCTCGAGCAGCGAACGGGCCACGAATCGCAGCCCCTCCGGGGCCGCCAGCAGTCCCTCGGCGGCATCGGCCCCGATCCGGTAGCAAACCGTGTCCTCCAGCGCCCGGGCCTCGAACCCCGGCGGCAGGCCGGAGAGCATCGAGGCGTGGCCGAACAACTCCCCCTCGCCCAGGAGATCCAGCAGCTTGCCACCGCAGACGATCTCCACCGCTCCGCTGCGGATCACCCGCAGGTGCGCGACCGGCCCGTCACCCTCCGCGAAGATCGTAGTCCCACCGGGCACCAGCTCCAGCTCGGCCGCCGCGGCGACGCGCTCGACGTCGGCACGGTCAAGGGCGTCGAACGGCGGGTGGGCGGCCAGGAAGCGGCCGATGTCGGAGGCGGTGTCGGGGCTCACGCCCCGAACCTCCGCCGAC
The DNA here is from genome assembly GCA_036497115.1 of Solirubrobacteraceae bacterium. GTDB lineage: Bacteria > Actinomycetota > Thermoleophilia > Solirubrobacterales > Solirubrobacteraceae > Palsa-465. The sequence goes on from DASXJY010000114.1 coordinate 26,150, forward strand.
CGCTGCGGGTTTCGGGGCTCACGCCCCGGGCCTCAGACGGCCGCCGCGTGAGCCTCCGCGCGCGTGTCCTCTTTGATCATGTCGGCACATTTCTCGCCCACCATCATCGTGGTGATGCAGGGGTTGATGGCCGGAAGGAACGGAAGCACCGAGCCGTCGGCGATCCGCAGGCCGCTCACGCCGCGCACCCGCAGCCGGGGATCGACCACCGCCGTGGGGTCTGAGTCGGGACCCATGTGCGCGCTGCAGGCGGGGTGATAGACCGTGTTGTGGGTCTTGTGCATGTAGTCGACCAGCTCGTCGTCGCTCTGGGCGTCGGGCCCGGGGGCCAGCTCCCGGCCGACCCAGTCCGCCATCGCCGGTTGCGAGACGATCTTGCGCGCCAGGCGCATACCGAAGGCCATCACCCGCTCGTCGTGCCCCTCGGGATCGGTGAAGTACCGCGGATCGACCCGAGCCCGGTCGCGGAAGTCAGGCGAGCGCAGCCGGACCGTCCCCCGTGACCGGCCCCGGCACACGTTGGGGGTCAGACAGAAGCCGTTCTCGGTGGTGGGATAGCCCCAGCGGGCGGTGTTCATGTCAAACGGCACCGAGCCGTAGTGCATCATCAGGTCAGGCCGGTCAAGGCCCTGTTCGGAGGTCGCGAACAGCCCGATCTCCCACCACTGGGTCGAGTGGCGGATCATCGGCCGGCTGGCCTCCCACTGGACGATGCCCTCGACGTGGTCGTCGAGGTTGGAGCCTACGCCGGGGGAGTCGACGATCGTGTCGATGCCGAACTCCTGCAGATGCTCTCCGGGACCGATCCCCGACAGCATCAGCAGCTTGGGGGTGTCGATCGCGCCGGCGCTGAGTATGACCTCACGGCGGGCGCGCACGGTGTCGTGAGTCAGGATGTCCGGGGTCAGGTACTCAAGCCCGGTGGCCCGGCCTCCCTCGATCACCACCTGCTTGGCCCAGCAGTGAGTGCGGACCTCGAGGTTGGGCCGGGAGCCCAGGATCGGATGCAGGTAGGCGTGCGAGGACGACATCCGGGTGTTGTCGGCCGCCGCGTTGATCTGAAACCACCCGGCTCCGTTGGTCACCGTGACGCCCTCGTTGAACCGCGAGGTCGGCAGGCCGGCCTGCGCCGCCGCCTCCAGCAGGGCCACGCCGCACTGGTCCTCGGCCGGCACGGTGCGGATGTTGACCGGGCCGCTGCGCCCGTGGTGCTCGCCCGGACCGTCATTTGTCTCAAGCCGGGTGAGCAGCGGCCAGCACTCGGCCGAGCTCCACCCCTCGCAGCCACTGGCCGCCCATTCGTCGAGGTCCTCCTTGGGCGTCCAGAAGGCGATGCACGAGTTGTGCGACGAGCAGCCACCGAGGACCTTGGCCCGGGCGTGGCGCAGGAAGCTGTTGCCCTTCTCCTGCGGCTCGACCAGGTAATCCCAGTCGTAGCCCGAGTCGAGCAGGAACATCCAGTCCTCCAGGCGCAGGATCGCCTGATCGTCGACGTCGGATGGTCCCGCCTCGATCAGGCAGACGGTGACCGACGGGTCCTCTGACAACCGCGCCGCCAGCGCACAGCCCGCGGTCCCGCCGCCGGCGATCACGTAGTCGAATTCGCCCGCGTCGCTCATGGCGCCGCCTCCCCCAGGGACTCGCCGGGCAGCGCCGGAATCTCGGCCGCGTGCTCTCGCAGCACCTCGATCGGCTTGCGGCGGTAGACGGTGAAGTAGTAGGTCGCACCGATCAGCCACACGATCCCGATGAACAGGATGGCGATGTACTGCCAGTACCAGTGGCCGGGGATGATGTGTCCGGCCGCGTCCTTGGTCCCGGCCAGCGCGTCGTACACGGCGGCCCGGGGCCAGGCGATGTTGACCGCCACCAGCGCGCCGTAGGTGACGGCGAACAGGTTGATCGCGAAGCCCCAGCGCCCCAGCGAGAAGTACGGGCCGTGGTCGCGACGGGGCCAGGTGCCACGAAAGCGCCGCAGCAGCATCCCCCCCGTTACGCCGAGGTAGGCGATGTAGAACATCACGATCGCCACCGAGGTCAGGGCCAGAAACGCGCTCTGGTTGCTGATGTTGACGGCCAGGATGCAGAGGGCCAGAAACCCGACCAGCAACGCCGGTACCACCGGCACCCGCCGCCGGCCCGAGACCCGGGCGATCTGGGTCCCGAATGGGAGCCGGCCGTCGCGCGCCATCGCGAACAGGAGCCTGATGCAGGCCGCCATCACCGCCAGCGTGCAGACGGTGATCGCGATCGCCGAGTCGACCAGGAAGATGTTGCCCAGCGTGTTGCCGAGCGCCTGCTTGATGATGAACGGCAGTCCGAGCAGGCCGATGTTGGGATCGTGGATGTTCTTGACCGTCATCAGCGCAAACAGGATCAGCAGCCCGCCGATAATCGAGGCCGCGATCAGCGCGCGGATGATCGCCGGCGGCGCCGCCCGTCTGGGATCGTTGGTCTCCTCGGCCAGGGTCCCCGCGGTGTCGAAGCCGTACATCACGTACGCGCTCATGATCCCGCCGATGATGAAAGCCCCGAAGTAGCCCCAGCTGTGGCCGGCGCCGAGACCGAGCGTATGGAAGACGATGCCCGGGCCGCGGACGAAGTGGAAGATCAGCAGGATCACCAGCAGGCTGGCGCCGATCAGCTCCGCCATCACCCCGAAGTTGTTGATCCGGGCCATGATCTTGACCCCGGCCATGTTGACCAGCGTGCCGAAGATCACCAGGATGGCCCCCAACAGCAGCGCGTTCTGCGCGCCGCCCTTGGTGACGTAGGTCCCGGCGTCGGCGGTGCTGCCGAGGATCTGGAACTTGGTCGAGACCTGGGGCAGGACGACCTGCCAGGCGACGGCAACCGCCGCCACGGTGACGATCGACCCGACCACGTAGATCCAGCCGGTCATCCAGGACGAGAAGTCGCCGGCGACGCGCTTTGACCAGTTGTAGACCGAGCCGGCGAGCGGGAACTGCCCCGCCATCTCGGCGAAGCACAGCGCGACGCTCATCTGCCCGGCGAGAACGATCAGCCAGGTCCACCAGACCGCCGGCCCGGCGAACAGGAAGCCGAACGCGAACAGCTGGATGACCCCGGTGAGGATCGAGATGTAGCTGAAACCCGCCGCGAACGAGGAGAAGTTCCCGAGCGAACGGTCGAGCTCCTGCTTGTAGCCGAACCCAGCGAGCTCCGAACTGTCACCGCTCTTGCCGGCGCCTTCCGGCGCCTCAACGGTTGCCATCGATCAACCTCCCCGTCCGCGCGTTCTCCACGCGGTTTGACAAACACAGTTAGACGAGCACCGGGACGGCGTGCCGCGCACTTCCCCTCGTACTGCTCCAAGCATTGACCCAATCCAGATCCGGCTGTTATATATCAGTTGTGCAACCGTGTCAACGAGAGGCAGGCCGCAGCCACAACCCGCGGTCCGGACAGGGAGCGAGACGATGGTCACAGGAACCGGACAGCAGATGTTCGTCGGCGGCGAATGGCGCTCGAGCACGAGCGGACAGACTTTCTCGGCCAGCAGCCCCTCCACCGGGGAGGTAATCGGGGCGATCCCGGAGGGCGACCGCGACGACGCCCGGGCGGCGATCGCCGGTGCGCGAACCGCCGCCGACGGCTGGGCTCGCATGACCGCGTTTCAGCGAGCCGCCAAGATGCACGCGATCGGCGACATCATCGAGTCGCGCCGCGACGAGCTGGCCCGCACGCTGACGCTCGACCAGGGCAAGCCCATGGCCGCGGAGGCGTTTGACGAGGTCGACGAGCTGGTCGAGTACTGGCGGATGGCCGCCGAGGACGCCAAGCGGCTCGGCGGCGAGCTGCCGAACTCGTTCTCTCCCGGCAAGCGTGTGCTGCTGGCTCGGCGCGCCCGCGGCGTGGTGGGGATCATCAGCCCCTGGAACTGGCCCTATACGATGCCCGCGGAGCTGATCGCGCCCGCCCTGGCCTGCGGCAATGCGGTGGTCTGGACGCCGGCCCCGAGCACCTCGATCTGCGCCATCGCGCTGGCCCAGTGCATCGCCGATGCCGACCTGCCCCCCGGGACGTTCAACTTGGTCACCGGTCCCGGCCCGGTGGTCGGAGACGAGATCGCTCGCAACCCGGGCACCGACGGCGTCGCCTTCATCGGCTCGACGGGCACCGGCCGCCTGGTCGCCCAGGCCGCCGCCGGCAAGGCCACGCTGCTGGAGATGGGCGGCAACGGTCCCGTGGTCCTGCTCGAGGACGGCGATGTCGATGCCGCCATCGAGGCCAGCCTGACCGCCTGCTTTCTCTGCGCCGGTCAGAGCTGCACCGCCGGCGAGCGCATCCTGGTTCACCGGGAGGTCTATGACCAGTACGTCGAAGGCCTGGCCCGGGCGGTGACCGAGCGAATCGTCCTCGGCGACCCGTTCGATGCCGCGACCACGATGGGACCGCTCAACAACGAGCCGGTGGCGAGCAAGATGGACGAACACGTCTCAGACGCGGTACAGCGGGGCGCCGAGATCCTCAGCGGCGGAGCGCGCAGCCCGGCCTTCCCCACCGACCTGTACTGGGAGCCGACGGTGCTGGCCGGCGTGCCGGCCGACGCCCGGGTCGCCGTCGAGGAGACGTTCGGACCGGTCGCCCCGGTGGTGGCGATCGACTCCCTGGAGCAGGCGATCTCGCTCGCCAACGGGTCTCCCTACGGCCTGCTGGCGGCGATCTTCACCGCCGATCTGGCCCGCGGGCTCGAGTTCGCCGACCGGGTCCGCACCGGGTGGGTGAACATCAACGAGTCCAGCAACTACTGGGAGGCGCACCTGCCGTTCGGCGGTCGCTCCGGGTCAGACAGCGGGATCGGCAAGGTGGGAGGCGCGCAAGTGATGCACACCTTCACCGAGCTTCAGACGATCGTGCTGACGCCCGACGGCCGGACTCGGTGAACCGGGCGCGGCAGCCGGTGCGAGATCACGAGCGCGGCAGCGCCGCCGAATCGGTGGCGCGGGTGCTGGCGGCGGTGCTCGATCGATCGCCGCGGACACTCGCCGAGCTGTCGGGCGATGCCGCCATCCCCCGGACCGAGCTGGCGCCGGTGCTGGCGGCGCTGGAGCGTCACGGGCTAGTCTCCGTCGACGCCGAGCGCGCCGGCGTCCGGCCCGGTCCGGCCGCCCTGCGGTTCGCGCGCTCGGACCTCGGGGTCGCCGACCTGGTCGAGATCGCGCGCCCCGCCATGCGACGCCTGGCCGCCGAGAGCGGCGAGACGGCGAACCTGATCCTGCCCCGTCCCGGCGGCACCGAGGCCATCGCACAGGTCGACGGCTCCCACCTACTGGGCGTCACCAACTGGGTGGGCCGCCCACTGGGGCTGCACGCCACGGCGGCCGGCAAGGTGTTCCTCGCCTTCGGCGCAGCCGAGCTGCCCGACGAGCTCGACCCGATCACCGCGGCCACGATCACCGACCGCGATCGGCTGATGATCGAGCTGGAGGCGGTCCGCGAGCGAGGCTACGCCACGATCGTCGACGAGCTCGAGCCCGGGCTTTCAGCGGTGGCGGCTCCGATTCGCCAGCTCGGTGGCGCGGTCGTCGCGGTGCTGTGCGTTTCGGGCGCGTCGCTGCGGCTCGAGCCCCAGCGGCTGGAGCTGCTGGGCCGAGTCACCCGTGAGCAGGCCGACGAGATCTCGCAGCGGCTCGGCTACGAGCGTCCGGAGCCGACGGGACGGTTCCGCTACGGCTAGCCCGGGCTCGCCGGCTCAGAGCACCGCGCGGATCTCGCGCTCGAACGTTTCGATGTGCTCGCCGATGATCCGGCGCGCCGGCCCGGCCTTGCCGTCCGCGATCGCCCGCAGCAGGTCATCGTGCTCGTGCACGCGGGCCAGCAGATGCGGCAGCCGGTCGAGCACGAGGTACCAGATCCGCAGCGACAGGTTGAAGTAGCGCCCGAGCGTCTCCTCGAGGTAGGGATTTCCCGCGCATTGATGGATGAAGCGATGCACCCGAGTGTCGAGCGCCATCAGCTCGCCCCCGTCGGTGCTGCCCTCGCTCTGGCCGAGTTCGGTCAGCAGCTCTTCGAGGCGATCGCGCTGGGCGTCGGTGATGCGCTGCGCGGCGCGGTAGGCGGCGTGCCCCTCCAGCTGGATTCGCACGTCGGAGATGTCGGCCAGGTCGGTGATGTTGATCTCGGAGGCGAACGTCCCCCGGCGGGGAAACACCGTGACCAGGTTCTCCAGCGCCAGCCGCTTGATCGCCTCGCGGACGGGCGTGCGGCCGATGCCGAGCTCGCCTCCCAGCACGTCCTCGTCGATCGGCGCCCCCGGAGCTATGGCCAGGGTGACGATGCGGTCCCGGAGGTCTGCGTAGGCGCGATCGGCCAGCAGTTCACGAGGCGCCCGCGCGGGTGCCTCGGTGGTCATATGCTCAGCTCCTGCGCTCCCACACACACGACTGATATATGAGTCATCGGTTAGGAGTCTAACATTTGGGCAATCGTGCGCCACCCGATTCAGAGGCAACAGAGACAGAGCCGATGAGCCCCGCCGGCGCCAGCGACAAGGCCGACCGGGTGGCCCAGCGGTTGGCTGCCGGCGAGGCGGGCCAGGCCGCCGAGGTCGTCTCCTCGCTGGCTCGCCACACCCCGCTGCTGACGTCGCGCAGCCTCTCGGACGGGTGCGGCGGCCGAGTCGTGCTCAAGGCCGAGAACCTGCAGCGGACCGGCTCGTTCAAGCTGCGGGGAGCGATCCACAAGATCTCGCGCCTCGGTGCCGTGAGCGGAGTGGTGGCCGGCAGCGCCGGCAACCACGGCCAGTCGCTGGCCTATGCCGCCCGCGCCCAGGGCATCCCCTGCGAGGTATTCATGCCGCGGGAGGCCCCGGTGGCCAAGGTGGCGGCGGTGCAGGCCTTCGGGGGCACCGTCAACCTGGGCGGAGAATCGGTCGACGCGTGCGTGGCCAAGGCCCTGGAGCGCGCCGCCGAGACCGGCGCGGGCTTCGTGCATCCCTTCGACGACCCAGATGTCATCCTCGGCCAGGCCACCCTCGGCCTGGAGCTGCTGGATGACGTTCCCGATCTGGCCGCGGTTGTCGTCCCGGTCGGCGGCGGCGGCCTGATCTCCGGCATCGCCGGTGTCGTCAAGGCGGCGCGGCCGTCGGCGCGAGTGGTCGGAGTCCAGGTCGACGCCTGCGCCCCGTTTCCCGATTCGCTGCGCGATGCGATGCCGGTGACAGTCGACGCCCGGGCCACGATCGCCGACGGCATCGCCATCAAGCGTCCGGGAGAGATCACCCTGCCGCTGGTGCAGCGGTGGGTCGATGACCTGGTGGTGGTCGGCGAGGACGACATCGCCGAGGCGATGGTGTGGCTGATGGAGCGCTCGAAGCTGGTGGTGGAAGGCGGCGGCGCCGTCGGAGTCGCGGCGCTGCTGGCCGGCCTGGTGTCGCCGGCGGCGACGGGATCGACGGTGATCGTGCTCTCCGGCGGCAACGTGGATGCCGGCTTGCTGGCGGCGATCGCCCACCGCCATGAGACCACCGCCGGCCGGCGCCTTCGCCTGTTCACCCGGATCTCGGACCGCCCCGGCGGGCTGGCCGCGCTGCTGACCGAGATCGCCGAGGCCGGCGGAAACGTCGTGCACGCCGACCACGTCCGCGAGGCGGTTCCGCTGCACGTCCGGGAGACCGGCGTCGAGATCGCGCTCGAGACCCGGGGCGACGAGCATGGCCGGGCGATCGTGGCCGCGCTGGAGCGGGCCGGCTACGGGGTGCGCCGGCTCGACGAGTAGGAGCGTTAGTCGCTGGGTGACGCGGTCGGCGGCCTAGTCGCCGAGCTCGGCCCGACGCCGCACCACGAACTCCTCAAGCTCGGCCCGGATCGCCTCATCGATCGCCGGCGCCTCGTAGCGCTCCACCGTCTCGCGCCAGATCTCCCCCGCCCGGGCAGTCGTGTCGCGCCCCCCTTTCTTGGTCCAGCGGTCGAAGTTCTCAGTCGACGACAGCAGCGGCCGGTAGAAGCATTCACGGAAGCGCTCGAGTGTGTGGGCGGCGCCGAGGAAGTGACCCCCGGCGCCCACTTCGACGTGGGCGTCGTAGGCCAGCGAGGC
>DASXJY010000115.1:0-13545 GCA_036497115.1 Solirubrobacteraceae bacterium
TCGAGGTCGGCGTCGGAGTCGACGATCACGCAGTTCTTGCCGCCCAGCTCGGCGATCACCTGCTTGAAGTGGCGCTGGCCATCGCCGGTCTCGGCCGCGGCCCGGACGATCTCGCGGCCGACCGGGAGCGACCCGGTGAAGGCGATCGCCGCGATTTCGGGGTGGCGGACCAGGGCAGCGCCGACGTCGCCCTCGCCCGGGAGCAGCGAGAGCGCGGACGCGGGCACGCCGCCGGCGCGCAGCGCCTGGACCAGCCGTAGGGCCAGCCCCGGGGACTGCTCGGCGGGCTTGAGCACCACCGCGTTACCGGTGACCAGGGCCGCCGCGGTCATGCCGCAGGGGATCGCCAGGGGGAAGTTCCAGGGAGAGATGACGGCCACGATCCCGCGCGGCACGTAGCTGAGCTGGTTGCGCTCGCCGGGCACCTGCAGCAGCTCACGACCGCGCCCCAGCTCGATCGCGGCGCGAGCGTAGTACTCGAGAAAGTCGATCGCCTCGCAGACGTCGGCGTCGGCCTCGACCCACGGCTTGGCGCATTCGCGCACCTCGAGCGCGGCCAGCTCGAGGCGGCGCTCGCGCATCCAGGCGGCAGCAGCGATCAGGGCCCCGGCGCGCTCCTGCGCCCCGGCCGCCCGCCAGGCGGCCAGCGCACTGCCGGCCGCCTCGATCGCCGCTGCGACATCTGACTCGGTGGCCCCCGCGGCCTGCGCGACGACCCGCGAGGGGCTCCCCGGATCGGTCGAGGTCAGCTCGGCGGCGGACCGCGAATCCGAGCCGATCATCACCGGGACGGCCAGCGGGAGCTCGGAGTCGACGCGGGCCAGGGCGTCCGAGAGCTGCGAGCGAACCGCGGCGCGGCGCAGCTCCAGGACCGGCTCGTTTGCGAATCGATCGAGCATCGCTGCCCAAAGACGTTACCCGCCGCCTCTCCGATCGCTTGCTCCCCAACTCCCTCCACGCGCAAAACGTGGAAAATCGTCACCAGCGAGCCAGATTTTCCACCGGCTGCCCGCTGGACGGGCCGAACGTGGAAAATCTCCGCCGACCCGGCGAACTTTCCACGCAATGGCGGGAATGGGGGTCTCGAGGCGCCGATCGCGTGTGAGCGCCGGCCAGGGCGCGGCTGAGGCCGCGCCGCGCGGCTCGCCTGCTCGGGTCCTACGCCGGGGGGCGAGGGCGGTCGATCGCGTTCACGGCGCCGCCAGCAGCTGCTCCACCGGGGCCCCGCGGGCCTGCTCGCTGAGAAACGACTCGTTGGAGGTGTTCTCGAGCAGGCGACGGACCAGATAGGCCATCCCGGCCACCAGGTCACCCACCGGGCAGTAGGCCCGGACCCGGAAGCCGTGAGTGGCCAGAGCACTCTGGAGCTCGTTGCCCAGGCCGCGCAGGATCTGAAGCTCGAGGTCGCGGTCCTCGCCGCCTGAGACGCGGTTGAACGCGATCGCGTGGGCCACGGAGCGCAGGTTGTGCGAAGCGATCGCCACCCGCAGAGCGGGACGGGCCATCAGCAGCCGGCGGGTCAGGGCCTCGAAGTTTCGATCGCACTCGGCCTTGTCCTCGAACACCGGCACCGGCCAGCCATGCTGGCGCGCCTGGACGAGTTCGTGGTCCCAGTAGGCGCCCTTGACCAGCCGGACCTGGAGCGGAGGCCGGCGCTGTGTTGTCTGAGACCAGTCGATGATCTGGGTCAGCTGATCGGGCGAGTCGCGCAGGTAGGCCTGCAGGACGAGCCCGGCCGAGGGGCCGTCGCGGAACTCCGCCTCGTCGAGCAAGGCCAAAACCAGTTCCAGGACGGCCTCCCGCGAATCCAGAGACTCCATGTCGATGTGCAGGTGCGCACCCAGGCTGTGCGCCTGGCGCAGCAGCGGCCGCAGGCGGCTGGCGGCGTCGCGCTGCCCGAGCGCCGGGGCATCGGCCCGGAGCATCGGAGTCAGCGCCGATACCTTGGCGCACACGTTGGCGCGCGGCAGCGAGCCGATGCCGTCGGCCTCGAGCATCGGCCGCTGCGGCCAGCGGCGAGTGGCGGTGCCGAAGACCTCGAGCGCCTCACTGCAGCGCGCCTGGTAGCTGTCGGCCTCACGCTCGGTAACCGTGGCCTCGCCGAGGAGGTCGACTGAGCTGGCCACACCGTGGCTCCACAGCTGCTTTAGCGAGTCGAGTGCGGCCGAGGGACTCTCCCCGATGATGAACCGGTGCGCGAGGTGCCGGACCCCGCCGGCCGCCGCCGCGCCTAGCGCGGCCCGTCCCGCCTTGGTGTGGGAGATGCGCATCGCGGCCGAGATCGGAGGGGGAGTCTCGGGGACCTCCTCCAGAAAGCCGGTGAGGTGGCGGGCCAGGTCGTCGAGTGACCGGCAGGCTGGGACCACGTCCACAAAGCGAAACAGCGCCGCCCGCAGCTCCTGGTCGCTCGAGGCCATCTCCATCGCCCGGGCATCGAAAGCCCGGACCGGGTGAAGCGTGTTGGTGGGGAAGGCGGCGTAGAGCTCGCTGCCGACGCGCCTGAGCTCCTGCTCGACTCGCTGCTCGCTGAGCTCCCCCGCCCGCGCGGTCACGGCGTCACCGGCTCGGCGCGGCGCACCCCTGAGCGCGGTGTGGCCAATGTGGCCCGCTCGATCGCCTCCCAGCCCACATCTCTTTCTCGCTCGGCCTCGTCGGCGCCCTGCCCCCCGCGCAGGCCGAACAGCCGCTTGCGCAGCAGCAGGTAGATGACCACGGCGAGATTGATGAGAAATCCGATCACCTTGAACGGGGTGGCGCCGTGGATGATCTCGTATATCTCCAGCGGGAGCAGCACCGTCGTCGAGATGAAGGTGAGGTACTCGGCCCAGCGCTTGCCGAACCACAGCCCCACCGCCTCCACCCCTTCCAGCGTCCCGTAGGCCAGCAGGCCGGCGCCGGCTTCCCGCAGCGTGGCCGTGCGTAACGTGAACAGGCGGTCGAGGTCGTGCAGGATTCCCACGTGCCCGCTCGTCTGCACCGGGCCGCCGGCCACCCCGCCCTGGATCGCCGTCAGCACGCGGTAGAAAGCGTCGCGCAGATGGGCGCGGTTGGCGGTGAAGGCCAGCACGGCGAGGCCGAGCGCGATCAGCACGATGAAGTGAAGAACTCGATCGACCGCGATCAGGCGCAGGATGATCCGATCGTGCAACGGCTTGCCCCGCAAGGGCAGCTCGATCTCATCCCGAGTGACGGTACGTGGCTGGGCCGCGTCCTCCGAGCGCGGCAGCGCGATCCAGGTGTCGCAGCGCAGGCAGCGATGCCACCGGATCTCGCCGTCGTCGTGAGCCACGAGCGCCTGATCCTCCTCGGGCAGCTCAACGTCGCGGGCGACCAGGACGTGGCCACTGACCCCGCAGGTGACCAGCTCCCAGTCGAGCTGGCGGCGACGCCGGGGGCGCTGGGTACCGGGCGGGACTTCGACGGTCATGGCCTTGATGGTCGCACGCTTTGCCGACGCCGAAACACCGAGCGGGGCCGGCGCCCGCCGGAGCGTGGGGTTGCGCCCCGGGCTCCCGCCTACCGGTGACGGGCCCCGGCGGCCAGCCAGGACGGCCCGGTCTCCAGCATCCGCGTGATCATCTCCGCCGGCAGCGGGGGCGAGAAGTGAAACCCCTGGACGTAGTCGCAGCCGATCCGCGATAGCTCTGCCAGCTGGCGCTCGGTCTCGGCCCCCTCGCCGACGACCTCGAGCGACAGAGCGTGCGACATGGCGACGATCGCCTCAGTGATCGCGGTATCCCGGGACTTGATCCCCAGGCCTTCGATAAACGAGCGATCGACCTTGAGCGCGTCGAGCGGCAGCCGGGTCAGGTAGGCCAGCGATGAGTAGCCGGTGCCGAAGTCGTCGAGAACCAGCCGCACGCCGATCTCCTTCAGCGCCTCCAGGGCGTCGGTCAGCCCATCGGCGTCGCCGAGCATCGCGCTCTCGGTGATCTCGAGCGCCAGTTGCCCCGCCTCGAGCCCGGCGCCGCGCAGCGCCGAGACGACGGTCTCGGGGAGGTTGCGGTTGGCCACCTGCACCGCCGACAGGTTCACCGATACCGATATCGGCGCGGAGTCAGGTCGCTGGTGATACCACCGGGCGGCCTGACGACAGGCGTTCTCGAGCACCCAGCGGCCGATCGGCTCGATCAGTCCGTTCTCTTCGGCGACCGAGATGAAGTCGCCGGGGGCGATCAGCCCCCGCGCGGAGTGCTGCCATCGAATCAGCGCCTCCAGGGAGACGATCGAGTGATCGCGGCAGGAAACCACCGGCTGGTACTCGAGTCGCAGCTCGTCGCGTTCGAGGGCGCGGCGGAGATCGTTCTCGACCCGCAGCCGTGACATCGCCCGCCCGCGCATCCCCTCGTCGAACAGCTCGTACCGCGCCCGGCCCCGCTCCTTGGCGCGGTGCATCGCGGAGTCGGCGTCGCGGATCAGGTCCTCGGCCAGCTCGCCCCCTTCGGCCAGCGCGATCCCGATGCTGGTGGTGACGAAGTGCTCGTTGCCCCCGAGCACGAACGGGCGGGTGAAGATGCCGGCGATCCGCTGCGCCATCTCGATCGCCTCGCGCTCGCCGGCGATCTCCTCCAGCAGGATCCCGAATTCGTCACCGCCGAACCGGGCCACCGTGTCGCTGGAACGGACAGCTTGCTTGAGGCGGGGCGCGGCCGCCGCCAGCAGCTCGTCGCCGATCTGATGGCCGAGGCTGTCGTTGACGAGCTGGAAGCGGTCCAGATCGAGCACCAGGATGGCCGTGGTGCAGCGGCGGCGCCGCAGCCGCTCGATCGTGTGCTGCAGCCGGTCGATGAACAGGACCCGGTTCGGGAGCCCAGTCAGGGGGTCGTGCAGGGCGCGGTAGCGAATGTCGTCGTCGGCCAGCTGGCGATCGAAGGCATCGCCCAGCACGTTCGCGATCGCCTGTACGAAGTCAACGTCCCCGGCGAGGTAGTCCCGGACCGCGACCGACTGGATCCCCAGCACTCCAAACGGTCCTCGGCGGCCTTCGATGGGCACCGTCAAACCACTTCGAATCCCCATCTTGGACGAGGTCGGCGAACGCGAGAACCGCTGCTCGCGCTCGAAGTCGCACAGCGTCACCGGCCTGCCACTGAGGATCGTGTAACCGGCCTGGGAGCGGTTGCCCGCGGGGACCGTGACGTTGGCTTCCTTGGCCACCCATCCGTAGGAGGAGCGGACCACGAAAAGGTCGCGACCGGGTTGCAGCTCGAGCACAGCGGCGAATTCGACATCGAGAAGATCAGCGGCCGCCGTGACGGCCTCCTGCATCAGATCCGAGGTGCTGGCGCCCTCCAGGGCGTGCTCTCCGAGCCTGGCCACGGCTGCCTGCTGGGCAACGCGGCGCTCGAGCTCGGCCTCGGCCAGCTTGGTCTCGGTGATGTCCGACATCACGCCGTGCCAGCGGCGCTCGCCGTCGGCGTCCTTGAGCAGCAGGGCGTCGTCGCGAACCCACACCACCCGTCCATCGCGGTGCATCAAACGGTATTCGCTGGCCCCCAGAGGCGATCCGACGAGCGCCCGGGACTCGTTTCGCAACACCCGCTCGCGGTCCAGGGGGTGAAGCCGGTCGGCCCACAGTCCCCGGTCCGAGCACCACTCCTCCGGAGAGAAGCCGAGGATCGCCTCGATCTGCGGGCTGACGTAGTGCCAGCGACCGATCTCGCCGGTGTCGGCGGTGTACAGGATCGCCGGAACGCGCTGCAGCAGATCCGGGCCGGGGCTGCTATCCCGCGCCGCGGGGCCGAGGCCGGCCGCGGCTCGGCGACCTTCAGCAGTCAGACGCGCGCGTCCAGATCGGTGTCCCGCGACCGCGGGTGCGACTGAGGACCGTGCTGGGCCAGCACGGTTGGCGCCCGGTCGGCCAGACATGTCTAGTCGTCCTATCGGCATCGCGAGCGTGGGGACGATCCGCGAATTACCCCTGCGCACTGCGGCTTTCTACTGAGGTCTGATCGGTCCTTTTGTTCAGTCTTGAGGAGGCTTTAGGAGCCGGTGGCGGCAAACCGCGTGGTCTCATCTGCGGTCAGCTCTCGGACCAGGCCGTCCTGGATCAGGAGATCCATGTGGCCAAGCACCTCAGACAGGGTCAGGAAAGCCTGCGTCACCGCCACATTGCCCCACATCCGGGTGGCCAGCTCGTAGGCCGACAGTGGCTCCGGGTCGAGCATCGCCAGCAGCTTGCGTGCCCGCCGGCGGTGCATCCGGAAGCGCTCGTCGATCAGCGCGACGTGATCGAGCACCGGGTCGCCGTGACCGGTCAGGACGATTTCCGCCGGCAGCTCGCGGGTGGCGGCCAGCGAGGCCATGTAGCGCAGCAGGGCCCGGGGACGGGCCGGGTCTGAAACGCCGTCGAGGGGGCGGCTGACCAGCGGATTTGACGAGATGTGGGCCAGGAGATGGTCGCCACCGATCAGCATCCGGCGGTCGGAGTCCCAGAACACGGTGTCGGTGGGACTGTGCCCGGGACGGTGCAGCACCTGCAGCGAGCGATCGCGAAACTCGAGCCTGTCTCCATCGCGCAGCGGCGTGGTGACCTGGCCGCTGGAGCCGAAGGCCCGAAACGAAGCTCCCACCGAGCCCAGTGCCGCGGCCAGATCGGAGGGGATGCCGTGGCGGAGCATCAGCTCGATGGCGAACTCGTCGTCGGCGGCGGCGGCCGCGCTGAAATTCTCCAGGTAGGGCCCGAGGAGGTGAAAGGCCGCCACCTCGGCCCCGGAGCGGCGGCCCAGGATCTCGAGCAGCCCCAGGTGATCCATGTGCTGGTGGGTGATCACGATCCGCTCCAGCTCGGTGACGGAATGACCGAGCGCGGCCAGCGCCCGCGTCAGCTCGTCCAGGGACTTGCCGGAGTTCGGACCGGTGTCGATCAGCGTCAGCGGGTCGTCCTCGATCAACCAGCAGTTGACCCTGCCGACCAGAAACGGCGTCGGTACCGCGATGCAGTGGATGTGGTCCCGCACGGCGACCGACCGCAGCGCCGGCGCGGGCGCACCGGTCGATCCGGCGCTGCTCACCGCTGGGTCACGAGCGGATCAGGTTCAGCAGCTCGTCGCGATGAGCCTCCATGTCCTCACGCGAGTGCACCGATTCCACGCACAGCCGAAGCAGCGGCTCCGTGTTGGAGGGACGGGCATTGAAGTGCCATTCGTCGTAGTCGACCGAGACTCCATCGAGCCGGCTCTGACGGCCGTCGCGGTAGCGGTCGGCAAGCTCCTCCAGCTTGCCCGGAGGGTCATCGACCTCGGAGTTGATCTCACCCGAGATGAAGTACCGGGAGCGATAGGGCTCCAGCAGCTGCGACATTCGCGCCTCGCGTCCCGACAGGAGCTCGAGGATCAACAACGCCGGCAGCGTCCCGGAGTCGGCGCAGTAGAAGTCGCGGAAGTAGTAGTGGCCCGAGACCTCGCCGCCGAAGGCCGCGTGCTCCTCGCGCATGCGCGTCTTGAAGAAGGCGTGTCCAACGCGGTTGACCAGCGCCCTGCCGCCCTTGGCGTTGGCAACGTCGGCGACCGCACGGCTGGCCCTGACGTCGTACAGGACCGTAGCCCCGGGCTCCTTGTCGAGCATCGAGTCGGTCAGCAGCGCGGTCAGGAAGTCGCCGTCGACGAACGCCCCCCGCTCGTCGATGAAGAAGCAGCGGTCGGCGTCTCCGTCCCAGGCGATGCCCAGATCGGCCTTCTGCTTGACGACCTCCGCCATGATGAACTCGCGGTTCTCGGGCAGCAGCGGATTGGGCTCGTGGTCGGGGAACTCGCCGTCCGGCGACCAGTAGGCCTCGACCAGATCCAGTCCCAGCCGCTCCAGCAGCGGCCCCACCATCGGCCCGGCCATCCCGTTGCCCCCGTCGACGACGACCTTCAGGGGCCTGATCGAGCTCGGATCGATGAACTTCAGCGCTGCCTGGTGAAACTCACTGATTATCTCCACGTCCTCGACCGAGCCGCCGCCCGGAGGGTCGCCGAGGCCGGCTTCGATTCGCTTGCGCACGTCGCCGATCCCGGCGTCCCCGGACAGGGCCAGGGCGCCGCGGCCGACGAGCTTGGCCCCGGTGTAGGGCTTGGGGTTGTGCGAGGCCGTGCACATCAGCCCACCGTCGAGCTCCCGCGAGCCGACGAGGAAGTAGAGCATCTCCGTCCCCACCTGGCCGGCGTCGAGAACCGTGGCTCCCTCCGCGGTCATGCCCTCCCGATAGGCGGCCGCCATTTCGGGAGCGGTCAGCCTCATGTCGCGGCCCAGCCCGAGCCGCAGCTCCGAGGTCGGCTTGTCCTCCAGGTCGCCGATCACCCGGGTGAAGGCGCGTCCGATGTCGCGCGCGGTCTGCTCGTCGATCTCGTCGCCGTAGACGCCTCGGATGTCGTAGGCCTTGAAGATCGCGGGATCGAGTCGCTCGGTCATCGGCTTTGATGATGCCTGATAATCCGCCGCCGTGAGGCCGAGCGTGGTGATCTTGTGCGGCGGGCGCGGGACCCGCCTGCAGGAGCACGCGCAGTCGATCCCCAAGCCGCTGGTGGAGATCGGGGGTCGCCCGATCCTGTGGCACGTGATCCAGATATACGTGGCGCAGGGGTTTCGGCGCTTCCTGCTGCTGACCGGGCACCTCGGCGATCAGGTCGTCGGCTTCGTCGAGCGTGAGCCGTGGCCGGAGGGGGTCGAGATCCGCTGCCTGGATACCGGCCCCGACACCCCGACCGGCGGACGGCTGCATCTGGCCGCGGCCGAGCTGCGGGGCAGCGACTTCTGTCTCACCTACGCCGACGGAGTCGCCGACGTCGATCTAAACGCCCTGCTGGGCTTTCACTACAGCCACGGCGCCACGGCGACGATGACCGTCGTGCGGCCCGCATTGCAGTTCGGGGTCGCCGACCTCGGCGAGGACGGGATCGTCCGGGGCTTCGTCGAGAAGCCGCGTAGCGAGCACTGGATCAACGGCGGTTTCTTCTGCTTTCGCGACTCGGTGTTCGAGGTCCTCGAGCGCGACAGCCGGCTCGAGCGCGAGGCGCTGCAGCGCCTGGCCGCCGGTGGCGGCCTGCGCGCCTACCGCCATCAGGGCTTCTGGGACTGCGTCGACACCTACAAGGACGCTGTCGTGCTCAACGATCTGTGGAAGAGCGAGGGCGCGCCGTGGAAGCTCTGGAACTGAGCGGAGCCTCGGTCCTGGTCACCGGTGGCCACGGGCTGCTGGGCAGCTGGGTGATAAAGCTCCTGCTCGAGCAGGGCGCCCGCGTGGTCGCGGTCCGGCGCGACGAACCGGCCGTGTCGAGCCTGGCCATGCTCGGACTCGCCGACCGCGTGGACGCCGTCAACGGTGACATCTGCGACCCGGGGCTGATCGCCAGGACGCTGAACGAATACGACGTCGACAGCGTCTTTCACCTTGCCGCCCAGACGCTCGTGGGCACTGCCAACCGCTCGCCGCTGTCGACGTTTGAGACCAACATCCGCGGGACCTGGCTGGTGCTGGAGGCATGCCGCGGGCACGGCGTGCGCAGCGTGATCGTCGCCTCGTCGGACAAGGCCTACGGTCCCCAACCCGAGCTCCCGTACCGCGAGACCCAGGGCCTGGTCCCGATCTACCCCTACGACGTCTCCAAGGCCGCGGCCGACCTGCTGGCCAGGTCGTACTGGCACACGTTCCAGCTTCCCGTGGCCGTGACGCGCTTTGCCAACCTGTACGGCGGGGGAGACACCAACCGCTCGCGGCTGGTCCCCGAGGCGGTGGCGGCGGCGCTGGCCGGGCGCGCCCCGGTGATCCGGTCCGACGGCTCGCCGGAGCGCGATTTCTTCTACGTCGAGGATGCCGCGCGGGCGTATCTGGCCATCTGGCGCGCGCTCCTGGCCGGAGCGGGTGGCGGCGAGGCGTTCAACGCCGGCGGCGCCCGGCCGCATCGGGTGCGCGACGTGGTGGCACTGATCTGCCGACTGGCCGGCAGCGGCGTCGAGCCCGAGATCCGGGGCACCGGCGTGCCCGATGGAGAGATCGACCGCCAGTGGGTGGACCCCTCCAAGCTGCAAGCGCTGACGGGTTGGAAGCCGCTGGTCGGGCTCGAGGAGGGGCTGGGGCGCACGATCGACTGGTACCGGCAGCATCCGGAGGCGCTGGGGCTCGGTTGACGCTTGCTGCGATGCACCCCACCCCGGTGGCAAACCCCCAGATCGTCGCCGACGGCCGCTCCGCCACCCTGCAGGCTCCTAGACTAGATCCCATGTCAGGTCACTCGAAATGGCACTCGATCAAGCACAAGAAGGCCGTCGTGGATCAGCGCCGGGGTCAGCACTTCACCAAGCTCGCGCGGGCTGTCACCGTCGCGGCCCGGGAGGGCGGGGGGGACCCCGACGGCAATCCCGGCCTCGCCCTGGCGATCCAGAAGGCCCGCGACGCCTCGATGCCGAAGGACAACATCGAGCGCGCGATCGCCAAGGGCACCGGCGAAGGGGTCGATGCCGATCAGATCGAGACCGTCGTCTACGAGGGCTACGGTCCGGGCGGCGTCGCGATGCTGATCGAGGCGCTGACCGACAACCGCAACCGGACCGGAGCCGACGTGCGCCACGCCCTGTCAAAGCACGGCGGCAACCTCGGCGAGCCGGGCTCGGTGGCCTATCTGTTCGACAAGCGGGGCGTGATCGTCGTTTCCGCCACGCGCTATGACGAGGACGACCTGATCGTCGCCATCGACGCCGGGGCGCAGGACATCGCGCTCGACGACGACATGTATGAGATCGTCAGCGAGCCGGGGGACCTCGGGGCGGTCCGCCAGGCCCTCACCGAGGCCGGAATCGAGATCGACAGCGCCGACGTCACCCAGCGGCCCAAGGCCCGCGTGCCGGTGACCGAGGGCGACGCCGCCCGGCTGATGAAGCTGATCGACACGCTCGAGGAGTCCGACGACGTCAACGCGGTGCACGCCAACTTCGATGTCGACGCCTCCGTCCTGGAGCGAATCGCCGGCTGACGCCGGCGTCGTTTCAGCGCGCCGGCGGTCTCTTACACGGCTTCTAGATTCGCTCGCTACCCTCGGGCACTTCCATGCGCAAACCAATCAGCATCGCGTCCGCGCTGGTCGGGCTCGCCGTCGCCGTAGCCGGCTGTGGCAGCTCCGCCGCGCCCGGCGTCCAACTAGCTCCCTCCGCCGGGGCCACAGCCGCCTCGGTGACCCCCACCACCGCCTCGAGCTCGGCCTCGGCCACCACCACCAGCAGCGCCAGCACCGCGGCGGCGCCGGTGCCCACGGCGTTGAAGACCAAACCGCAGGTTGTGCCGCCCTCCGGGCCTCCCCCGAAGAAGCTGATCGTCAAGGACCTGGTCAAGGGCACCGGTCCGGCGGCCAAGCCCGGCTCCACGGTAACCGTCCAGTACGTGGGCGTGCTCTACAAGAACGGCAAGCAGTTCGATGCATCCTGGAACGACGGCAGCGGCCAGCCGGTACAGCTGCCGCTCTCAGGGGTGATCCCGGGCTGGCAGCAGGGCGTCCCCGGCATGAAGGTCGGTGGCCGCCGCGAGCTGATCATCCCGTCGAGCCTCGGCTACGGCGCCCGCGGCAGCGGATCGAAGATTCCGCCTAACTCGGCGCTCGTTTTCGTGATCGACCTTCACGGCGTTTCGTAGACCCCTCCTGACTGCCCGACTCGGCCCGCCGCGCGCGAAACAGCGGCGTCGAGCCGGAGACGCCCTTGAGCCGGTGCCGCCCCGCCGCCGACCACTCCAGCTCGTCGTCGTCGGCGGTCAGGTCGCTGATCTCCTTGGTGCACAGGACACTGCCGGGCCGGGCCGCTCCGGTGACCCGGCTGGCCAGGTTGACCGTGTTGCCGTAGTAGTCGCCGGCACGCTGCAGCGCGGGCCCCCAGGCGATCCCGGCGCGCAGGCTCGGTAGCCCCTCCGCGGCGACGGCCTCAACCAGCGCCAGCGCCACCTTCACCAGCGGCCCCGGGCGGGGGCTCACGAACATGGCGGCGTCTCCGATCGTCTTGATCAGCCGTACCGGCGGCTCGGTGACCGAGGCCGCCAGCCGCGCCAGGCGGCCGGCCACGGTGCCGAGTTCCTCGACCTCCAGCTGACCGCCCAGCCGCGTGAAGCCGACGATGTCGGCAAAGCACACGGCAAGCTCCTGCTCGTCGCCTGCCTGCCCGGCCTTGATCTCGTCGCGCCCCAGCATCCCGCGCTCGACGCTGTCGCGAAGCTGTGCCTTGAAGCCGGCGTTCAGGATCGGCGCCACCGCCGGCGTGAGCTCCTCGGCCAGCGTGGCGAACCGCTGCGCCACCTCGTCCTCGTTGTCGCCCGGCTGCAAAAACGTCTGCACGAAGGCGGTGGTGATCGTCGCCGCCAGCCGGGCCATCCCCTCGCCCAGGACCCGGGTTATCTCGATGATCCGGTCCTCGTCGAAGCCGGCGTCGAGGAATCCCTTGGTCGCCTGTGCCGCCTCGATGTCGTCGTCGCTGAACACGCGATCGTCCGGATCGGCCGTGGGCAGGCCCAGCAGCCGCCGCATCCGGATCAGCATCGACGCCGGAACGCCGGTCTCCCGCTCGATCTCCCTGGCGGTGTGGGTGCCGCCGAGAACCCGGTCGACGGGCAGCAGGGCAAGTCGATTCTCCTCCACCGCCTTGGCCAGCTGTTCGTCGCTGAACCCCTCCTCGCGCAGCCGGGCCAGCAGGCGTTCGCGCGCGGCGCGCTCTTCGCCCTCCAAGCCGTCGAGCAGCTCATCGGCGCCGCCGTCCATAGCGGCATCCTGTCTGAAAGCGGCGCGGTTCGCTAGCATCCTCGCTCCTCGCGGGTGCTGCGCAGTCCACGCCCGCTTAGCCGACCCGGAGTTACGCCGAGATGCTCTCCATCCTGATGCCTGTCTACAACGAGCGCGAACGAGTGCAGCGCGCGATAATCGAGGTGCTCGACACTGAGCTGCCGTCGGATTTCGAGCTGATCATCGTCGACGACGGCTCTAGCGACGGAACCCGGGAGATTCTCCGAAACGGCGACTGGGGTGAGCGGGTTCGGCTATTCGAGCACGCTCACAATCAAGGCAAGGGGGCGGCAATCCAGACCGCGCTGGAGCAGGCCCGCGGCGATTACGCAGCGATCTTCGACGCCGATCTGGAGTACGACCCGGCCGATCTGGCGCTGCTGATGCCGCCACTGCTCGACGGCCGTGCCAACGCCTGTTTCGGGGTCCGAGCCTTCGATGGCTACACCAGCCATTCGTTTCTGTTCGTGCTCGGCAACAAGGGCGTCACCCTGGCCTGCAACATGCTCTACAACGTCTATCTGCACGACATCATGACCTGCCACAAGATGATCCGCACCGACATCTTTCGCAGCCTGCCGCTGCGCTCACCGGGGTTCGCGATCGAGCCCGAGATCACCGCCCGGCTGGTCCAGCGCGGTGAGCGGATCTTCGAGGTGCCGGTGCACTACCGGGCGCGGGCCACCGAGGAGGGCAAGAAGCTCACCGCCCGGGACGGCTTCCGGGTCATCGCGACGCTCCTGCGCTGCCGCTTTTCTAGGTCTTAGGCGCTGAGCGCCGGGAGGCGGGCTTGCGCCTGGCCGCCGGG
>DASXJY010000116.1:0-28949 GCA_036497115.1 Solirubrobacteraceae bacterium
CCGTGGAGCGGATGGCGACCGATCGGCACTACTTCGCGCGCCCGGCGCGAACGCTGTTCAACGACATCCGGGCCTACTTTCCGATGTGCGCCCAGCCGCGAGTGCTGCGCGTGATCGAGCGCTATCTCAGCTGCGCCGACCAGTTCCTGCGCAGCCAACCCCAGAACGGCTACGACCTGTACGGCAATCCCCTGCAGTGCCGCGCCAGCACCCGCAAGGGCACGCCGTGTCAGCGCATGCCGCTTCCGCACAACGGCTACTGCCCGTCACACCAGCACCTGGCGGAGACCGAAGAGATCGAGGTCCCGCTGGCCGCATAGCGCCGGCGGTCGCTGCACGCGGCCGGCGCACCCCACTATCTTGCGCCCATGCTTCTGGGCGTCGACGTCGGGGGAACGTTCACCGATGCCGTCCTGGCCTTTGACGGCCGGCTGATCACCGCCAAGGCGCCGACCACCCCCCGTGACCAATCCGAGGGCGTGGTGGCGGCGATCGAGAAGGCCTGCCAGCGGGCCGGGCGCTCCCCGCACGAGATCCAGGCCTTCTCACACGGCATGACCGTGGCCACCAACGCGCTGCTCGAGGGCACCGGGGCCAGGACTGCGCTGATCGCCACCGAGGGCTTCACCGACCTGGTCGAGCTGGGCCGCCAGGATCGCGCCGAGCTCTACCGCCTGTGCGCCGCTCGCCCGGCCCCCCTGGTCCCCGCCGAGATGCGCTTCGCCGCCCCGGAGCGGATGGGACCCGACGGTCCGCTGCGCGAGCTCGATGGCGACGCGATCGCGGAGCTGGTCCAGGAGCTGGGTCGGTCCGAGCCTGAGTCGGTGGCGGTGGTGCTGCTTCATTCCTACCGCCATCCGCACCACGAGCAGGCCATCGGAGAGGCGATCAGGCAGGCGCTCGGCGACGTCCACGTCTCCCTCTCGCACGAGGTGGTGGGAACGTTTCGGGAGTTCGAGCGGGCGGCCACCACCGAAGTCGACGCTGCGCTGTCCCCGCTGCTGGCCGGGTACCTGAGCGGGCTGCTGAGGCGCTGCGACCGAGCGTCGATCCCCGAGCCGTCGATCATGCAGTCAAACGGTGGGCTGATCGACGTCGCGGCGGCCGCCGACCACGCCGCCTGGACCGTGCTCTCGGGGCCGGCCGGAGGTGCCGCGGCCGGTGCCTTCGTGGCCCGGGCGGCCGGCCAGGAGAACGTTCTCGGCTTCGATATGGGCGGGACCTCGTGCGACGTCTGCGTAGTCGACGCGGGGGCCGTGCGGGAGGAGAGCTCGGGGACGATCGCGGGCCGGCCGCTCGCCCTGCCGATGGTGGCGGTACACACCGTCGGCGCCGGGGGTGGCTCGATCGCCTGGCGCGACGGCGGGGGCGCTCTGCGAGTGGGGCCCCACTCCGCCGGCGCCGAGCCGGGCCCGGCCTGCTACGGGCGCGGGGGCACCGAACCGACGGTCACCGACGCCAACCTGGTGCTCGGCTATCTGTCTGCCGACGCTCCGCTGGCCGGCGACGTGGAGCTCGACCGCGACGCGGCCGAAAATGTGATCGGAGCGCTGGCGCGGGAGCTGGATCTGGACCGCACCCAGTGCGCCGAGGGGATCATCCGCGTCGCCAACGCCGAGATGGTCCGCGCCCTGCGGGTGGTCACCGTTCAGCGCGGAATCGACCCTCGGCGGTACGCGCTGCTGGCTTTCGGGGGCGCGGGCGGGTTGCACGCCGCGCGGATCGCCGAGGAGCTGGGGATCACCAGGATCCTCTGCCCGCGGGCCTCGGGGGTCCTGTCGGCACTCGGCCTGGTCGTCTCGCCGCGCCGCCGCGATGTGCAGCGAAGTGTGTTCTTGACCGGCGATGACTTCAATCGGGACCGGATCGCCGAGCTTGTCGCCAAGCTCGGCGAGGAGGCTCGCGCCGCGCTGAAGGCACCGGAGGCAGAATTGCGGGCCACCTACGAGCTGCGCTATCGCGGCCAGGCCTTCGAGCTGGCCATCGGCGGCGCGGTCCGGCCGGCGGTGGAGGACCTGCGACGGGCGTTCGAGGACGAGCACGAGGATCGCTATGGCTACCACGACTCCGAGCAGGCACTCGAGCTGGTGACGATTCGCGTCACCGCCACCCTGGAAGCGGCCAAGCTCGAGCTGGTGCCAGGCGACGAGCAGGCAGAACCCGAGCGCGGCCAACGCCGGGCCTGGCTCGACGGAGCCGAGATAGAGCTCGAGGTCTGGCCCGGAGCGCCATCTCCGGGCTCGCAGATCACCGGTCCGGCGGTGATCGAGCTGGCCGAGTCGACGCTGCTGGTGGCGCCGGCCTGGAGCGGTCAGGTCCACGACTCGGGGACGATCGCGCTGGAGCGGACACCGTGACCGACCGGGGGACGATCGCGCTGGAGCGGACACCGTGACCACCCGGGGGACGATCGCGCTGGAGCCGGCACCGTGACCGACCCGATCGAGCTCCAGGTCCTCAGCGGAGCGCTTCACTCGATCTGCGAGGAGATGGGCGCGGTCCTGATCCGGTCGGCCCACTCGGCGAACATCAAGGAGCGCCGCGACGCCTCGACGGCCCTGTTCACCCCCACCGGTGAGATGGTCATGCAGGCTGAGCACATACCCGTCCATCTCGGGGCGATGCCGGCGGCGGTGGCCGCGGTGCTCGACGAGGAGCACGCGCCGGACCGCTCCTGGATCCTCAACGATCCGTATCGCGGGGGGACCCACCTCCCGGACATCACGGTGATCACGCCGGTATTCGCCGCCGACCGGCTGATCGCCTTCGCCGCCAACCGGGCCCATCACGCCGACGTCGGAGGGCCCACGCCGGGTTCGATGCCGGCCGACTCCACCACGCTCGAGGAGGAGGGGGTGGTGATCGCACCTCGTGTGCTCGACGGCGCTGCGATCGACGAGCTGGTCGAGCAGATGCGCAGGCCAGACCAGCGACGGGCCGACCTCCGGGCGCAGCTGGCAGCGGGCCGGGTGGGCGTCCGCCGGCTCCTCGAGCTGTACCAGCGCGTTGGCCAGGGCGCGCTCGAGGAGGCCTTCGACGCGGTACTCGACTACGCCGAACGGCGGATGCGCTCGTGCCTGGAGCAGCTCGAGGACGGCCCGCGAACCGCCGAGGACGTCCTGGAGGCTCGCGAGGGAGACCTCCCCATCGTCCTGCGGGCCACGGTCGCCGGCGACAGGCTGACGCTCGACTTCACCGGAAGCGCGGCGCAGCACGACGGAAACCTCAACTGCCCGCTGGCCGTCACCCGGTCAGCCTGCTACTTCGCCGTGCGAGTCCTCACCGATCCCGACATTCCGGCCACCGCCGGCGCCTACCGCCCGATCGAGGTGATCGCCCCGGAGGGAAGCCTGCTCAACGCCCGGTCGCCGGCGGCGGTCGTCGGCGGCAACGTCGAAACCTCCTCGCGCGTGGCCGATGTGGTCATGCGAGCGTTCGGCCGGGCCCTCGGTCAGGGGACCATGAACAACGTCACCCTGGGCGACGAGAACGTCGTCTACTACGAGACGATCGGCGGCGGCCAGGGTGCCTGCGCCGACGCCGACGGTCCCAGCGGGGTTCACGTCGCCATGAGCAACACTCTCAACACCCCGGTCGAGGCGCTGGAGCTCGAGTTCCCGGTCCGGATGGTCGAGTACTCGCTGCGCCGCGGCTCCGGAGGAGCCGGAACCCATCGCGGCGGAGACGGCGTCATCCGTGAACTGGAGGCGCTGGCTCCGCTGCGCTATTCGCTGATCACCGAGCGCCGCCGCCACCCCCCGCGCGGCGCCGACGGGGGGCAGGACGGCGAGCCGGGACACAACCGGCTCGACGGCGAAGAGCTCGAGGCCAAGGCGATCGGCGACCTCCGGGCGGGACAGAGGCTGAGGATCGAGACCCCGGGCGGTGGCGGCTACGGCGCCGCCGAGTCCGCCCGCTGAGGGAGCCCGAGAGGCGGCGCACTGCGCCCGCTGAGGGAGCCCGAAAGGCTGCGCACTGCGCCCGCCCGAGGGAGCCCGCGAGCGCCATCGGGGGGCGCGGCGGCCCCGCAGGGCTACGGCAGCGTAGCTTTGGCCTCCCCTCAGTGCTCCGAAAAGCGCTGCATTGCAGGAACATTTGGCATTCGCGAGCTGGTCGCATACAATCCAGCCGTCCCGGCGCTGACGGTCGCGTGAGCTGCGCGTGCGGGACTTACCCGGAAAAACCCCAGTCTCCCCTTACTTTCCCTATGCCGATTGCTTTTAAAGAATGGGCCGTCACTGTGCGGGCGCTCGCCGAAGGCGAGCAGCTCTTGACCCTGCGCAAGGGCGGTATTCGTGAACCCGAGAAGCACTTCAAGCTCGACTACGAGCGGTTCTTTCTATATCCCACGTTCGACCATCAGCGTGCCGACCTGGTACGCGAGTCCCACCGCCCCGAGCTCTCCCGAGCGCTGGAGGAGGGCGTGTGGAGTGATGGCGAGCCCCACCCCCAGGCGCTGCATCGCGGCGACGAGCTGGCGCAGCCGGATCGCGTGCGGATTCGAGCCTGGGCCGAGGTGGCAGCTCACTTCACCGTGACCGACCGGCGCGCGGTCGACGCGCTGTCGCCGTTCTACGTCTGGACGCCCGACTACGCCGAGAAGCGGCTGGCCTGGAAGCGCCGTCACCCACTGCACGTGATCCTGCTGCGGACCTACCGGATTCCCCGGCCGGTCACGGTCAAGGTGCGCGACGAGTACGGTGGCTGCCGCTCGTGGCTCGAGCTGACGCGCGAGCTTCCCTTCGAGGGCACCCCGGTGCTGTCGGATGAGGAGTTCGAGCGGGCTTCGGAGGAGATCGCCTCGATCGCCTCCGACCGCCAGCCGGCGCTCGTCTAAGCGGCGGCGACGCCCCGAAACCGTTCGCTGCGCCGATCATGGCGTGGGTCGAGTCTGCCTCAGCTTCGTTTCGAGCCCGCCACGATTCGGAGGACGAACGCGATGCCCGCCGGGTGCTGGACTCGCTCGAGATCGCGCGAGGACGCCTCGAGGGGCTGTTTCCCCGTTCGCCGGATGATGTGACGATTGTTTTGCACCGCAGCGTCGCAGCGCTGACGCTGACCAATCCGTTGCTTCCGGTCATGTGGCTGGCCACCGCGCCGGCGGCTCGCCGCTACGTGGCCGGGTGGGCCGGAGCCGAGGAGCTGCACGTCCTCGCCCCCTCGATCCTGCGCGCCCGGGCCTCCAACGTCCCGGGCTCGCGGGAGATGCTGGAACTGAGTGCGGCAGCCCTGTACACGCGGCGAGTGATCGGCGAGAACAACCGGGATCTGCAGCGGGTGATGACGGCGATCCGGATCCGGCGCGAGCTGCGCTGGGCGTGGCTGCTGGAGGGCGGCGCGCGCTGGTTCTCAGGTCAGACCGAGCACGCCCGCCCGGCGATCGTCCGCCGCCTGCGGGAGGGCGGACGCCCCGCGTTCCCGCCCGGGCTCCGCGACGCTCCGCTGTTGGGTGCAACCGTGATCGACCTGCTGTCACGCGAGCAGGGAGAGCGGGCCGCCGCCCGATTCTGCACCCGACTCGATTCGCAGGGTGCTCGCGCCGCACTCGGCAAGGCCTTCGGTGGCCGCGCCGTCAGTCAGACCGAGATCGCCTGGCGCTCGCACCTGGCCCGCCTGGCCGGGCCCTAGCGCTCCGCGCCGTCGCACCTACCGGCTCGAGCCCTCCGGCCGGCGGCGCGGGTCAGTGGCCCAGCAGCGTGATCAGCCAGACGATCAGCGCGCCGAGCGCGAGCGCCACGATCAGCCCCGCCAGCAGCCGTGCCGGGGCGACCGGGCGGCCGACCGGCTCGGCGCTGATCAGCTCGGCCTCGAGCAGGACCTCGCGGGCGGTGGCGACCCCTGAGACCGGCACCATCACGTCGCGAGGACCGGCGGCCAAAAAGTCGGGCACGTCGAACCCGGCGCTGCGTCGCAGCAGACTCGGGACCCCTTCCTCCAGCAGCAACCCCTGGATGAACTCGCCCTCGGCCTGGTTGTGGGCTCCTGCCACCCTGACCAGGTCGCCCTCAGCCAGCTGCGGCTTGATCTTGCGGGCGCGGGCGTGGACCGCTGAGACGGACTCGCCGCCGTCGCCGCCGTCGCCGGGATCCTCGAACGTCAGCGGCAGGTGGCAGTCAGGGCAGAACCGCTCCTGGCCGCCGAACCGCGAGCCACAGCCGGGACAGGCGAGCAGCTCGGGGGCCCGGCCGGTCATGCCAGGCTGATCTCGGCGTCTGACACCTTGCCGTCCCGGATCTCGTAGGCGCGTACCTCGGGCTCGTCTGAGGCCACGCCGACAATCACGTACAGCGCGTCGGGATAGAACGCGAGGTTGATGTCGGTCTGCGACGGGTACGGCGCGCTGCGGGTGTGCGAGTGGTAGATCGCCCCCAGGTCCAGTCCGGCGTCCTCGATCGCCATCTGGATCCGGTACTGCTCGGCGCCGTCGATCTCGTAGCGCAGCGGACTGGCGGCCGCGTTGCGGGCCGGGTAGATCTTGACCGCCTGCCCATCGCGAGAAGCGATCATCCCGCAGCACTCGTTGGGCGCATCCGCCTGCGCGTGCGCCACCATCTGTTCGTAGAGCTCGCGGCCGATCCGCATCCCGCCCGGAGGCTACTGAACTCCCTGCACCAGCCCGTAAGGCACCGCCTGGCCGGCCTTGCCCGGATACAGCAGCCCACCGATGATCGCCTCGTGCTGGGCGTCGTTGGCCATGATCTCGGCGGCCAGCTTGATCAGCCCGGGATCCTCGAGCTTGGTCAGCGCCACGAAGTAGGCCCCGACCGTCACCCGCTCCACCGCCAGCAGCAACCGCAGCGCGTCCTTGGCGCCTTTGAGGTGGCCCAGGCGACCTGAGACCTCGCGGTGGGCCAGGTCCCGGTTGGCTTCCGTGACCGTCGCCGGCGCTCGGGGCGCGGCGCCCCCCAGGGCCGAGAGGCGGGCGCCGAGGGCTCGGACGTGGGCCTCCTCGTTGGCCCGCAGCGGCGCCAGCGCCCGGCGGGCCCCGGGGCCCAGGAGCGAGGAGGCGATCACCTGACTGTAGGTGTAGAGCATCAGCAACTCGATGCTCATCAAGCGCTGCAGGCGTGCCGCCTCGCCTTCGCCGGTGCCGCCGCCGGCGGCCAGCGCCGAGGCTGGAACCAGCAGCGCCGCGCCGGCAATCCCCGCCCCATAGATCAGCAGCTCGCGCCGGGTGGCCGGCTCGTCGGCGCTCACCGCTTCACCGCCGGCTGGTAAGCAGGCACCGGCGGTTACTCGTTTCCGGTCACGAACGCCGACGGCACAGGGGTGAGGCCCTGGGCGATGCGGATGATCGCTATGTGCTGAGCGTCATTGGCCAGGATCGAGGCCACTGCGGCGCGTACCGGGCCCGGCGACAGCTTCGGGATCGCCTTGACGTAGCCGGCGATCTGGGCTCGCTCGAGCTCGTGCAACAGCGCCAGGACGCCGGCGCCGCCACGGGGGTGGCCGATCTCGTAGGAGTCCGCGCGAGGGGGCGCGATCCCGCCGGCGGCCTTGATCAGGGCCAACAGCTCGCCGGTGTGCTGCAGCTCCTCGTTGAGAAACTGCTTGGCGGCCTTCTGGTCAGGGTGGTCGAGCAGGGGGATCCCGGCCGTGTAGGCGGCCACCGTCCGGCGCTCCAGCGCCAGCGCGGCGTTGAGGATCGCCACGTCCCGGCGCTGGATGTGGGGCGGTGCCTGCTTGACCGCCTGGCGCGGCACGTGGGCCTTCTGTCCGCAGCCGGCGAGGGCCACGGCGGCTGCGGCGGTCAGCACGCTGCCGGCGCCGCCGAGCAGCTGGCGGCGCGGCGCGCCGCCCTCTTCGATCACCACCAGACGGTGGAGTCCAGGTCTTCGATCTCCTCCACCGGCCGGGTGTAGATCCCCGAAGAAAGGTATTTCCACCCGTCGTCGCAGACGATGAACACGACGTTGCCCTCGTCGATCTCGTTTGCGAGCCGCACCGCCACGCGGGCGATCGCCCCCGACGAGACGCCGGCGAACAGTCGCTCCTCGTCGAGCAGCTTGCGTGTCCAGACGATCGCGTCGTGGTTGGTGACGAAGATCTTGCGGTCCAACAGGCTGAGGTCGATGATCGGCGGGATGAATCCGTCGTCAAGAGACCGCAGGCCCTGCACCGGCTCGCCCTGCATCGGCTCCGCCGCGACGATCTTGACCGAGTCGCCGAGCTCCTCCTTGAGGCGGCGGCCGTTGCCCATCAGCGTCCCACCGGTGCCCAGGCCGGCCACGAACACGGCCACCTCGTCGAGCTCCTCGAGGATCTCGAGCGCGGTTCCGTTGTAGTGAGCGTCGGGATTGGCCTGGTTGCCGTACTGGTAGGGCATGTAGTACGAGGCGTCGTTGCCGGCCATGTCCAGGGCCTTCTCGACGGCTCCGTTGGAGCCCTTGGACCCCTCCGAGTAGACGATCTCGGCGCCGTACATACGCAGCAGCTCGGTCCGCTCCGGAGTCACATTCTCAGGCATGACGACCTTCAGGTCGTAGCCCTTGCGGCCGCAGATCATCGCCAGCGAGATGCCAGTGTTACCCGAGGTGGGCTCGAGGATCGTCTGGCCGGGTCGGATCAGGCCCTTCTCCTCGGCATCCTCGATCAGCGCCCGGGCCACGCGGTCCTTGACCGAGCCGGTGGGATTGCGCGATTCCAGCTTGGCCCAGATCCGCACCCCCGCCTTGGGGCTCAGTCGCTTGAGCTCGACCAGCGGGGTGTGGCCGATCGCCTGGACGATGTCGCCGTAGCGACCCCCGCAGGGCTTGTTCTGCAGGCTCTCGGCGGCCATTGCTTTACGAAGTGTAGCGACCGGCGAGGCTCAGCCCGGCGCTGGGAACGGCGGTTGCGGTGGCTAGGCAGCGCCGCCGGCCATGGCCGGCAGGATCACCAGCGTATCGCCGGCGCCGACTGAAGTCTCGAGCCCGTCGAGGACGCGCACGTCCTCGTCGTTGAGGTACACGTTGACGTAGCGGTTCAGCCCCCCGTCGGCACCGAACAGCTGCGACTGGGTCTCGGGGTGGCTGCTGGCGACGGAGTGGAGGATCTCCCCCACCGAGGCGCCGTCGGCGCTGAGCTGCTTCTCGCCGCCGACGGCGGCGCGGAGCACGGGTGGAATCTTGACGGTGGCCATGGGGTCGGAGCCTAGTCGGTGGGGGCCGGCTAGTGCGCGCCGGCGCAGAACGCCTCGTAGTCCGGGAACACGCCGAGCTCGTCGTCGGAGATCTCCTCCGGCTGGCGGGAGCAGATCGGGCACTCCGGATCGCGGCGGACCTTGACCTCGCTCACCGTGGCAGCCAGCGCGTCGTACATCAGCAGCCGCCCGATCAGCGGGTCGCCCTCGTCGAGGATCAGCTTGATTACCTCGGTGGCCTGGAGCAGTCCCATCGTTCCGGGCAGCACCCCGAGCACGCCGTTGGCGCCGCAGGAGGGAGCCAGCTCGGCGGGCGGCGGGACCGGGAACAGACACCGGTAGCACGGTCCGTCGTAGGGCTTGAACACCGACAGCTGTCCCTCGAAACCCAGAATCGCCGCCGACACGACCGGGATCTGCAGCCGCACCGAGGCATCGTTGAGCAGATACCGGGTGGGGAAGTTGTCCAGGCCATCGACCACGATGTCGTAGCCGGGCAGGATGTCCATGATGTTCTCGGGACCGAGGCGGACGGCGTACTTCTTGACCTCGACGTCGGGATTCAGCGCCTTGATCGTCTCCTCGGCGGAGTCGACCTTGGGCACACCGACGCGCTCTGAGGAGTGGATCACCTGGCGCTGGAGGTTGGACAGGTCCACGGCGTCGTCGTCGACGATCCCTAGAGTTCCCACCCCGGCGGCGGCAAGGTAGAGCGCGGCCGGTGAGCCGAGGCCACCCGCGCCGAGCAGCAACACCTTCGCGTCGAGCAGCTTCTGCTGGCCCTCGATTCCCACCTCGGGCAGCAGCAGATGGCGCGAGTAGCGCTCCCGCTGCTCGGCGGTCAGCGTCCGCGGCTGCTCGACTTCGTAGCCGCGGTCCTTCCACAGGGTGAACCCGACGGTCATCGACTCGACGTTCTCGTAGCCGAGGTCCTCGGTCATCGTCCGGGCCGCCCAGGCCGAGCGGTTGCCGGACTGGCAGTAGAGGATCACGTGTTGATCGCGGTCGGGCGCCGCGCCCTCGACACGGGACTCCAGAAACGACTTCGGGACGTGCTTGGCACCCGGGATGTGGCCGGTGGACCACTCCTCGGCCTCGCGCACATCGATCACCACCGCGCCGTTGGAGACCTGCTCACGCACGACCGAAGGATCGACCTCTTCGATCCTGCTCTTGATCTGGCGGAGAACCTCGGCTCCGGACGGACTCATCGCAAAACTCCTCAAATGCGGTCTGGATTCAATACTTCACAGAGTATAGCGCCAGATATCGAGCCTTTCGGGGGTGCGTTGGGCCGAAACGGCAGCATCGCGTGGGGACCGCTCTGGATCTTCTGCCATATGCGACGAACTTCCAGATAGGCCCCGCCCATGGACGAGGTTGACCGGCGGATCGCCCTGGGCGCGGCGGAAACCGGTCTACGATCGGGGCGCGATGCGAGCCCCCGTCGACCACATTCCCGCGCCCCCGTTTCCCACCGGCGTCCCCTGGATCAATGCCGTCCCGCTGCGGATGGACCAGCAGCTGGGCCGTCCGGTGCTGATCGAGTTCTGGGACTTCTGCCGGCCGAACTCGATCCGGACCCTGCCCTACGTAAAGGGCTGGCACGAACGCTATGCCGACGCCGGCCTGCGGGTCATCGGCGCCCACGCCGCCGGCTTTGAGCCCTCCGTTGACGCCGACGCGGTGCGTCAGGCTGTGGCGCGGCTGGAGATCTCTTATCCGGTTCTGGTCGACGCCGACTTCGAGCTGTGGCAGGAGTTCGGCAACCTCGGCTGGCCGGCGCGCTACCTGTTTCACCAGGAGGGTCGCCTGTTCGAATACCACTATGGAGAGGGCGCCTACGCCGAGACGGAGCTGGCCATCCAGGAGCTGCTGGGGGTGCAGCGGCCGCCGCTGGATCCCGTGCGCCCCGAGGACGCCCCCGACGCCGTCCTCACCCCCCAGAGCGAGGACGTCATGGGCCTCTATCAGGGTCCGTACGAGGCCGGCGGGGTCTGGGCGGTGCTCGACGGCGAGGGCAGCGTGAGCGTCGCCGGCGCCACCGCGGGCCGCACCGTCACTGTCGATCACCCCGGCGCCTACGAGCTCGTCTCACACCCCCGCAGCACCTCGGGAGTCCTGGAGTTCGAGCTCGGCGACGGCGTGCGCTGTCACGCCGTCTGCTTCACCCCGGGCCTGGCGCCGTAGGGCGGGGGTCAGTCCAGAAGATTGCCCAGCACCGGCGGGCCGGCGTCGCCAACCCAGACCGCGAAGCCGACCCGATAGGGACTGCGGCGCGGAGACGCCCCCAGGAAGCTGGGCTCGCTGACCCAGCAGCCCGAGTTGACCAGCCGCCCGCCGCCGAGGGTGCGCCATTCGCTCTGGTCGTCGTCGGGCAGCGGGCCGGCGCGATGCGTGTGGCCGAAGATCACGTGCTCAGCCCCCACCCCCAGCCGGCTTAGCGCCTCGTCGATTCCCCGCAGGCCGGCGCGCCGCAGCGCCGGGCCGGTCAGCTCGGAGTGCAGCGGCCCGAGCTTGGCCCGGTTCAGCGCCGCGATCACCGCCGGGTAGGCGAGCGCCAGCGAGCGCCGTCGCAGATTACGGCGGCCCGGTCCGGTCAGGGCCACCCAGCCCCTGACCGAGCTGTTGTGCAGGGTGCCGCCGCGCTGCGGATCAACGCGCTGGGCGATGGCGTGGATCCAGGCGTAGATCGGCGCCAGTGCCGACTCGTAGTCCTCGGCGGTGGCGGGAGCCGGCGGTCCGCCCGGCGGGAGCCCCACCACCCGCCCCATCACGCCGGCGGCGAGCCGCTCCATGGTGGGGATCGTCAGGTGCAGGTCGGCGTAGTGGCCGTGGGTGGCGTACACGTCATCGCGCAGCCAGATGCCGGGGTAGGCGCCGCGGACGCGAGCCGGCGCAAGCCACTGGGCGATCTCCGCCAGCGGCTCCCCTGGCTGCCAGTCGACCTCGGTCTCGAGCCCCATCGGCGCCGGCCGGCCGTCGCGGGTGCGGCGCACCAGCCAGCCATCGAGCAGCGGGTGATCGTGGTTGCCGGCCAGGATCACCACTTCGCGCTCGGCGCCCAGCGCCGCTCCGATCTCGGCCAGCACTTCGCGCGCGGCACCCAGGGCGTCTCGCTCGGGGCCGTGGCGGAGCTCCAGCAGGTCGCCGAGGATCACCAGCCGGTCGCAGTCCTGCACCGCCCGCACCAGCGCCGCCCGCACGGCGGGATCCCGCAGCACCGCGAGCTTGGTCACCGAGCCGAGGTGAAGATCGGAGACGACCAGCGTTTGCAGTTTGCCCCTCCGCGAGGGCTCGGTCAGGCGCCGGCCGCGATCGCCTGTCGGATGACCTTGGGCAGCATGAAGCGCACGTCCTCTGAGACAACCTCCAGCTCCCGGACGTCCTCGGTGCCCCGGCGGCGGAAGAACTCCACCAGGCGCTGGACGAGCTCCTCGGGCGCGCTGGCCCCGGAGGTGATGCCGACCACGCGCTTGCCTTCCAGCCACTCCTCGAGCACCTGGGATTCGTTGTCGATCAGATGGGACTCGGCTCCGTGCTCACGCGCCACCTCCACCAGCCGGTTCGAATTCGAGGAGTTGCGCGAGCCGATCACCAGCACCAGGTCGGACTCGCGAGCCAGCTGCTTGACCGCCGCCTGGCGGTTGGTGGTGGCGTAACAGATGTCATCGGTGCGCGGCCCGACGATGGCCGGAAAGCGCTCGCGCAGCCGCTTGATGATCGCCTGGGTCTCGTCGACCGAGAGGGTGGTCTGGGAGATGTAAGCGACCTTCTCCGGATCCTTGACCTCGAGCGACGCCACGCCGGCCTCATCCTCGATCAGCACGATGTGGCCCGGAGCCTCTCCCATCGTGCCCTCGACCTCTTCGTGGCCGGCATGGCCGATGAGCACGATCGTGTAGTCATCGGCGGCGAACTTCTTGGCCTCGACGTGGACCTTGGTCACCAGCGGGCAGGTGGCGTCGATCGTGTGCAACCGGCGCTCGCGGGCTCCGGCGTGGACGCTGGGTGAGACGCCGTGGGCCGAGAAGACGACGGTCGCGCCCTCGGGGACGTCGGACTCGGACTCCACGAACACCGCCCCGCGGTCGCGAAGCTGCTCGACCACGTGCTTGTTGTGGACGATCTCCTTACGCACGTACACCGGGGCGCCGTAGCGCTCCAGGGCACGCTCCACCGTCTGCACCGCTCGGTCGACGCCGGCACAGTAGCCGCGCGGGGCGGCGAGGAGGATCTTCTCCGGGACCGAACTCATGACAACCCAGTCTAGGAGGTCAGTCGTTGGCGGTGACGGCCTCGAGCAGCTCGGCGAACTGCGCCCGGGCCGCCTCTCGGCGGGCCGGGATGTACTCGCTCGGCACGCCATCCGGCGGCGCCTCGTAGCCGCGCAGCACCTGGCGGGCCACTGACGCGCGGTGGACCTCGTCGGGCCCGTCGTAGATCCGCGCCGCCCGGGCGAAGCGGTACATCGCCTCCAACGGCAGGTCGGTGGAGTAGCCGAGGCCTCCGTGGGCCTGCAGCGCCCGGTCGACCACGTCGTGGAGGACCTTGGCGCCGTAGAACTTGATCAGCGCGATCTCCGTGCGGGCCGCCGCCACCCCTTCGGTGTCCATCTTCCACGCCGCGTGCAGCGTCATCAGCCGGGCCGCTTGCATCTCGGCCTCCGAGTCGGCGATCCAGTTCTGGATCGTCTGGTGCTTGGCCAGCGGGGATCCGTGCGAGACGCGGTACAGGGAGCGCTCGCAGAGCATGTCGAAGGCCCGCCGAGCCACCCCTAGCCAGCGCATGCAGTGATGGATGCGGCCGGGATACAGCCGCTGCTGGGCGATCAGAAAGCCCGCGCCCTCGGCTCCGAGCAGCGCATCGCCGGGCACCCGTACCTGCTCGTAGCGGATCTCGGCGTGGTTGCCGTAGCGGCCGAAGCTCTCGTACGGATGCTCCATCGTGGCCACGTCGCGGATCACGTTGACCCCCGGCGCGTCAGCGTCGACGAGGAACATCGAGGCGCGTTGATGGGGGCGCGCTTCGGGATCGGTGACCGCCATCACGATCAGGAAGTCGGCGATCGATCCGTTGGAGGAGAACCACTTGTGGCCGTCGATCACCCAATCGTCGCCGTCGCGCGTGGCGCGGGTCTGCAGCAGCGTGGGATCGGAGCCTGCGGTCTCGGGCTCGGTCATCGAGAAGGCCGATTTGAGGTCCCCGGCCAGCAGCGGGTGCAGATAGCGCTCCTTCTGCTCGGCGGTCCCGGCCATGGCCAGGATCTCCGAATTGCCCGAGTCCGGCGCCGCGTTGCCGAACAGCAGCGGCGCGATCGGGCTGGAGCCGAGGATCTCGTGCATCAGCCCCAGCTTGACCTGGCCGAAGCCCTGACCGCCCAGCTCGGGGTCAAGATGGGCGGCCCACAGGCCCTGCGCCTTGACCTCCTCCTGGAGTGGCCGGGCCGCTCGCCGCAGACCTTCCCAGCCGAGCTCGTCGTGCAGCGTCTCCAACGGCCAGACGTTCTCTCGCACGAAGCCGCGCATCCACTGCAGCTTGCGCTCGAATTCCGGCTCGGTTGAGAAGTCCCAGGCCATCCTCAGCTCTCTGGCGCTGAAGGCTACCGGGGCACGGGGTTGCGGGTACCCTTGTCGTTCGTATTCGCCGCCAGGAGGATCTCGATGGTCCAGCAGCACCTCGACCGCCTGACTTCAATCGACGCGTCGTTCCTTCACCAGGAGGGGCGGGCCTCGCACATGCACATCGGTGGCGTGCTGCTGTTCGGAGGACCGGCACCGGCGTTCGAGGACTACCTGGACCACGTGCGGGGGCGCCTCCATCTGGTTCCGCGTTACCGCCAGAAGCTGGCCACTCCGCCGCTGGAGTCCGGCCGGCCGCTGTGGGTCGACGATCCGAGCTTCAACCTCGAGTACCACGTTCGCCACACCGCGCTGCCCCCGCCGGGCACCGAGGAGCAGCTGTTCCTGCTCGCCTCACGGATCGCCTCCCAGCAGCTCGATCGCTCCAAGCCGCTGTGGGAGAGCTGGCTCGTCGAGGGGCTGGCTGACGGTCGCTTTGCGCTGATCTTCAAGACCCACCACTCGCTCGTGGACGGAGTCTCCGGCGTTGACCTGGCTTCGGTGCTGTTCGATATGGAGCCCGAGCCCCCGGCCCCGGAGGGCGACCTGGAGCCCTGGCGCCCCCAGCCCGAGCCGTCGGGCGCCGAGCTGGTCCTGGCCGGTGCCCGCGGCCTGGTCATGACGACCGCCGAGCTGGTGGGACGGGCGCTGGGAGCCGCCACCCATCCCGGGAGTTCGCTGGGACTGATCCGCGACGCCATCGAAGGGGTCGGCGAGATCGTGTGGGCGGGGCTGAACCCGGCGCCGGAGACGCCGCTGAACGTTCCGATCGGTCCCCACCGCCGCTACGCCGTGGTCCGCCACGAGCTGGCCGACTACAAACAGGTCAAGGACGCCCTCGGCGGCACCGTCAACGATGTCGTGTTGACCGTGGTCTCCGGAGCGCTGGCCGACTGGCTGCGCTCACGCGGAGTCCGGACCGAGGGACTCGAGATGCGCGCGCTGGTCCCGGTCTCGGTGCGGACCGAGGCCCACCAGGGGACGCTCGGCAACCAGCTCGCCGTGATGCGGGGACCGCTGCCGGTCTACATCGAGGACCCGGTGGCGAGACTTGAGTTCGTCCGCACGGCGATGGACGGGCTCAAGGAGTCAAAGCAGGCCGTTGGGGCCGCGACGCTTGCCGCCGTCAACAACCTGGCTCCGCCGACGGTGCTGGCCCAGGCCTCACGGCTGAACTTCTCGACTCGCCTGTTCAACCTGATCGTCACCAACATCCCGGGCCCCCAGTTCCCCCTCTACGTGCTCGGTCGCCAGCTCGAGGACCTCTACCCGGTCGCCTTCCTGCCCGAAGACCACGCCCTGGCGATCGCGATCATGTCCTACAACGGAGGCTTGGACTTCGGTCTGCTGGGCGACTACGACGCGCTGCCGGACATCGACCAGATCGCCGACGGCATTGACGCCGCGCTGCACGAGCTGATGGCGGCCGCGCGCGGCAAGCGAGCTCGGGGCCCCCACGTGACTAGTGGCTCGCCGGCCAGTGCCGCGGCCAGGCTGGCCTCACCGCCGGCGGCGGCACATCCGGCTCCGATCATCCCCAGCGAGCACGCTCGTCCCAAGCGCGGTCCCGCGGCCGACATGCGCGCCAAGCGCGAACGCGGCGCACGGCCGGCCCGCAAGCGGTCCGACGGGTAGGCTCCCTGGCGACCATGACCGATGATCTGCTCCCGCCCGACGATCTGCTCCGGCCGCCCGACCTGATCGGACCCG
Organism: Solirubrobacteraceae bacterium; assembly: GCA_036497115.1. GTDB lineage: Bacteria > Actinomycetota > Thermoleophilia > Solirubrobacterales > Solirubrobacteraceae > Palsa-465. Next base: position 16,453 of record DASXJY010000116.1, read on the forward strand.
ACCAGCCGGCGTTCCGGCTGGAGATGACCGCAGCCCAGATGAAAGTTGTGCACACCGCGCTGAAGTCGCTGCTGGACGACCTCGGCCGCGAGCAGCACGACGTCCGCGACGTGGTGGCGTCGGTGCTCGCCAAGCTCCCGGGCGAGCACGACATCCGGGCGATCGATCTCGATCGCGAGCTGCACGGGCGCAACGGCTGATCGGGCCCCGCTGAGGGGCTAGATCAGAAACCGAGCGCGAACTTGGCGTCTTCGCTCATCCGCTCCGGGGTCCAGGGGGGCGAGAACGTCATCGTCGGCTGGACCTCCTGCACGCCCTCCAGCTCGCCCACGAACTCCTCCATCTGCTCGGAGACCTGCGGTCCGATCGGGCAGCCCGGGCTGGTGAGCGTGTAGGTGATGTTGACCTTTCCCCCGTCGACCTCGACGTCGTAGATCAGGCCGAGCTCGACGAAGTCGAGCCCCAGCTCGGGGTCGATCACGTCGCGCAGCGCGTCGGTTACCTCGTCAACTGATGCCATGCCCACAGAGTCTAGGAGACTGGCGGGGCGAGGCCGGTTGTTATCTATCGAACGCTTTGGGTAGGTTCCTCCGATCGTCGATTTCGATGACAAGCCGCCGACGTTGCGCTGCCGTGGCGACGAAGATCGAAGCACCCAGGGTTTCCGTCGCCGGGCGCTGACCCGCGCGATCCGCGCGCAGGCTGACGTGATCGTCGACCTCAGCGAGTTGGTGTTCGCCGACGTCTCGTTGATGGTCGACTTCGCGATGCTGGCCCGCCGCCTGCGCGCCGGCGGCCGTGCGCTGCGTCTGCGCGGGGCCCAGCCGCAGATCCGCACCCTGATCGAGATCGTGGGCCTGCACCGGCTCCCGGGCGTCAAGCTCGAGGGTCCGGCAACCACGTTCGCATAGCCGACCCGCCGCGCCGTGGGGCCACCGGGAGGGGCCACCGCCCCCGTTTGCGGCCGCTTCACCGTCTGAGCGATCCGCGCTGAGCGGCAGTGTCCTAGCCTTGAGAGACGATGCTGGTCTTTCCGATCCTGATCCTGTGGCTGATCGCCGAGGTGGCCGTCGCGATTGAGGTCGCCCAGCTCATCGGCGTGCTGGTCACGGTGCTGCTGCTGATCGTCGCCATGCCGCTGGGAGCCCGGCTGATGAGGGCCGAGGGGCGGACGGCTTGGCGGCGGCTGAGCGCCGCCGTGGCCGCGGGACGACCCCCGGGCCGGGAGGTGGCCGACGCCGCCCTGGTGCTGATCGGCGGCGTACTTCTGATCGTGCCGGGGTTCATCGGCGACCTGGTCGGCCTGCTGCTTCTGGCCCCGCCGATCCGCTCGGTCGCCCGCCGCGGCGTGCAGCGCAACGTGCGCAACCGGATCTTCGTGCAGGCGACGCAGTTCACGCGCCCCGCCGAGCCCTACGACGTCGACTCAACCGCCAGCGACATCGATCCGCGTACGCTGCCTCGATGACCGCGAGTTCGGAGTCGGGCCTGCGGATCGTCTCGTTCGGCGATCTCGGCGGGGGGGTATGGGGAACCGCCGTGGACGCCGGCCAGCCGGCAGTGGTGTTCGGCGACGGGTCGGCGACCGGCGCCGGGGAGGCGGTCGAGCTGTCCGCCGGCGACGGCCACTGGGAGCTGACCGGCGACTGCATCGACCTGCAGATCGGGCCAACGGAGCCGGCCGGCGACGGCGTCGCGGTCAGACCGGCCCGCGACGAGCTGTGCCGGGCCCGGGGCCGGCTCGTGCTCGACGGCGCCGAGACCACGGTCGATTGTCCGGCCACCCGCAGCGTCTCCCGGGTCCTGGATCGCGCCGAGCTTGACTCGATCCGCGGGATCTGGGGCTGGTTCGAGGACGGGCAGGCCCTGTCGCTGCTGGCTCTGCGGCCCCGGGGAGGCTCGGGCCAGGACGATGACCGGCTCACCGCCACCTTGTTTGACTCCGAGGGCCCGATCGAGGTCGACGAGCCCAGGCTGTCGACCACCTACACCGGCGATGGACGACCGTCGCGGGCCAGCCTCGAGCTTTGGGTGGGCGAAGGCGAAGACCAGTATCCGCGCCGCGCCGCCGCCGAGGCGATCGGCAGCGGAGCCGGCGTGAGCGCCACCGGGCTGAGCCTCCACGTCTCGCCTCTGCGATGTCACAGCCGCGGCCTCGACGGGCCGGGCGTGTACCTGCTGGCCCGCTTCTAATCGGTCATGGCGCGCGTGGACGGGATCATCAGCGACTTCGGCGGCGTGCTCACGTCGTCGCTGGCCGGCTCGTTCCTGGCCTTCCAGGAGTCCTCCGGGGTGCCTTTGGAGGAGCTGGGCAAGGCGATGGTCGCCGTCGCCGAGCAGCACGGGGCGAATCCCCTGTTCGAGCTGGAGACGGGACGCCTGACCGAGGCCCAGTTCATGAGCTCGATCGGCGCCCAGCTCAGCCGGCAACTCTCCCGACCGGTGGACATGAACGGCTTTGCCGAGGGGTACTTCGCCAACTTGAGGCCAAACGAGAGGCTGATCGACTACATGCGCCAGCTCCGCGGCCGCGGCTTGCGGCTGGCGATCTGCACCAACAACGTCCGCGAGTGGGAAGGCCGGTGGCGGGCGATGCTGCCGATCGACGAGATCTTCCACGTCGTCGTCGACTCGGCCTTCGTGGGGACGCGCAAGCCCGAGCGGCGGATCTACGAGCTGACGCTGCAGCAGTTGGGCACCGACGCCGGCGCCACCGTGATGGTCGACGACGTCGAGATCAACTGCGACGCCGCCCGGGAGCTGGGGATGCAGGCGGTCCACTTTCAGTCCACCGAGCAGGCGATCGAGGAAATCGAAGCCGCGCTGCGCCGCGCGGGCTAGCGGGAGGGCGAGCCTATGCGATGGCGCCTTCCGCTCGGCCTGGCCACGCTGCTCGTGCTCGGCGTGGTGGTGGCCACCGTGCTGGCCAGCGGCGGCAGCGGATCCGACCGCGCCGATCCCGGCGAGACGCGCAGCGCCCAGACCCGGACCGCCACAGCTCCGAGGATCCCCCACGGCGCGCTGGTGGCCCGGATCAGCCCCCGCGCGGTGGGAAGGCCGATACGGGCCGGGTTCTTGGGCTTCTCGTTCGAGTTCCAGGCCGTCCGGGCCTATACCGGCTCCAATCCCAGCCGCATCAATCCAGTGCTCGAACAGCTGATCCGCAACGTCGCACCGGGTCAGGCGCCGGTGATCCGCATCGGCGGCGACAGCACCGATGTGTCCTACGCTCCCAGCTCCGGCGTGCGGCCGCCGCCGTATGAGGGCTACCCACTGACCCCGAGCTGGATGGCCACGACGGGCGCCCTCGCTCACGAGCTGGGGGCTCGGATCATCGCCGGTCTCAACCTGGCCGCCGATGACCCATCGCTGGCCGCCGCCGAGGCTCGCCAGTACAGCGCTGCGTTCGGCCGCCGGGCGCTGGAGGCGCTGGAGATCGGCAACGAGCCCAACGTGTACGCCAACGTGACCGTGTTTCACACCGCCTCTGGCGCGCGAATCCACGCGCGCCCCCCGGACTACGGCTACTCGCAGTTCGCCGGCGAATTCGCGGCCATCGCCGCCGCCACCCCCTCGCCGGCCCTGGCCGGCCCGGCACTGGCGGTGGGACCGACGACCAGTCCGGATTCGTGGATCACGACGATGCCCGCCTTCCTCGATCACAACCGCCGGATCAGGCTGATGACCGTGCATCGCTACCCGCTGCGCAACTGCTTCGTGGCTCCCAGCTCGCCGCAGTACCCGACGATTTCTCACCTACTGGCCAGCTACGCCACGGTCGGGCTGGCCGGCAGCCTTCGCCCGTGGATCGCCGCCGCGCACGCCGGGCACCGCCAGATCCGCGTCGACGAGCTCAACTCCGTGGCCTGCCGCGGCAAGAAGGGGATCAGCGACACCTTCGCGAGCTCACTCTGGGTCACCGACGCGCTGTTCGCGCTGGCCCGTGCCGGCGTGGACGGGGTCAACCTGCACACGCTTCCCAAGTCCTCCTACGAGCTGTTTCAGTTCAGCCGCTCAAACGGGCGCTGGCGGGCCTGGGTCCGGCCGGTGTACTACGGGCTGCAGCTGTTCGGGCAGGCCGCGCCGCCGGGATCGCGGCTGTTGAAGCTCCACGGCATCAGGACGGGCAGCCACGTGAGCGTGTGGGCCACCCGCGCCCCGGACGGACGCATCCGGGTAGCCCTGATCAACAAGAGTCCCTCACGAGACCGGACGATCGCCGTGCGCCTCCCGCGGGGCACCGGGGATACCGCCACGATCGAGCGAATGCAGGCCCCCAGCGTGCACTCCAAGCGCGGGGTGACGCTCGGTGGGCGCACCTACGGGCGCAACACCTACACGGGAGCGCTGGCCCCACTGCAGACCCAGCCGGCGACGGGTGCCGCCCGGACCTATGTCGTCAAGCTACCGCGGGGCAGCGCGGCCCTGCTGAGCTCCGGCGGCTGAGTCTTTAGTTCTCGACTCCGAGGCGGTCCCAGCAGTAGAGCTCCAGGCATTCGGCCGCCAGCGAGGCGCAGCGCTCCTCCGACAGCCACGGAAGGACCGTGTCAAAGGCCTGCTCTTCTCCCACCCCGGCTTCGAAGGCCTCCTCGCCACGAAAGCCGGCGGCGATCTTCAGCGCCTCACGTCGGTTCTCGCCCAGAGACGAGAACACGTTGACCAGGAACTCCTTGTTGGGAAGCGGATGGCCCACTTCGAGCGAGACGTGCCAGGCCGCCAGCAGCGATAGATCGTGCTCGTCCAGGTCGGCAACCGCCTTGGCGTAGTGCGACTCGAGCTCCGACTCGGGGATCTCGTCCACCCACGCTCGGACGACCTCGCCCAGTATCTGACGACGCGCCTCGCGCCCCACCGAGTCGGCGATGACCCGGATGGCGTTCTGCGGTTCGATGAAGCAGAGAGACATTGCAGCTCCGGCTCGGGGATGCGAACGCCCATGAAGGTAGGCAATGGCCCGGACGGAGCGCCCGCCGGCGGCGGGGTCAGAGTCCGAGCGCCGCGCGGGCGGTTTCGAGCGCCGCCGGATCGGGCTCGGCCGCCAGGCCCATCCCGGCGGTCGCCCGTGAGCCCCGCTCCCAGTTATAGAAGCCCAGATCGAGCGCCTCCAGGGGCAGCCCAGAGGCCTCGGCGAGCTGGGCGGCGCGCCGCTCGAGCAGCATCGGATCACCGATTCCCAGGGCCCGCTTGGCCCCGGTGGTGACGGAGCCGGTTCCGCCGAGCTGGAGCGCCCCGGGCCGCAGCTCGTAGACGCCGAGGTGACCGAGCAGGGTCAGCAGCTCAAAGCGGGCATCGCGGGGAAACCCGGGCAGCGAAAGGCGCTCGAACACGCGCGCGAAGCGGCGCTGCGCCGTCCAACTGGGCTCGCTGGTGAAGGCCAGCTGCTGTGAGCCCGATCGCGCGGCCCAGGCCCGGTAGGCGTGAAGCGTGCGTTCGCCGTTTGCGTTCACGTGCGCGCCCCGCGGGCCGGGTTCGACGCCCGCGAGCTCCGGGACTTGACCGGAGCTCCAAGGGGTGCGCGCGGCCTCGATGGCGGCGAAGGGATCCTCGGCGTCCAGCGGGCCCAGATAGGCGATTAGGAACGCCAGCCACGTCCGCTCCTCGATCTCGGCGGCCGAATCGGCGACCTCCGCGTAGAGCCCCGGCGGCTCGGCGTCGAGCACCGCCAATCTCGTCGCTGCGAAGGCCAGCTCCTCGGCCAGCCGTTCGGCGTCGGCGCCGGACTTCAATCCCGGCACCAGCTCTGACCGGTAGCCATCCTCGACCCCCCGCGCCAGCTTGCGGACCCTCAGCCCGGTAGCGGAACGACCGCCCGACCGGCCCGATCCCGAACGCGTCGCGGTCTGCGCTGGGCTCGAACCGCGCGGCGCCCGCGGCTGAGCCGCGCCGCCGCTGGGCGAGACCACGGGACGCATCTCGAGATGCTGCTCGCGCGAGCAGATGGGGCAGTTCTGGATCAGGCGGTTGTGGCGGCAGAAGGTCGGCACGTGTCCCTTCGAGCCTACCGCGCGGGCGGACCCTCCCATCGTTAGGATTTGCCAAGTTTCGGAGCGCCGCCGCGGGAGAGGGACCGACCGAACGCTACCGGCTCGCGGGTGCTCCGCATCCGCGGTCAGCCGACGGCCATTCCCTCCTGGCGACGGTGCTCTCGGCCGTGGGCGAGCACCTCGCGGAAGCTCTTGAAGCGGAAGATGAACACCAGCGCGGCAAAGCCAAGCGCCGTGCTCAACACGGCGGTGGCGATCTGCTGCCCGACTGAGAACGCCGCCACGTCGGGGCTGTTGGCGAAGATCGTCAACAGCAGCGCCTGCTGGACCCCGGCCCCGCCGGGGGTGAACGGGAACACCGAGGCCACGACCTGGACGGCGAGGACGAGCAGCGCGTTGCGGACCGAGCCGCCAATGTGAAAGGCGTCCAGCAGCGCCCAGTAGGCGGCGAACCGGGCGATCCAGCTGGCGAACTGCCAGCTCGCCATCCGGCGGTAGTAGAGCTTGCGGTCTCGCAGGATCGAGAGGCCCTGCCGGACCCGCTGCCAGAACGCCCGCACGCGCGCCGACAGCAGCGCGAACCCGACCAGGAAGGCGATCCCCAGCACGGTCACGAAGAACAGCGTGAAGCGCATGTCGGAGGCAAAGAAGCTGATGTCGAACGCCGGCAGCTTGGAGAAGTCCGGCGGCTTGGGGAACACGCCCTGCGTAAACGCGAAGCACATGATCAGAAAACCCATGAACCAGTCGAAGATCACCCCGGTGGACAGAGCGGCGGCGATCGCCGGGTAGCTCGAGGGCGGGATCGCGACCCGGGTCAAAAACAGCTGTGCGATGTTGCCGCCCCCCAGGGGAAAGACGTTGTTGATCGCGTAGCCGACCATGTAGGCGCCCCAAACGTCCCGCCAGCGGATCGTCTCGCCTGGATAGGCGGTGCGAACCGCGCCCCAAAGGGCTCGTGAGCGCAGCAGCAGATACAGCGAATACAGCGCCAGGCCGAGCAGCAGCGATACCCAGCTCAGACTCGCGAGCTGGGAGAAGAACTTGCCCGCGTTGTCGAGGAAGTGCTCGATCGTGGTCCCGATCGAGGTGTCCCCGTGCCCGCTCGCGAGAGCGATGGCTGCAGACGGCGATGCCATGCCCACACGGTCGCATACCGAGCAGTCGGGCTGAGCCGCGCCGGCCACGGATTCCGGGCCCCGCCCCGGCTCACGCCGCCGGAGCGCCGACCTGACGTCAGCCGTACGCGCTAGGGCCTAAGGTTGTTAACCAACTTGGCCGACAAGGCTTAAAGGACCGGGGGGCCCAGATCCTTCTGGGCCCCCCGGAGAGCCAGGGAAGTGGGGGCGCAGTTCCCTGACCGACAGGGGCGAGTTTCCCCGTCCCAAGCTTTGAGCAACGTCATTGCCCCGAAACTATCGGAACCGAAGACGCAGCCTTCCGGTCCGCGAGCTAAAGGTAGCACCTCGGCAAGACTGGTGCGCAAAAGTTTGATCAACGATTGCGCGCTCCGGGCCCGGTGAAGAACTCCTCTCCGGGCCGCACGGTTCCCGCTGCCTCGGCCTCGTGGCGCAGGGTGCGGTCGGATTCTCCGCTCCAGGCGCCGACCGCGAGCATCTCTCGGTCGGCGTCCATCGGACTGCCCCCCAGATCGGCGTTGACGATCCGCGCGCACTTGCGCCCCTCGGAGATCGCGGTGACGACGAGCGACTGGCCGAGCCGCGCGTCGCCGCAGGCATAGACGCGGCCCACCGAGCTGCGGTAGGTCTGCCGGGTGCGGACGTTGCCGCGGCGATCGACTTCCAGTCCGAGCTCGCCGACGACGCCGTCGTGCTCGGGATGCTCGAACCCGATCGCGATCAGCACCAGGTCGGCTTCGAGCACGAACTCGCTGCCCGGCACCGGCGTCAGATCTCGCGAGGAGCTCCCGGTCACCTGGCGAGCGTAGACGTGGCTGACCGCTCCGTCCTTGCCGCCGAAGCCGGTCACCTCGGTCCCCCACCGGCGCTTGCCGCCTTCCTCGAGCGCGTAGGTGGAGGCGGTGCGCTTGGGCGGCAGGGGCCAGGGATAGCGAACATCGTCGTGGCCCTCCGACAGCTGCGCGTAGACGTCGAGCATGACCACGCTCCGCGCCTGTTCCCGGTGCGAATTGGAGATGCAGTCCATCCCCGTGTCGCCACCGCCGATCACGATCACCTTCTTGCCCCGGGCGCTGACCTCCCGCCCGGGCGGAGTGTCCCGGGCCGGGCGGCCCTGGCTTGCCGCCACATCCCGATTGCGCTGGTAGAGGTAGTCCATCGCGGCGTGGATCCCAGCGAGCTCGCGGCCCGGGACGTCGAGGTCACGCGAGACCCGGGAGCCGATCGCGATCACCACCGCGTCAAAGCGTCGCTGCAGCTCCGCCGCGGTGATGTCGCGGCCGACGTCGGTGTCGTAGACGAACTCGATTCCCTCCTGGCGCAGGATCTCCACCCGCCGGTCGATGATCCACTTCTCGAGCTTGGCGTCGGGGACGCCGAAGCGCAGCAGCCCGCCGGGCCCCTCATCGCGCTCGAACACGGTCACCGCGTGGCCGCAGCGGTTGAGCTCGGCCGCCGCGGCGAGCCCGGCCGGGCCGCTGCCGATCACGGCCGCGGTCTTGCCGGATCGCCGATCCGGCGGCTCGGCCACTATCCAGCCCTCGTCAAAGGCCCGGTTGACGATCGCCAGCTCGATCTGCTCGATCGTCACCGGATCGTCGTTGATCGCCAGCACGCAGGCCGATTCGCATGGGGCCGGACAGATCAGACCGGTGAACTCGGGGAAGTTGTTGGTGGCGTGGAGCTGGTCGATCGCGTCGCGCCACTTGTCGCGGTAGACGAGGTCGTTCCAGTCCGGGATCAGGTTGCCGAGGGGGCATCCCTCATGGCAGAAGGGAACGCCGCAATCCATGCAGCGGGCGCCCTGGCGGCGCAGCTCCTGCACCGGCTGGAGCGCGAAGTACTGGTTGTAGTCGCGCACCCGCTGGCGCGGGTCGCGCTTGTCGAACCCGACCCGGTGGATCTTGAGAAACGCTCCGAGCTCGCCCATGGGGCTGGGGAGCGTACCAACGGCGGGCCGTCGGGTCTCGTACATTGACCGCGTGACCGACGCCCACGTCGTGACCGCCGAGCTGCCCGTGCGGGGGGAATTCTCGCTGGCCGCCGCCGCCCGGTTCGGCTTCGGCCCCACCAAGGGGGCAGGCGACGAGTTCGACCAGACGATGCGGCTGGCTTTCCCGCTCGACGACGGGTCCGGCTATGCCGGGGCCGTGATCCGCCAGCCCGATCCAGACGGTGCGCTGGCGGTGGAGCTCGAGCTGCGCGGCGATGCCTCGCCGGGCGTGGCGCTTACGCAGCTGGCGCGGGTGATCTCGGTAGACCACGATGGCGAGGCGTTCCTTCGCGTCGGCGACGCCGACCCGGTGATCGGGGCGCTCCAGAGGGCCCATCCCGGCCAGCGTCCGGTGCTGTTTCACTCTCCGTATGAGGCGGCCGCGTGGGCGATCATCTCGGCCCGGCGACCGCCCGCCCAGGGTGCCCGGGTCCGCGAGGAGCTCAGCATCCAGCTCGGGGAGACCTTCGAGCTGGCCGGCGAGACCGTTCACGCCTTTCCGGTCCCCCAACATCTGCTCGGCCTCGGCGACCAGTTCCCGGGCCTGAACCTGGAGAAACTGATCCGGCTGCGCGGCGTCGCCGAGGCGGCCCTAAGCGGGTCTCTGAGCGTGGTGGCGCTACACGCTCTGGGACCGGAGAAGGCCTACCAGGAGGTCCAATCGCTCAGGGGTATCGGGCCGTTCTATGCCGGGCTGGTGGTGCTGCGAGCCAGCGGATTCGCGGACGCGATGCTGCCGATGGCCGAGCCCCGGCTGCTCAGTCACGCAGCTCGGTTGTACGGGCTTTCGGGTGAGCCGACGGTGGAGTGGCTCACCGGGCTGGCCGAGCGGTGGCGGCCGTTTCGGACCTGGGCGATGGTGCTGATCCGAGTGGCGGGTGACCGGGGGACCACGATCCCCTGACCGGACGTACGCCCGGGCCGACAGGCAACGAGCCTCAGGCGCTCAACGGCTCGGGCTGCTCGGCCTCGCTGTCGGCCCGCGCGGCACGCTCGGCGAGAACCCGCTTGTAGTCCCGGGGCATGACCTTCACAAACCGGGCCCGCTCGCGCTCCCACCCCGCCAGCACGTTGCGCGCGACCAGCGATCCGGTCCGCTGGGCGTGCTCGGAGATCAGCGCCTTGACCTCGTCCTCGTCGTCCTCGGTCAGCGCCTCGAGGTCGACGAGCTCCTGGTTGCAGCGCCCCTCGAAGCGGCGGTCCTTGTCCAGCACGTAGGCCACCCCGCCGCTCATTCCGGCGGCGAAGTTGCGACCGGTGGTGCCGAGCACGACCACCCGGCCCCCGGTCATGTACTCGCAGCCGTGGTCACCGACACCCTCCACCACCGCCGAGGCGCCCGAGTTGCGAACCGCAAACCGCTCCCCGGCCAGCCCTCGGAAGAACGCGCGGCCCGCGGTGGCCCCGTACAGGACCGTGTTTCCGACGATCATGTTCTCCTCGGCCCGGAACAGCGCCGTCTCGGGCGGCCGGACCGCCACGACGCCCCCGGACAGTCCCTTGCCGGTGTAGTCGTTGGTCTCGCCGCGCAGGGAGAACGTCACCCCCGGCGCCAGCCAGGCGGCGAAGCTCTGACCCGCCGAGCCCGAGAAGGAGATCTCAATCGTCCCCTCGGGAAGGCCGCGCGTCCCGTGTCGTCTCGCAATCTCACCCGACAGGATGCCGCCCACGGTGCGGTTTACGTTGCGGACCGGGATCGGTCCCTGGCGCACCGGCTGGCCCTGCTCGAGCGCGGGGGCACAGACCTGAACGAGCTCCCAATCCAGCGCGTCGTCGAGCACCGGGACCTGGGGCCGGGTTCGCGATCGGGGAGCCTGCGGCGGCAGGTCGGGCATGGCCAGGATCATCGACAGATCGACGCCTCGTGACTTCCAGTGGTCGATCGCGTCATCGGTCTCGAGCAGGTCGGCGCGGCCGATCAGGTCCTGGAAGCGGCGGATCCCCAGCGAGGCCATGATCGTGCGGACCTCCTCGGCGACGAACATCAGGTACGCGGTCACGTGCTCAGGCGTCCCGCGGAAGCGCGCGCGCAGCTCGGGGTCCTGGGTCGCGATCCCCACCGGGCACGTGTTCAGGTGGCAGACGCGCATCATGATGCAGCCCATCGCGATCAGCGGCGCGGTCGAGAGCCCGAACTCGTCGGCCCCCAGCAGGGCCCCGATGACCACGTCGCGCCCGGTCTTGATCTGGCCGTCGACCTCGAGCGTGATCCGGGAGCGCAGGTCGTTGAGCAACAGCGTCTGCTGGGTCTCGGCGAGGCCGATCTCCCACGGCACGCCGGCCGACTGAACCGAGGACTGGGGCGATGCTCCGGTGCCGCCGTCGTGGCCGGCGATCGTGACGTGGTCGGCGTTGGCCTTGGCCACGCCCGCGGCGACCGTGCCGACCCCGACCTCGGACACCAGCTTGACCGACACCGAGCCGTTTGGATTGGCGCACCGCAGGTCGTAGATGAGCTGCTTGAGATCCTCGATCGAATAGATGTCGTGGTGCGGAGGGGGAGAGATCAGTCCGACCCCGGGCGTCGAGCTGCGGATCCGCGCGATGTAGTCGTCGACCTTGTGGCCAGGGAGCTGGCCGCCCTCGCCGGGCTTGGCTCCCTGGGCCATCTTGATCTGGAGCTGATCGGCGTTTACGAGGTAGTTGACGTTGACCCCGAACCGCCCGGAGGCCACCTGCTTGATCGCCGAGCGGCGCAGGTCGCCGTTGGCGTCCGGCTGGTAGCGCGAGGGGTCCTCTCCCCCCTCCCCGGTGTTCGACTTGCCACCCAGGCGGTTCATGGCGATGGCCAGCGTCTCGTGAGCCTCTCGAGACAGCGAGCCGAGGCTCATGGCCCCGGTGCTGAAGCGCTTGACGATCTCGGTCGCCGGCTCGACCTCCTCGAGGGCCACCGGTGGCTGCGCCAGACGCAGCTTCATCAGCCCGCGCAACGCGGCCCGCCGCGTCGACTCGTCGTTGGCCTGACGGGCGAACTCGTCGTAGGTCTCCTGCGGATCGTGCAGCCGGGGCCCGTCCGCGGACGCGCCGGTGCCCACGGCGTGCTGCAGGCTGGCGATCGTGTCGGGGTTCCAGATGTGAAGTTCGCCGTCGCGGCGCCACTGCAGGACACCGCCGACGGGGAGCAGGTCGCGACCGGTGCGCGGATAGGCCCGGAAATGGCGCTCCAGCGCCTCGGTCGCGAGCACGTTGAGCCCAACCCCTCCGATGCGCGAGGCGGTGCCGGTGAAGTACTTGTCGATCAGCTCGCGCTCGAGGCCGACCGCCTCGAAGATCTGCGCTCCGCAGTAGGACTGAATGGTCGAGATCCCCATCTTGGAGATCGTCTTGAGCAACGCCTTGCCCAGGCCCTTGACGATCCGCCGCTCGGCCTCGTCAGGATCC
>DASXJY010000117.1:0-13778 GCA_036497115.1 Solirubrobacteraceae bacterium
CCGGGTCAATTCACTGCACCCCGGTCCCACCGACAACGAGTTTCAGCACACCATCGAGATCGAGGCCGTCGGCGCATCGCGTGAGGAGTCGGCCCGGGCGTTTGAGCAGATGATTCCACTCGGCCGCCACGCCGACCCCGACGAGGTCGCCCAGGCCGTGGTGTTTCTGGCCAGCGACGAGAGCCGGTTCATGACCGGCGCCACGCTCGTCGTCGACGGCGGCCTCAGTATCTAGTCACCCAGGCGCCAGGGCGCAGTTCACTTAGCGGTCTCCCTGACCACATCGCGGGCCGGCTTGTCGTCGCGCAGCCCCAGAAACCGCGGATGACGAACCCGCCCGTGCCCGGTCCACTCGGTGAAGCCCACCTGAGCGACCAGCCTGGGCGCGACCCAGGTCACGGTGCGATCGGGGATCTTCGCTGCGTCGGCAAACGGTGGCTCGGGCTGTCGGAGCTCGCGAAGCTTGGCCCCCAGCTCGTGCAGGGTGGCCGCATCGAAGCCGGTTCCGACCTTGCCCGCGTAGCGGAGCTCACCGCCGTCGTAGTAGCCGACCAGCAGGGCCCCGAACTCGACCCGGGAGCCCCGGGGCGATGTGTAGCCGCCGATCACCAGCTCCTGCCCGTGCTCGCATTTGAACTTCAGCCAGTCGCGTGACCGGGTTTCGCTGTAGCGGCTGTCGGCGCGCTTGGCGATCAGGCCCTCCCACCCCTTGCCACAGGCCTCCTTGAAGAAGGCCTCGCCGTCGCCGTTGCGATGCGGCGTCAGGCGGATGCCAGCGCCGAACTCCAGCGCTTCACGCAGCAGGCGCTTGCGGGTCCGCAGCGGCAGCTGGGTGACGTCGTGGCCCTCGAGCCACAGGAGGTCGAACACGTAGTAGAAGACCGGAACGTAGTGGCGCCGGCGCTGGGCCAGCTTCGCGAAGCTCGTGGCGGCGCCGTCGAAGGCCACGATCTCGCCGTCGATGGCGAACTGCCGGCTCGAGACGGCCTCGAGCGCCTGGGCGATCTCGGGATATCGGTCGTTCATCGACAGGTCGTTGCGAGACAGCAGCCGCGCTCGCTCGCCGTCGCGGATCGCCACACAGCGGATCCCGTCGAGCTTGCGCTCATAGATCCAGCCCGGATCGCTGAAGCGCTCGTTGGTCAACACGGCCTTCATCGCCGCCGCGCGCTGCGGCGCCGGCGCCTCGCGCAGGAGCTCGCGCTCGGACTGATCGAGGTGCTCGAGCGCTCCGCTCACGCTGCCCGGTGCCGACGGCTGGCCACGGTCGCCAACGCTAGCGTTTGCCCGCCCCGGGCAGCGGTGCCCTGCGGCGGAAAGCTGATGATCTTCGGCGTCGCTCCCGAGGAGGCTCGAGTCAGCCTGTCGCCGTTTCGGATCTACAATGACGAGATCACCGTGATCGGCTCCATGGCTGTGCTGTTCACGTTCGTCCCCGCCGTCGAGCTGCTGCGCAGCGGGACGATCGAGACCGAGTCGCTGCTCACGCACACCTTCCTCCTGGACGAGTCTGAAACTGCGCTTGACGCGATGCGCGGCGGTGACGGCGTCAAGGTGCAGGTCCTGCCGAACGGGTGAGGGCTCTGTCGGCTGGCGGCCGAGCTGAGCTGCCGTGAGCGGGGCGCTCGTCGGGATCGACGTCGGCACCTCGGGTGTCAAGGCGATCGCGATCGACGAAGGCGGAGAGGTGATCGCGGCGGCGGAGGAGCAGTACTCGCTGGACAGCCCGCGGCCCGGCTGGGCCGAGCAGAACCCCACCGACTGGTGGCAGGCAACCGAGACGGCGCTCGAGAAGCTGCGTGCCCGGACCAGCCGCCCGGCGGCGATCGGGTTGAGCGGGCAGATGCACGGACTGGTTGCGCTGGACTCCGAGAACCGGGTGATCCGGCCGGCGATCCTCTGGAACGACCAGCGCTCGGCCCGCGAATGCCAGGAAATCGAAGCGCGGCTCGGGCTCGAGCGGCTGATCGAGCTGACCGGCAACCGCGCCCTGACCGGCTTCACCGCACCCAAGCTGCTGTGGCTTGCCCGCCACGAACCCGAAAGCTATGAGCGGATCGCCCAGATCGCGCTCCCCAAGGACTACATCCGCCTTCGACTCTGCGGCGAGCACGCCACCGATGTCTCGGACGCCTCGGGAACGCTGCTGTTTGACGTGGCGGCCCGGCGGTGGAGCCACGAGGTCGCCGACGCGCTCGAAGTGCACTCCGATTGGCTGGCGCCGGCGCTCGAGAGCCCCACCGTCTCGGGGACCACGGCTGAGGGTGTGCCGGTGGCGGCGGGCGGCGGAGATCAGGCCGCGGGAGCTGTCGGCGTGGGCGCTGACCGCCCGGGTCCGGTGTCAGTCGTGCTCGGAACCTCCGGAGTCGTCTTCACGACGTTGCCCCACTTTGCCTCCGACCCGCGGGCCCGCGTCCACGCCTTCTGCCACGCCGTACCGGGCGCCTGGCACGCGATGGGTGTGATGCTCTCGGCGGCTGCCTCGCTGGGATGGCTACGCCGGGCGGTGGGCGGTGCCGACTACGACGAGCTCACCGCAGAGGCGGCCCGCTGGCCGGCCGGCACCGAGGGCCTGGTGTTTCTGCCCTACCTGGGAGGCGAGCGCACGCCTCACGCCGACCCCGACGCCACCGGGGCGTTCGTGGGGCTTCAGACCCGCCACGATCGCGGTGCGCTTGTCCGCGCGGTGCTCGAGGGGGTGGCCTTCGGCCTGCGCGACTCGCTGGATCTGGTCGACGCCCTGGGTGCGGAGCTGGAGGTCGGTCGGGTCTCAGGCGGTGGCGCCCGCAGCGAGCTGTGGTTGTCGATCGTGGCCTCGGCACTCGAGCTGCCGCTGGAACGGGTCGCGGTCGACGAGGGGGCGGCGTTCGGAGCGGCGATCCTCGGCGGGGTGGCGGCTGGGGTCTGGCCCGACGTCCACGCCGCCACCGCTGCCGCCGTGCGGGTACGCGACCGGATCGAGCCAGTGGCCGAGTGGGTGGAGGTCTACCGCGAGCGCCAGGATCAGTACCGCGCTCTGTATCCGGCGCTGCGTGGGCGAGACGGTTAGTCGGCTTCGGCGACCTGCTCGACGGTCCGCCCCGTCTTGACCGATTGCGGCTCAGAGCTCTCCGG
Source organism: Solirubrobacteraceae bacterium (assembly GCA_036497115.1). Classification (GTDB taxonomy): domain Bacteria; phylum Actinomycetota; class Thermoleophilia; order Solirubrobacterales; family Solirubrobacteraceae; genus Palsa-465. The sequence continues at coordinate 3,115 of DASXJY010000117.1, forward strand.
GTTGCGGCGAGCGTCGGCGCCGTCGTCGCGGCGCTTGATCAACAGCCACTGGGGCTTGTCGCCGGAGCGAGTGCGTTGCAGCGTCCAGCCGCCTCGGAGCTTCTCACCCTCGAGCCAGACCTTGACGTGGCCGGCCTCGATCGTCTCGGCCATCGATCGCTCCACGTCGAGGTTTCCATACGTTCCGGCGTCCCACACGATCACCGCCCCCGCGCCGTAGTTGCCCTCGTCGATCGTGCCCTCGAAGTCGGCATATTCCAGCGGATGATCCTCGACCTCGACGGCCAGCCGCTTCTGGCGCGGGTCGGTGGACGGCCCCTTGGGCACCGCCCACGACCTCAGCGTCCCGTCGACCTCGAGCCGGAAGTCGTAGTGCAGGCTGGAGGCGGCATGCTTCTGGATCACGAAGCGCGGCTGGGTCTCTGCGGCCGAGCCTTTCGAGCGTCTCCGGGGACGCACTCCGGGCTCCTTGGTCTTGTCGGGGTCGCGCTTTTGGCGGTAGCGCTCGAGCCGGTCGGGCACGCCTGAAACCTACCCGGCTCGCGCGCTGGCAACAGCTTCGCGCCGCCCCAGGCTCACTTGCATGAGGGATCGGGGTCGAAGGTCGCGGTCGACTGGGCCAGCGTCAGGGGGCCTCCGGACGGGATCAGCTGGATGTGGTTGACCTCGGTGTTGCCGGGATCATCGGAGGGATCGAAGGGCCGGTAGAGCCCGTAACGCGCCAGCTCGGCCTCGCTGATCTGAGCCGCGCTGGAGCGCAGCAGGCTGTTGACGCCGACGTCCTCGGCTTCGCCCCGGGTGTGTGGGTCGTCGGCAAAGCCACCCACCGCGACGCTGTGGGCCGGGGTCCGGTAGCCGCTGATCCCGTAGATGGTGATTCCCAGCGCGCGGCCGAGGGCGTCGAGCTGGGCGGTCAGCCGGGGCAGCTGCCCCTCGCTCTGGCTGGTGCCGGGATCGGCGACGAAACCGGGGCCGCGACCGATCGCGATCGGCGCGGCGTCGGCGCTGTTGCTCACCCCGCCGCACAGATTGAGCTGCTTGAGCTCGCGCTTGACCTGGGCCAGCGAGGGAGCGTGAGCGGTGGGATCGCCGACCACCGGGGCCGCGGGTTCACTGGAGGGCACCGCCTGAACTCCGGCCGCGGGCTGGATCGCCTGCGGGTGAGACTGCGGCACAGCCGAGGCCGAGGCCGAGGCCGAAGCGGAGGCCGGGGCCGGGTGGGCGCTCTGCTCGCCCGTCGTGCTCGTCTGGCGCTCCGCGCCCGAGCCGCAGCCGGCGATCACGACTGTAAGCACAACGGCCGCGGGGACGTGCTGCAAAGCCCTGCCCACGTCATGAAACAGTCGGCGCAATCAGGCCAGGGTATCGGCCGATTCTGGGTGGCGGGCCAGCTGGATGCGGTGGCCGCGGCTCGGCCACCGGTGGTGCCATTTGATCAACCCCGTGAGGAGCGTCTGCGACTATGGATCCGTGAGCGAACCCGATCGCCAGACCGACAGCCCGCCCGGCTCTGACAAGTCGGTCCCGCCGGCACCGATGCCGCGCGACCAACAGGGGTGGCGGGTCGCCCCAGCGCCCGACGGTCGCGGCACGCCCGCCCAGCACCAGCCTCGCCCGCCTCATCGGCTGGCCGGGTTCTGGATCCTGGTCATCGTGCTGCTGGCCTTCAACTGGCTGGCCGTGCTGCTCTTTCAGCCGGGCACCCAGCCCCGGGTCAAGGTCCCCTTCAGCCCCTACTTCCTGCAGCAGCTCGACAACGGCAACGTGCATTCGATCTCGTCGCGCGGGGACACCATCCAGGGCACGTTCGCCAGCAAGGTCCGCTACCCCGCCTCGAACTCCAAGAGCACCCCGACGACGCTGTTCTCGACCGAGGTCCCAACTTTCTGGAACAACACCCAGCTGACTGCGCAGCTGCGGCAAAAGGGGGTGCAGGTCAACGCCCAGTCGACGTCACAGCACACCTCGCTGCTGGTCGAGTTCCTGCTCGGCTTCGGCCCGACCCTGCTGCTCGTCGGACTGTTCGTGCTGCTCGCGCGCCGCGCCACCGCCGGAGGCGGGATGGGCGCGCTGGGCAATTTCGGTCGTTCCCAGGCCCGCCGCGTCGACCCTCAGAAGATCCGGGTCACGTTCGACGATGTGGCCGGGATCGACGAGGCCAAGAACGAATTGACCGAGATCGTCGAGTTCCTGCGCACCCCGGACCGCTACGCCCGCCTGGGCGGCCGGATGCCGCACGGGGTGCTTCTGTTCGGACCTCCGGGGACCGGCAAGACGCTGCTGGCCCGCGCGGTGGCCGGCGAGGCCCATGCGGCGTTCTTCTCGATCGCCGCCTCGGAGTTCATCGAGGCGATCGTCGGAGTCGGCGCCTCGCGGGTTCGCGACCTGTTCGCCAAGGCCAAGGAGGCCGCCCCCTCGATCATCTTCATCGACGAGCTCGACGCCATCGGTCGCTCCCGGCAGGGTTCGGCCGGCGTCACCGGAGCCAACGACGAGCGCGAGCAGACGCTCGATCAGATCCTGACCGAGATGGACGGCTTTGATTCAAATGAGGCGGTCGTCGTGTTGGGGGCCACCAACCGTCCCGAGATTCTCGATCCGGCCCTGCTGCGCCCGGGACGGTTTGACCGGCGGGTCGCCGTGCAGGCGCCTGACCGCGCCGGTCGTCTGAAGATCCTCCAGGTCCACACCCGCTCGATACCGCTCGCCGACGACGTCGACCTCGACACGATCGCCGCCGTTACACCCGGAATGGTCGGCGCCGATCTTGCCAATCTCGCCAACGAAGCCGCCCTGCTGGCCACCCGCCGCAACCACGACAAGGTTGAGCTGGCGGACTTCACCGACGCGCTGGAGAAGATCCTCCTCGGTGCCCCGCGCGGGATCATGCTCAGTCCCGCCGACCGCGAGCGGACCGCTTACCACGAATCCGGCCACGCCCTGGTCGGCATGCTGACTCCCGACGCCGACCCCGTCCGCAAGGTCTCGATCATCCCCCGGGGGATGGCTCTGGGGGTAACGCTGGCCACTCCGGACGCTGACCGGGTGTCCTACTCGCGTGAGGATCTCGAGGCCAAGATCAAGGTCGCCCTCGGCGGCCGGGCCAGCGAGGAGGTCATCTACGGCAAGATCACCACCGGAGCCGAATCGGACATCCAGCAGCTGACCCAGATAGCCCGGCAGATGGTCGGCCGGTGGGGCATGAGCGACAAGGTCGGACCGGTGGCGGTGCTGCCCAGCGAGGGGGCCGGGCCGTTCCTGCCCGGGGTCAGTGAGACCTCGCCGCAGACCCAGTACCTGATCGACGAGGAGGTGCGGCGGCTGATCGACGAAGCTCACGACCAGGTCACGCAGTTGCTGAGCGAGCACCGCGATCAGCTTGAGAGCCTCACCCGCGCCCTGCTGCAGGCCGAGACGCTGGATGCCGCCGACGCGTACGCCGCCGCCGGGGTCCGGATGCGCCCCGCCGAGCTCGCGCCTGAGACCGAGATCAAGGTGGCCGCCGTTTTCGAGGCCGAAGCACCGTAAGGTCTTCCTGCTGGCGCCCGTCTTCAGCGCGCGGGCATACTGAGAGATCATGTCCGGCGCCGAGTTTGGACTCGCCCTTTCGGTCTTTCTGGCCTGCGCGGTGGAAGCCGTCGAGGCTCTGACGATCGTGCTTGCCGTAGGCACCACCCGGGACTGGCGCTCGGCCCTGTACGGCGTGGTGGCCGGCGTGCTCGCGCTGGCCGTCGTGGTGGCGGCACTGGGACCGGCCCTCACCGCGCTGCCGATCGGCGCGCTGCGGGTGGTGGTTGGTGGGCTGCTGCTGATCTTCGGGTTGCAGTGGCTGCGCAAGGCGATCCTGCGTGCCGCCGGTCGCAAGGCGCTTCACGACGAAGCGGCGGCGTTCGCCGCCGAGCGCGATCAGGCCCGCGCCGCCGGTGACGCGCGGACCTGGGGTCTTGACGGCTACTCGTTCACGATCTCGCTGAAGGGTGTGCTCCTGGAGGGGCTCGAGGTGGCGTTCATCGTGCTGACCTTCGGTGCCAACCAACATCGAGTCGGGCTCGCGGCGGTCGCGGCCGGCCTGGCGGTGGCGCTGGTCGCCGGCGTCGGGATCATGGCTCGCGCGCCGCTGGCCCGGGTCCCCGAGAACCTGATGAAGTTCGTGGTCGGCGCGATGCTGTCGTCGTTCGGGATCTTCTGGAGCGCCGAAGGCGCCGGGGCCAGCTGGCCCGGCGGCGATGCGGCGCTGTTGGCGATCATCCCGGGGGTGCTCATCGCGGCAGTGGCGATGGTCGCCTGGCTGCGCGCGGAGGCCCGGGACACCGCGAGCCTGCGGGCGGCGGGATGAACCGGCTGGCCAGGATCGCCGCCGGCGTCTGGGAGTTCGTGGTCGGCGACGACTGGCTGACCGCGGTCGGGGTGGCCGTGGCAATCGGGGTGACGGCGGTAATCGCGGCCGCCGGTACCCCCGCCTGGTGGGTGATGCCGATCGCGGTGCTCGTCCTGCTCGCGGCGTCCCTGCGCCGAGCCCACTGAGCGCTGGTTGCCCTCGGGCCCGTCGGCGACGATCGCCACCGCGGCCGCACGCTCGCTTGCGGTCCCGCTCTCCGTCGGCCGGTCAAGCGGACATCACAGAGCACGCAACCTGCTTTGGCTGAAGGCGTGTCCTAAGGCGACCACCCCCTGAGCCCCATCGAGCGAACCCCCAAGACGGGGCCCGAGCTCGCTCCACAGTGACCGCTGACGTTGCCCGCGAGGCTGGGGGTTCAGCGTGCCGGCGCTTCGGGGCTGAGCCACCGGAGGCTGCCAGTCCCGCCCGTAAATGCAGAACGTCCACCGGCCGCCGAGCCCCGGCCAAGCGTGGGCGATCGTGCATGGCACACGTGCAGAACGTGGCACGGCTCCCTGGCGGGTCGCGGTTGCGCCACGTTGTGCACCACCCCATCCCACCCCGCCCGCACCCGCTCGCCTCGAGGCCTAATGGCGAGCCGTGGTCCGGGGACGCTCGCTGGCCGGCCGGGCCCGCACGTGGGCTTGGGGCAGGTCGAGCTCGAGGCGGGCTCCGCCGGTGGCCGCGGGGCTGACCCTGACAGCGCCACCGTGAGCCTGGGCGATCACCTGCACGATCGCCAGCCCCAGCCCCGCCCCGCCGCCCGCCCGGTCGCGCGCCTGATCGGTGCGGTGAAAGCGCTCAAAGACCCGCTCGCGCTCGTCGGGCGCGATTCCCGGCCCGTCGTCGGACACGGCAAAGCGCACTCCACCCTCGGAGCGCAGTTCGACATCAAGCCTGACCAGGCCGTCCGGCGCGCCGGTGTGCTCGATCGCGTTGCCGATCAGGTTGCGCAGGGCCTGGGCCAGGCGGTCGGGGTCGGCCCCCAGCGTGGCGTCGGGGAGCTCGCCGAGTTCGAACCGGCGCTCGGCGGCGAGGCTGGCGCTGGCCCAGAGGTCGGTCACGAACGTCCGCAGATCGATCTGCGCGGGGTGGAGGAAGTCGTCGCGCTCGGAGCGAGACAGCAGCAGCATGTCGTCGACCAGCCGCGAGGTGCGTGCGATCTCCGCCGACACCAGCCGGTGTACGCGGCGCACCTCGTCGCGGTCTGGCTCGTCGGCGGCGGCCAGAACCTCGAGCTGTCCGGCGATCACCGTGAGCGGCGTTCGCAACTCGTGCGAGGCGTCGGCGATGAAGTCACGCTGGGCCGCGAAGGCGCGGGCCAGGCGATCGAGCATCCGGTTGAAGCTGTCGGCCAGGATCAGAATCTCGGCACTCGAGGCCCCCGATGGCTCCATCCGGGGGCCAAGATCTCCATCGTCCACGCGCGTGGCCACCTTGGCCATCCGCCTCAGCGGCAGGGACACCGACGCGCCGGCCAGATACGACGCCAGCAGGGCGATCACCAGCGCCACAGCGCCGGCGATCGCGAACGAGCGGATGATGCTGCGTTGCGCGCGGGTCACCACGATCAGCGGCTCCCCGGCGCCAAGTCGCACCGGCACCGACCCGGCTCTGACCACGTGCTCGGCGACGCGGGCGGCGCCGACGTCGGGCACGTTCCTGGTGCTGAGGCCGACCGGACCGCTCAGCAGCGACCGGCCCAGGCCGTTCTCGTGGGTCTGCTCGCCCGGCGTCTCGCCGTCGTCGGGACCCGGACCGCCGAACACTTCGGGATGGTTGCTCACGGTTCCCGCGCCTGGGACCATCGCGAACAGAAGCGATGACGTGCCGGTGAACGGCTGCGCCGATACATAGCGGCGTATCTCGGCGAGCACCTGGCGAGGCGAGTCGGTCCTGATCGCTCTTACCGCCTGCGAGAGCTGGGACGCATCGCCGACCACGTCGGTGTCGATCTGCGAGCGCAGTTCGCTGGTCGCCTGTTCGTAGATGACCCCGAAGATGGCCGCTGACGCGATCAGCAGCACACCGGTCACCCAGGCCACCAGCCGCCACCGCAGGCCGGAGCGGCGGATCAATTCTGGTCCTCGAGCTGGTAGCCGAGTGAGCGGACGGTCTTGATCGGATCAGGTCCTCCGGCGCTGCGCAGCTTGCGCCGCAGGTAGCCGACGTAGACATCGACCACGTTGGTCCCCGGGTTGTGCTCGTAGCCCCACACGGCGCCGAGGATCTGCTGGCGCGACAGAACGCGTCCTGCGTTGTGCATGAAGTAGGCCAGCAGATCGAACTCCGTATTGGATAGGTGGACGGGACGACCGTCGCTGCGGACCCGGCGAGCCAGCAGGTCGATCTCCACCCCGGCGTGCCGGATCGACGTTGCCGGCGTCTGGCGGGCCGCGCGGAGCTGGGCCCGGATCCGCGCCTCGAGCTCAGCCAACGCGAACGGCTTGACCACGTAGTCGACCGCCCCCGCCTCGAGCCCGGTCACCCGGTCCTCGATCTCACCCCGGGCCGTCAACACGATCACCGGAAGGCCGGGACGCTCCTTGACCAGCTCGTCGAGAACCTCGAGGCCGCTGCGTCGGGGCAGCATCAGGTCGAGGATCACCAACTCGACGTTGCCGGCCAGCGCCAGTTCGAGGCCGGCCTCTCCGTCGAGCGCGGCCTCGACATCCAATCCGCGCGCGCTGAGCCCGCGCCGGATGAAATCGACGATGCCTGGCTCGTCCTCGATCAGGACGATGTGACCCACGATCTCATCATAAGAGGCAAGATCGCAGGGAAAGAGAGTTCTCACGCGTACCTAAATCCTGGTTTAGCGACTGTGGACAGAGTCGAACACACGTGACCGGAGTTGCCCCTGCGCCTAGTCCTCGCCAGCGCGATGCCGCCCTGCGGCGGCTGCGAGTGGTCAATCGCGTCCTGCTCGGGACGATGATTGCTCTGACGGTGATTCTCGCCGAGCTCGCCTCGAGGGCGTTCGCCGGGCACGCTCGTCATGTCGCGCCGGCGGCATCGGTTCCGCGCCGCCCCCCGCCGTCGCGCGCGGCTGCTCGCCGGCGCCGCGAGGCTGCCGAGCACCACCGCCACCACCGCCTTACACCGCCGGTGGCCTCACCCACCACCGCGGAGGCCTCGCCCACCACCGCGGCACCGGCGCCCACCACCACGGCGTCGGCACCCACAACCGCGGCACCGGGACCCACCACCGCCTCCAGTCAGGCTGCCCCCACACCTACCGCTGCCCCGAGCCCTGCACCGGCGCCGGCCCCGGTGACGTCGGGCGGATCGTGAGCCTTCAGACGTCGCCCGTCCGGCTCGTGACGTGGACAAATCAGAGCTGGGTGGCCCTGGGCACCACAGTCGTGCTCTGTGCCGAGCGCGACACGGCGCCGCAAGCCCGAGGGATGGTCCAGCACGAGCTCGACGCCATCGACCGGGCGGCCAGCCGGTTTCGGCCTGACTCCGAACTCGAGCGCCTGAACCGTTCCAGCGGCTCCTGGGTGAGGGTCAGCCCACTGCTGCTGGAGGCGGTGCAGCTCGCCCTTCGCGCCGCCGAGATCTCCGATGGCACCGTCGACCCGACCCTTGGGCAGAGCCTGATCGACATCGGATACGACCGCGACTGGCAGGCTCTGCGCCCGGTTGACGGCGACCTCGATCAGTCCGCCGTGCCGGGATCGGTGGTGATGCACCGCCGACGCGGGCTGTGGCGCGAGATCGAGACCCGCGCGGATCCGCCCCAGGTCCGGGTGCCGCACGGTGCCCGGCTGGATCTCGGTGCCACCGGCAAGGCGCTGGCCGCCGACCGCGCCGCTCACGCCGCTCACCGGATTGCCGGCTCCGGGGTGCTGGTGGCGCTCGGCGGCGACGTGGCCACCGCTGGTCCGGCGCCCGCCACCGGCTGGAAGGTCCACGTCACCGACGACCACCGTGCCGGCACCGACGCCCCCGGCCAGACGGTTTCCATAACCGGTGGGGGCTTGGCCACCTCCAGCGTGGCCGTGCGCCGCTGGCTGCACCGGGGCCGCGCTATGCATCACATCCTGGATCCCCGGGACGGGCAACCGATCCGTTCCTGCTGGCGCACGGTGAGCGTGGCGGCGGCCTCCTGCGCCGACGCCAACATCGCCTCCACAGCCGCGGTCGTGCTCGGGAGGGTCGCGGCGGACTGGCTCGAGGAGCAGGCCCTCCCGGCGCGCCTGGTCGGACTCGACGGCAGCGTGAGGCTCACCGGGGACTGGCCGCTTTGACGGTTGGCCCGAGCGTGTACTGGTACGTGACGCGGGCCAGCGGCACCGTGGCGCTGATTCTGCTGACGCTCAGCGTGGTGGTCGGGGTGGCCGCCGTCGGCCGTGCCCACAGTCCCCAGTGGCCTCGATTCGTAGTCGACGGCGTGCACCGCACCAGCTCTCTGCTGGCGGTTGTCTTCCTCGTCGTCCACATCGTCACCTCGGTGCTCGACGGCTTCGCGCCGATCGGCTGGCTGGACTCGGTGATTCCGTTCACCGGCGCCTACCGCCCGCTGTGGCTGGGTCTCGGCGCGGTCAGCTTCGATCTGCTGCTCGCGGTCCTGATCACCAGCCTGGTGCGGGCGCGGCTGGGCTACTCGGGCTGGCGTGCCGTCCACTGGCTGGCCTACGCCGCCTGGCCGGTCGCCCTGATCCACGGCTACGGCACCGGCAGCGACGTGCATCAAGCTTGGATGCTCGTGATCTCGATGGCCTGCACCGCCGCGGTCCTGGCCAGCGTCATCGCCCGGGCGATGATCGGCTGGCCCGGGCACCGTCGCCTGCGACTGGGCGCCGTGGGGGCGGTCGCCCTGTTCGCGCTCGGACTGGTGGCGTGGCTTCCGGGCGGCCCGCTGGGTAAGCACTGGGCGCGACGCGCCGGCACGCCGAAGTCGCTCCTGGGACCGCCATCCACGGGGAGGCGGGCGTGACCCTTCCGCGGCTGCTGACCGGTGCCACCGCCGAGCCGATGGCCTACCAGCGTCACCTATCGATTCACGGACAGCTACCCAGCGCCAACCGCGCCCCCGCGCTGATCGCCGAGCTGACCCGCGCCGCGCTGCGCGGCCGCGGCGGCGGGGCGTTCCCGCTGGGCACCAAGCTCGACGCCGTCCGGCGGGCCAGGGGGCGTCCCGTGGTCGTGATCAACGCCTGCGAGGGCGAACCGATGAGTGTCAAGGATCGGCTCCTGCTGCGCTCGCTGCCGCACCTGGTCATCGACGGGGCACTGTGCTGCGCTGGGGCGATCGGCTCCGAGGAGATCGTGATCGCGATCGATGAGACCTCGGTTGAGGCCGCCGAGGCGATCGAGCGCGCGCTGGGTGAGCGATCAGACCTTCACGGCACCAGGGCCCGCCCGACCATCGTCGAGCTGCCGCCCGGCTACGTCAGCGGCCAGGAGGCAGCCGTGGTCAACTTCATCAACGGCGGCCCGGCCCAGCCGCTGCTCGGCCCGCGGGTGACAACCCGCGGCGTCGACGGACAGCCGACATTGATGTCCAACCCCGAGACCCTGGCCCACGCCGCGCTGATCGCGCGCCACGGCGCGAGCTGGTTTCGCGAGCTCGGTACCGCGGAAGAGCCGGGCTCGGTTCTGGTTACGCTCAGCGGCGCGGTGCAGCGCCCCGGCGTGTACGAGATCGAGTACGGATCGAGCCTGAGCTCGCTGCTGGCCGCGGCGGGCGGAATCGCCGACCAGATCCAGGCGTTGTTGTTCGGCGGCTACGCCGGCACTTGGCTCGACGGCGGCCTGGCCGGCTCAGTGCGATTGGATCGCCAAGCGCTGCAGCGCTGGGGTGCCTCGCTCGGCCCGGGGATCATCGTCGCGCTGCCGCAGAGCGCGTGTCCGGTCGCCGAGGTCACACGGGTGGCGGGATGGTTGGCCGGCCAGAGCACGGGCCAGTGCGGTCCCTGTGTTCACGGGCTGTCGTCGATCGCGCGTGCCCTGGAGGACATCGCCGTAGGAGCGGGGGGATTGGAGCTCTTCAGCGACGTCAGGCGCTGGGCGGCGCAGGTGCACGGCCGCGGCGCCTGCGCCCATCCTGACGGCACGGCGCGCTTCGTCACCACCGCGCTCGATCTGTTCGCCGCCGACTTCGAGGATCACGCCCGGCACGGCCGGTGCGACGACTGTTCGCGCCGGCCGGTGCTGGTGACGCCGCGGCTGCTGACCGGCGCGCGCTGACGATGCGGATCGAGATCGATCCCATCGCCTGCCATGCCCACGGGCTGTGCGCCGAGCTGCTGCCGGAGCTGATCGCGCTGGACGACTGGGG
>DASXJY010000118.1:0-12334 GCA_036497115.1 Solirubrobacteraceae bacterium
AGCCTCGATCTCCCCAACCAGGCCGCGGTGGCGGCGCTGGTGCGGCGGATCAGCAGCGCCGAGAACGTCGCCGTGCTGCTGGTCGCCCACGACGTCAACCCGCTGCTGCCGTACCTGGACCGGGTCATCTACCTGGGTGGCGGCCGGGCCCTGGCCGGCTCGGTCCAGGAGGTCATCACCGGGCCGCAGCTGAGCGCGCTCTACGGCGCTCCGGTGGAGGTGCTCAAGACCGCCGACGGCCGCCTGGTGGTCGTCGGCCAGCCGGAGGCCCCGCACCACCACGGCCACCGCCACGGCGCCTAGGCCACCACCTGCGCCGATGACCGCCACCCTCTCCCCGGACCCGATCTCCGACCTGCGCCAGCTGCTGCAGTTCCCGTTCATGGTCAACGCGCTGGAGGCCGGGACCATCGTGGCCATCCTGGCCGCCGTCGTCGGCTGGTTCGTGGTCCTGCGCCGCCAGACGTTCGCGTCGCACACGCTCTCGCTGATGGCCTTCCCGGGCGCGACCGGCGCCGCCCTGGCCGGCCTGCCGGCGGCGCTCGGCTACTACGTGGCCTGCACCGCCGCCGCGCTGGTGATCTCCCGGGGCGGCCGCTCGGCGGGGCGAACGTACGGCGGGGAGACGGCGACGATCGGCACCGTGCAGACGGTCGGGCTGGCCGCCGGGTTTCTGTTTCTGTCGCTCAACCAGGCGGTTCTGGGCGGCGGGGAGTCACTGCTGTTCGGGACCTTCCTCGGGGTCACGCCGACCCAGGTCCTGGTCCTGGCCGGAGTGGCGGCGCTGACCATCGCCGCGCTGGCCGCGATCGGGCGCCCGCTTTTGTTCGCCACCGTCGAGCCCACCGTTGCGCAGGCCAGCGGAGTCCCGGTGGCCTGGCTGGACGCCGGGTTCCTGCTGATCCTGGCCCTGGCCATCGCCGCCACCAGCCAGATCACCGGCGTGCTGCTGGTCTTCGCGCTGCTCGTCGCCCCGCCGGCCTGCGCCCAGCAGATCACGCTGAGGCCGATCGCGGGACTGCTGTTGAGCGTCGTCTTCGCGCTGCTGATCGCGTGGCTGGGGCTGGCCTTCGCCTACTTCTCGATCTATCCCGTCGGCTTCTATGCGACGAGCTTGGCGTTCGGGCTCTACGTCGTGCTGCGCGCCGGACTGTCCCTCAAGCGCAGGCGCAACTGATGTTCGCCTACGAGTTCGTCCGCAACGCCTATCTCGCCGGGACCTTCATCGCCCTGGCCTGCGGGACGATCGGTTGGTTCGTGGTTCTGCGGGGCCAGGTGTTCGCCGGCGATGCTCTCAGCCACGTGGCCTTCGTGGGGGCGATCGGCGCCGCCGTCGTGGGCGTCGACGAACGCGTCGGCCTGTTCGTGCTGACCCTGGCCCTGGCCGGCACCATGGGGGCGCTGGGACGCCGTGCCCAGGCCGACGACGTCGCCATCGGCACCGCGTTCGCCTGGGTGCTGGGCGTCGGGGTGCTGCTGCTGGCGATCCTGGCCACGAGCTCGGGCGGGGCCAGCGGGGTTACCACCGCCAACACTCTGTTCGGCTCGATCTACGCGCTGAGCGCCGGCGCTTCGGTCAGCGCGGCCGCAATCGCTCTCGCCGCCACTCTGTTCGTGCTCGCCGTCACCAGGCCGCTGCTGCTGAGCACCCTCGACGCCGAGCTTGCCGTAGTGCGCGGAGTCCCGGTCCGGGCACTCGGCCTGGCCTTCCTGGCCGCACTGGCGATCATCACCTCCGAGAGCACCCAGGCCGTCGGTGCCCTGCTGCTGCTGGGACTGATCGCTGCCCCCGCCGGCGCCGCCGCCTCGCTGACCGCGCGGCCGTTGCTGGGGGTGGCGCTGTCGGGCGCGATCGCTGTCGGCGCGATGTGGGGAGGGCTGGCGCTCAGCTATGCGATCGGGTCGCTGCCGCCGAGCAGCGCCATCATCGGCCTGGCCGCCGCCGCCTACGCGATCTGCTCGGTCACCGCCCGGTTACGCCATCACGCCCGGCGATAGGGCGGGCTCCCGGGCCTGGCTCGACGCTCAGCCGCGCCGGCGCGGGCAACGGCGCGAGCCGGTATCTCGAGGACCGGCGGCCATGCCCGCGCGGGAGTCGTAGCCCGGGCCGCCGCCGGTACCCCGAGAGGCGGGGAGATTGCTCGCCCGCCTGCGACGAGGCGCACGTTCGTCGCAATCGGCTGGCCCCGCAAGGGGGCGGTCGGCAAGACAAGGCGCGGGGATGCCTCGGCCTCGCCACCCGACTCCTCCGTTTCGGCGACACCAGCTCGACATGCCCGCAGGGTAAAAGCCGACCCGTCAACTTTCCGTAAGGCAAGCCTGAGAATCTGGCTTCAGGCGTCAGTAGGGAGATAGCTCCCGGCCGGTCGCGGCATTGGCGCCGCCGGGACGTCGTTCACGGCCGGCAGCGACACCAGCACCTCGAGCCCGCCGCTGCGAGGCGCCGTGACCTTGGCACTCCCGCCGTGGGCCTGGGCTACCGATCGAACGATCGACAGGCCCAATCCGAAGCCCTCGCCCGAGCGGCCCAGCCGGCGAAACGGCTGGGTGAGCTGTTGGGCGTCGGCGGGATCGATCACGGGGCCGCCGTTGGCCACACGCAGCAGCACCTGACCGCCGTGCCTCCGGGTGCTGACGTCCAGAAAGCCGTCCGGCTGGTTGTGATGGATGCCGTTGTCGATCAGGTTGGCCACCATGCGCTCGACGAGGGCCGGCTCGCCGGTGGTCCAGGCCGGCTCGAGATCGTCGCGGACCTCGACCCGGGCTTCGCGGGCGCGGGCGCGCAGGTCGGTGATGCAGTCCCCGGCCAGGACCGCCACGTCGACCGGCTCCTCGGGTCCGGTGGATGACTCGCTGCGGGCGAGCACCAGCAGGCTGGCGATCAGGTGCTCGCAGCGGTCGACGGTCTCCCGAACGGCCTCGCCCATGGCCCGCAGCTCGCCGCGGCTGGCCTGGGCATCGGCCAGCGTCACGTCAACCTCGGTGCGCATGATGGCCAGCGGCGTGCGCAGCTCGTGCGACGCGTTGGCGACAAAATGGCGCTGGCTGGCAAACGCCGCGCCGAGGCGGCCGAGCATCCCGTCGAAGGTGTCGGCGAGCTCGCGCAGCTCGTCGGCCGGCCCGTGCAGAGCAATCCGCTCACCGAGATTCTCTCCGGAGACACGGCGCGCGGTGGCGGTGATCTCACGTAACGGGCGCAGGGCACGGCCGGCCAGCCACCATCCCGTTCCCACGGCCACCAGGGTCGTGGTCAGCAGCGCCCCCACGTACTCCCAGAACAGGCGATTCAGAGCATCTCCTTCGATCTGCCGCTGCACTGCGTGAGCGAGTTTGAGCTCCGGCGATCCCGGTGCGAAACCGAGCGCGCGGCTCAACAGATGGTTGCCGTTGGACGTCAGTCCGAGATGCTGCAGCCTTCGCCCCAGCGCGTGGTGCTGGGTGAGGTTGCTGCGGACCAGCAGGTATCCGACGGTCAGCAGCGCGACTCCGGTGATCAGAAACACGCCCCCGTAGAGCAGCGTCAACCGCAAGCGGATCGTCGGCGCGGGCAGGCGGAGATGGCGAGGCCCCCGCGTGGTCGCAGCCTCCGGCACCGAGATCAGGCCATCCGGTAGCCGACCCCGATCACCGTCTCCACCACGGCCGGCTGGCCGAGCTTGCGGCGCAGGGTCATGATCGTCATCCGCACCACGTTAGTGAACGGATCGGTGTGCTCGTCCCAGACGCGCTCCAGCAGCTGCTCGGCCGACACGGTCGCTCCGTCGGCCGCCATCAGCGCTTCGAGCACCGCGAACTCCTTGCGGGCCAGCTCGATCTCCCTGCCGGCTCGGGTCAGCCGGCGCCGGGCGCAGTCCAGCTCGAGCTCTCGGTGGCGCAGCACCGGCGGCCGGCTCGGCGTGGCCCTCCGGGCCAGCGCCTGGATCCGGGCCACCAACTCGGCAAACCGAAACGGCTTGGCCAGGTAATCGTCGGCTCCGAGGGCGAGCCCGTCGACCACATCCTCGAGCGTGCCGGCCGCGGTCAGCATCAGAATCCCGGTCTCAGGCCGCTCGCCGCGGACGGCGCGGCAGACATCGTCGCCGTGCACCCGGGGCAGGTCGCGGTCGAGGACCAGCACGTCGTAGCGGACGACCCGGGCCTTGACCAGCGCCTGCTCGCCGTCGGGCGCCAGATCCACGGCCATCCCCTGGCGCCTGAGCCCGCGGGCGATAGCGTAAGCGAGGCGCAGCTCGTCCTCGGCGATCAGCACACGCATGGCCGCCGTCAGGATGACTGGCCGTCCATAAAAACTCCATAAGCGGCCAACACCGGTCAACGTGGGCCCGTGCCACAGTGGCGCTGAAACGATCCTCGGCGGAGATCGCAACAACCTCACCGCCCAGGACGCCACCTTCCCCGCCGGGCCATGAGAGCGTCAGACCGGACGGGGCCGGGCCGGTTTTGCCCCCGCCGGTGCGGGCAGGATGCTCGGCATGGCATCCGATGATCGCCGGTGGGCCGAGCCGGCTTCGGCGCGCCGATTAGGCAGGCGTGGTGGTTAGTATACGGTGCCGTTCAGCATTACACCAAACAACGTCACACCGAATCGTGATATCGTGAGCCGAGCCGATGGCATCGCAGCCCAACATCGCTGAGCGCGGGATGGCCTTCGGGCTCAAGGCGCTCAACCGCGTCGCCTCGTCGGACGCGATCGACCGCCTGGGCCTGCGCGATCCCGCCGTCCGCCTGCTCCACGGCGCCAGTAAGACCACCGGTCGTACCGCCGCGCGGGCGGGGAGGACGTTCGCCGCCGCCCAGCGGCTTGCCCGGCCGGCCCGGCAATCCACCGCCCGGCCCAGCGACCTGTTCGACCTCACGCCCGACGATGAGCAGCAGATGCTCAGAGACTCCACGCGGGAGTTCGCGCTGGCCCGGATTCGCTCCGTCGCCGGCGAGGCCGACGAGCAGTGCGCCGCACCGCCTGAGCTGCTGGGCCAGGCCAACGAGCTGGGGTTGACGATGATCGGCGTCCCCGAGGAGCTGGGCGGTGCCGTCGTGCAGCGCTCGGCCGCCACCACAGTCCTGATGAGCGAGGCCCTGGCCCAGGGCGACATGGGCATCGCCGTGGCCTGCCTGGCCCCGGCCGCCGTCTCGACGGCGATCAGCCTGTGGGGCGATGCCCAGCAGCAGGCCACCTACCTGCCGGAGTTCGTCGGCGAGAACGTCCCCGCCGCCGCCCTGGCGGTGATGGAGCCACGCCCGCTGTTCAATCCGTTCGCGCTCGAGACCGAGGCGCGGCCGGCCAAGGGCGGCTACGTCCTGGACGGCGTCAAGGCGCTGGTCCCCCGCGCCGGCGACAGCGAGCTGTTCATCGTCGCCGCCGAACTGGAGACCAACGGCTCCGCGCAGCCCGCGCTGTTCATCGTCGAGTCCAAGACCAAGGGCCTGAGCGTCGAGCCCGAGCCGGCGATGGGTGTGCGGGCCGCGGCCACCGGAAGGCTGATCCTGGAACAGGTCCAGCTCCCGGCCACCGCGTTGCTCGGCGGCGCCGAGCACACCACCTATGCCGACTGCATCCAGCTCGGGCGCCTGGCCTGGTGCGCTGTGGCGCTCGGTACCGGACAGGCCGTGCTGGACTACGTCAGCGGCTACGTCAAGGACCGGCGGGCGTTCGGCGAGCCGGTTTCGACCCGCCAGGCGGTTGCGTTCACCGTCGCCAACATGGCAATCGAGCTCGAGAGCCTCAGGCTGACCACCTATCGGGCCGCCGGCCGCGTCGATCAGGGACTCGGGTTCGCCCGCGAGGTCGCGCTGGCGCGCCGCCTGTGCACCGACAAGGGCATGGCGATCGGCTCTGACGGCGTGCAGATGCTCGGCGGCCACGGCTACGTCAAGGAGCACCCGGTCGAGCGCTGGTACCGGGATCTGCGCGCGGCCGGCCTGATGGAAGGAGCGCTGCTCGTCTGAGACGGGCAGCGGCCAACGACATGATCAACCTCGAGATCCCCAAGAAATTCAACGTTCTGCTGACGCAATCCCATCAAGTCGCGACCGAGATCTTCCGCCCCAACTCGCGCAAGTACGACAACTTCGACAACGCGTACCCCAAGGAACTCGACATGCTCGCCGCGGTGATCGACGGCATGAACGAGAGCGGAGCGCTAGGGGGAGCCGGTGCCGGGACCGTCGGGGGCGGACCAAACGGCGCCACGTCCGAGGCCGGCAAGAGCGCCTCGGGCAACCGCAACGGCACCAACATGGCCAGCCTGCTGGGGCTGATCGAGCTGTGCTGGGGAGACGTCGGGCTGCTGCTGGCGATGCCCCGGCAGGGTCTCGGCCAAGCCGCGATCGCCGCCGTCGCCAACGAGGAGCAGCTCGAGCGCTTCGGCGGCAAATGGGCGGCGATGGCAATCACCGAGCCCGAGGCCGGTTCCGATTCCGCCGCGGTCCGGACCACCGCCCGATACGACGCGGAGACCGACGAGTATGTCCTCAACGGCGAGAAGATCTTCGTCACTTCGGGCGACCGGGCGGAGCTGATCGTGGTCTGGGCTTCGCTCGACCGCGACCAGGGGCGAGCCGCGATCAAGTCGTTCGTGGTCGAGCGCGCCAACCCGGGGCTGAAGCTCGACCGGCTCGAGCACAAGCTGGGGATCCGCGCCTCCGACACCGCCAACTTCGTGCTCGACGACTGCCGCGTGCCCAAGGAGAACCTCCTGGGCAGCCCGGAGATCGAGGCTCGAAAGGGCTTTGCCGGCGTCATGCAGACGTTCGACAACACCCGTCCGCTGGTCGCCGGGATGGCCATCGGCGTGGCCAGAGCCTGCCTGGAGCGCACCCGTGAGCACCTGCAGAGCGCGGGCATCGAAATCGACTACGACCTCCCCAGCCAGCTGCAGAGCGCCGCCGCCGCCGAGTTCATCGCCATGGAGGCCGACTGGGAAGCGGCCCGGCTGCTGACCCTGCAGGCGGCTTGGATGGCCGACAACCGAAAGCCGAATTCGCTTCAAGCCTCGATGGCCAAGGCCAAGGCTGGTCGCATGGGGACCGACGTGGCGCTGCGCTGCGTGGCCCTGTGCGGCGCCACCGGCTACGCCGAAGGCGAGCTGCTGGAGAAGTGGGCCCGTGACGCCAAGATCCTCGACCTGTTCGAGGGAACCCAGCAGATCCAGCTGCTGGTGGTGGCCCGGCTGCTGCTCGGCAAGAGCTCGGCCGAGCTCAAGTAGCTACAGCGCCGCCGCCTCGCGTCGGAGGACCTCCCAGGCCCGGCGGATGTCGTCGGGGCCCGTGGTCTGCTGCCCGATGGCCAGCCGCAGGACGTAGCGCCCGGCCAGCGCGGCGTGCGAGATGAAGATATCCCCGCTG
The DNA here is from genome assembly GCA_036497115.1 of Solirubrobacteraceae bacterium. Taxonomy (GTDB): domain Bacteria; phylum Actinomycetota; class Thermoleophilia; order Solirubrobacterales; family Solirubrobacteraceae; genus Palsa-465. The sequence goes on from DASXJY010000118.1 coordinate 7,345, forward strand.
GCGTTCACCGCCGCCAGCAACCGCTGGTTGCTTTCATCGCCGCCGGCCAGGCGGAAGCAGACGGTCGAGAACAGCCGCGGCGCGCACAGCTCCCACCCCGGCTCGGCGGCCACCCAGGCCTCGAACTGCTCGGCCAGCGCCACCCCGCTTCGGATGTGCTCCTGCAGGCCGCGGCGCCCGTAGCAGCGCAGCACCGCCCACAGCTTGAGCGCGCGAAACCGGCGGCCCAGGGCCGGGCCGTACTCGCTGAGCGAGAGCGAGTCCTCGGCATCGGGCGTGCGCAGGAATTCCGGCACGAGGCTGAACGCGGCGCGGAAGTCCTGCCGGCGCCGGGTCCACAGCAGCGAGCAGTCCATCGGGGTCAGCATCCACTTGTGGGCGTTTACGACCACCGAGTCGGCCCGCTCCACGCCGGCGAACGCCCACCTGAACTCCGGGCACACCATCGCCGTGCCGGCGTAGGCGGCGTCGACGTGCAGCCACGTGCCGGCCGCCTCGCAGGCGTCGGCGATCGCCGCCACCGGATCGACGGAGGTGCTGGCGGTGGTTCCCACCGTGGCCACCACCACCGCGGCCCGCGAGAGATCGCCGAGCTCGTCGATCCGCAGCCTGAACTCCGAATCGGAGGCCACCTTGCGCAACCGCATCCCGAGCATCCGGGCCGCCTTGTCGGCCGCCGAGTGGGCGTGCTCGGAGCAGACGATCTCGTCGCGGCCGGTGGCCTCCCGGGCGGCGACGATCGAGGCCAGGGTCGCGGTCGAGGCGGTGTCCTCGATGTGGCCGTGCCACCCCTCGGGCAGCCCCAACAGCTTTGCCGTCCAGTCAAGAACCACGCCCTCGAGTTCGGTCGCCGCCGGTGCGGTCCGCCACAGAAAGGCCACCGAGTTCAACGTTGCCGCCAGCAGCTCGGCGAGGATTCCCGGTGGCGAGGCCGAAGTCGCGAAGTAGGCGAAGTACCGCGGGTGCTGCCAGTGCGTGACCCCCGGGAGCAGGATCTCGTCGAGGTCGCGCAGGACGGCGGAGAACGGCTCCCCCTCCTCGGGCGCGGCATCGGGCAGCGCTGCCCTGATCTCGCCCGGGGCCACCTGGGCCAGCACCGGCAGCTCGCCTACTCGCTCCAGATACGACGCCGCCCACTCCAGGGCGGCGGCACCATCGGAGCGCAGATCGGTCAAGCCGGAGCTCCGCCCTGCGTCCGGTGCCGGATCGACTCTGCGTACGCGGCGGGTCGAAACCGCAGTACCGGGTCGGCTGTGCACTCGATGCCTGCGGTCACCCGCGAGGGATCGAAGACGAGTACGTCGCCACCCCGCTCGCGCGCGGTGTCGGGCCCGGTGATCTTGAGCGTGCCGACCGTGACCCGCCGGCGCCCCGACGGCCAGGCGGCGCTGGGATCGTCGACCGAGTCGCCCGGCTCGGCGATCTGGACCTCCAGGCTGAACCGGACCGCCTCCGCCTGAGCCCGCGAGACGATTTCGGTCTGCAGGTAGTCGCGCGCGCGCCGGCGTGCCTCCCAGGGCCGCAGCCGCGCCACGCCGGCGGCGGGGCGCAGCGTGTAGCGGACGTGGCGATCGCCGCCCCCGGCGTCGATCCACCGAAACGCGTGCAGGCCGTAGTAGGGGATTGTCGCGTAGCTGGCCGGCGCCAGCAGGGTCGGCGCGATGACCGCCAGCACCCGGATCGCCTCCGGGTGGCGGGCCAAAAACAGCGGCATCCTCCACGCCGCCGCCGGCCCCGCCTGAGCCTTTACCAGCTCGATGAAGGCCTCCGGCGTGCGGGTCGGAAACCGCGGCGACGACACCGCCACGATGTCCGTGCGGGTCCCATCGGGGAGGTAGAACTTGACTGCCAGCCCGCGGGGGTCGGGCGCCCAGTCGGGGTGGTCGGGATCACCCGAGCCGTTGGAGAAGCGCACCGTGACCGGGACCTCCGCGCCGGCCATGTGCGGCGCGCAGGTCAGCGACGAGGCCTCGGCGGTGGCAATGAACGCTCCCCGCAGAACGACGCCCCGGGCATGCAGGGCGCGGTACCCCGGATGCGAGCCGAAGACCTCGGTGACGGTGTCGACGGCCTGCTCGGGCGTGAGCGCCATCTGGCTAGGACACGACTCCGAACTTGATCTGAGCCGACTGCAGGCGATCGATCAGTGACTGGCCCATGGCGACCGCCGGAGTCAGCTGGCCACCGCGCTCCGGGAGCGGATCCTGGGCCAGGCTGAGGGCCGACTCGGAGAGCATCTTCGAGGTCTCGCCGTAGCCGGGATCGCCGCCGCTGACCTCGGTCACCAGCTCCTGGTCGGCGCCGTGAGGATCGGCGTGGGCGATGAACCGGACCTTGAACCACGCCTTCTCGCGCTGCTCGGGGCTCGGGCCGTCGCCGGGATCCTTGAGCTTCAGCAGCAGGTTGCGGGTGGGCGGCAACTGGGCCAGGGTGACCAGAGCTCCAGCGCCGGCGGCGGCGCCGCAGACGATCGGCAGCCGCTTGAGGACCACGTAGTGGCTATAGCTGAAATCCGGCCCGTAGCGGTCGAGCGCTCGCGCCGATCGCAGGACCGTCTGGGGGTCGATGGTCGGAAACGGTGCCACCCACCCGCCGGCCGCGGGTTCGTTGTGGGGACGGCCGGTGATCCCGCGCACCTTGCGGTGCTCGGGCCGCGGCTCGAGCTTGCGGCGCTCCCGGGCCACCGCTGCCCCCTGGCGCAGGCGGCCCATGATGTGGATCGCCGAGTGATACGTGCCGCCGGAGAACGTACCCCCCGCTCGGACGAATCCCTGGACCGCCAGGGGCACGTCCTCGGGCAGTTGCTGCACGGTGTAGAGCACCCCGAGGTCGTAGGGGATCGAGTCAAAGCCGCAGGAGTGCACCAGCCGCGCCCCGGTGCGTTGGGCCTGGTCGTTGTAGCGCAACCACATCAGGTCGACGAACTCAGGCTCGCCGGTCAGGTCCACGTAATCGGTACCGGCGGCCGCGCAGGCGGCCACGACTCCTTCGCCGTAGTGGATGTAGGGACCGACGGTGCTGATCACCACCTTCGCCGACTCGGCCATGGCCCGTAGCGAAGCCGGGTCGGTGGCGTCGGCGCTGAGCAGCGGCAGCTTGCCCAGCGTCGGGTCTATCGTGGCCAGACGATCGCGGATCGCCTCCAGCTTGCCCTGGTTGCGGCCGGCCAGCGCCCAGCGCAGCTCACCTTCGCGACGGGCCAAGTACTCGGCGGTCAGCGCTCCGGTGAAGCCGGTGGCGCCGTAGACGACAACCTCGTGCTCGCGCTCGGACCGCTCAGCCACCGGCGCTCACGTCCCGCCCGTGGTGGGACCGCCGACCTCGCGGGCGAGGGCCATCGCCTCCTCCAGGGTCACGCCGGCCTTGGCCGCCAGCCAGCAGGCCACGGGGGCGGCGATCCGCTCCGAGGAATGGGCCGCCTCGCCGGCCAGATCCAGGACCGTCTTGAGCTCGTCCTTGGTGGGAGCGGGGACGCCGAGCTTGTCGGCGTAGGCGGCGAGCCAGTCGGGCGCGTTCATCGGCCGCGCACACTACCCGCATTCGCTGGCAAGATCTCGCCCGGTCAGCTACGAACAACTAAAAGGCGGTAGAGATGACACTCCTCGACGGGAAGGTCGCGATCGTTACCGGCTCGGCACGCGGGATCGGACGGGCCACGGCCGAGCTGCTGGTCCAGCAGGGCGCGAAGGTCCTGATCAACGATCTCGACGGTGACGTCGCCGAGCAGACAGCGAGTGAGATCGACGGCGAGACGACTGTGTTCGGCGGTGATCTGACCAAGCCGGGCGTCCCCGATCAGCTGGTACAGAAGGTGATCGACGAGTGGGGCCAGGTCGACATCCTGGTCAACAACGCCGGCTACACGCTCGACGCTCCGATCCACAAGATGAGCGACGACTGGTTTCAGCGGATGCTCGACATCCACTCGGTGGTTCCGTTCCGGATGTGCCGCGCCGTGGCCCCGCACATGCGCGAGCCGGCCAAGCAGGAGCGCGAGGACGGCCGCGAGGTGTTTCGCAAGATCGTCAACGTCTCGTCGATCTCAGGCACGATGGGCAACGCCGGACAGGCCAACTACGCCTCGGGCAAGTCGGCCGTGATCGGGCTGACCAAGACCCTGGCCAAGGAGTGGGGCCAGTTCAAGATCAACGTCAACGCCGTCGCCTTCGGCTACATCGAGACGCGCCTCACCGCGACCAAGGAGGAGTCCAACACGATGGAGATCGGGGGTGAGAAGGTGCAGCTCGGGATCCCCGAGCAGATGCGCCAGATGGCCCCGATGCTGATCCCGCTGGGGCGGCCCGGCACCCCTCAGGAGGCCGCCGGCGGGGTGTTCCTGCTCTGCACGCCGTGGGCGAACTTCATCACCGGCCAGGTGTTGAGCGTCACCGGAGGGCAGTTCGGCGGGATGACCTGAGCGAGCCTGCCGCCGCGCGCCGGTGTGAGCCGGCTCGGCGCTGTCTCGAGCCCTACCCGTCGGCGCCGGGCTCCTCCAGCCGGGCCCGGCGCTGCAGCTCGTAGAGATCTCCGCGGTTGCGGATGTACTGCGTCGCCGCGTCGGCGGGCGGCTGGTGGTCCCACGCCGTGTACCGCCCCTGGCGCAGCGCGGCGGCCACCAGCCGCCGCTCGCGCTGGCTGATCCGGACGCGCCGGTCGATCTCGGCCAGGTCGAGCTCGGCGGCGAGCGCGGCGCGCAGCTCGGCGACAACGTCCGGTGAGGCGCCGGCGAGGTTGTCGAGCTCCCGGGGGTCGGACTCGAGGTCGAACAGCAGCTCGGGATCGTCTCCGGCGACGATCAGCTTGTGCCGGCCGCGGCGCACCATCGCCGCCGGCGCCTGCACCCCCTCGCCGTGGTACTCGGCGATCACCGGGGGCCGGGAGACCGCCGGATCGGCGGCTTCGCCTGAAGCCGCCCCGCCGGGGGCCTGGCCTGAGACCGCCCCGCCGGGGGCCGGGCCTGAGACCGCCCCGCCGGGGGCCGGGCCTGAGA
>DASXJY010000119.1:0-11589 GCA_036497115.1 Solirubrobacteraceae bacterium
CAGGGCTTCGCGATCATCCTCGCCGGTCTCGGGATCTGGCTGCTGCTGGCCTACGGCAGCTTCAGCGGCCTGTGGCTGGCCGCGCTGGCCTTCCTGCTCGGCCAGTCGGCGCGGGGGGCGCTTCTGCAGTCAGCCCTCAACGAGCGCATCGAGGGGGTGCGAGTCGCCGACATCATGGACGCCCACCCGGTGGCGATCGAGGCCGGGGTCGCGCTCCACCAGGCACTCGAGGAGTACTTCCTGCGCTACGGGTGGTCCTGGTTTCCGGTCGTCGACGCCTCGGGGCGCTTTCTCGGGGTCGCCCGCCAGGAGCGCGCTCAGAGCTCGATCGACGCCGGCGAGGGGTGGCTGACGATTGGGTCGATCGTCGAGGCCGACGAGGCGGCCAGCTGGCGCGTGCAGGCCGATCGGCCGATCACCGAGCTGCTGGCCTCGGAGTCGCTGGGCCGCCTGGGCGCCCTGATGGCGGTCGACGGGGAGGGCATCCTGCGGGGCGTGGTGACGATCGAGCAGGTCCGCCGGGCCTTGCAGTCGGCGTTCGGGTCCACCGCGGCCTGAGCTCCCGGGCCACCGAGGCCGCCGCGGCCTGAGAATCGGGGCGGGTCGGAAAGGCGGCGCCGCCAGGCGCCAGCCGCCCCCAGCAACGCCGGGCAATCCCCCTCATTTATATTGCTGGTAGTGCCGTCTCAAGATGTCCTGATCATCGGCGCTGGCCTGGCCGGTCAGCGCGCTGCCCTGGCTGCGGCCCAGGCCGGGGCCAGCGTGGCCATCATCTCCAAGGTCCACCCCGTCCGCTCGCATTCGGTCGCCGCCGCCGGCGGCATCAACGCGGCCCTGAATCCCGAGGACACCTGGGAATCGCACGCCTTCGACACGATCAAGGGGTCGGACTATCTCGGCGACCAGGACGCGATCGAGATCATGTGCCGGGAGGCCCCGGGGGAGATCCTGTGGCTCGAGCACGCCGGGGTGACCTTCCACCGCAACGAGACCGGCCACCTCGGCACCCGCGCGTTCGGCGGGGCGTCGGCGGCTCGGACGTACTACGTGGCCGACATCACCGGCCACGCGATCCTGCACGTGCTCTACGAGCAGCTGATGAAGTACGGCGATCAGATCGACCGCTACGAGGAGTGGTTCACGACCGATCTGCTCCAGGACGACGACGGACGCTGCACCGGGGCGGTCTGCCGCAACCTGCGCGACGGCGACCTGCAAGTCTTCAACGCCAAGACGGTCATCCTGGCCTCCGGCGGAGCCGGTCAGGCCTACAAGCCGACCACCAACGGGCTGATCGTCACCGGGGACGGGATCGCCCAGGCCTACCGCATCGGGGCCCGGCTGATGGACATGGAGATGATCCAGTACCACCCCACCACGCTGGCCGGCAACGGATTGCTGATCACCGAGGGGGCGCGCGGCGAGGGAGCCTGGCTACTCAATGCCGAGGGCGAGCGGTTCATGGAGAAGTACGCCCCCAACAAGCTCGAGCTGGCCTCGCGCGACGTCGTCTCCCGCGCCGAGCAGACCGAGATCAACGAGGGACGCGGTTTCCCGGACGGGACGGTCGCGCTGGACATCACCAAGGTGCCGCGCCGGCGGACGCTCGAAGCCCTCAGGGAGATCGTGAACATCGGTCGCGACTTCGCCGGTGTCGACATCACCCGCGAGCCGATCCGCATTCACCCCGGCCAGCACTACATCATGGGCGGCGTCAAGACCGACATCGACGGCCAGACCAACATCCCCGGCCTCTACGCCGCCGGCGAGGTGGCCTGCGTCTCGGTCCACGGTGGCAACCGCCTCGGCGCCAACTCGCTGCTCGACACGTTGATCTTCGGCCGCCGCTCTGGCGAGCACGCCGCCCGCCAGGCGATGCACATGCCGATGCCCAACACCCACGCCTCGCGGGTGGAGAAGACCGAGGCCGCGATCCGGGACATCATCAACCGCCCCGAGGGCGGCCGCCGCGTGGCGGCGATCAAGGACGAGCTCGGGGAGACGATGAACCAGTACGTGGCGGTGTTCCGCGATGAGGACGGGCTCCAGAAGGCTCACGAGATCGTCCGCCGGCTCAAGGAGGAGGCGCCCAAGGCCTCGATCGACGATCGCGGCACCGTCTTCAACCAGGACGTGATTGGCGCGATCGAGCTCGGGTACATGCTCGACTGCGCCGAGGCGACCGTGGTCGCGGCCCTCGAGCGCAAGGAATCCCGCGGAGCTCAGTTCCGAACCGACTTCCCCGAGCGCAACGACGACGAATGGCTAAAGCACGTTGACGTCATGGCCAACGGCGATGAAGTACCGACGGTCAGCTACTCACCGGTGACGATCACCAAGTGGGAGCCCCAGGAAAGGACGTACTAGCTCGTAATGCCCGAATACACATTGAGGATCCGCCGGTTCGATCCACAGTCTGGAGAGGCTGCGTATTGGGATGATCACCTAGTAGAGCTAGGGGAGCGAAACTCGGTGCTCGACGCGATCCTCAAGGTGCGCGACGAGGTCGACGGGTCGGTCGGGATCCGCTGCTCGTGCCAGCAGGCGATCTGCGGATCCTGCGGCGTCAGGATGAACGGTAAGCCCGGCCTGGCCTGTAACACTCACCTCGAGGAGGCGGCCGCCCGCGCCCACGGCGTCGGCTGGAACCCACCCGAGGAGGGTGAGGTGAGCAACGGCGGGGGTGTGATCGAGGTCGAACCGATGGGGAACATCCCGGTCATCAAGGACCTGATCGTCGACATGGATGCCGTGCACTGGAAGAAGATCCAGCGCGTCACTCCGTTCCTGATCAACAAGCTGCCGGTTCCCGAGCGCGAGTACGTCGTCCCGCACCAGAACATGGTCGACGTCACGCAGACGATGGCCTGCATCCAGTGCGGGGCGTGCGTGTCCGATTGCCTGTCGATGGAAATCGACCCGCTGTTCGTCGGGCCCGCGGCGCTGTCCAAGGCCTACCGGTTCGTCGGCGACCCCCGGGACGCCGACCATGCCGGGCGGCTCAAGGATCTGTCTGAGGACCCACACGGGATCTACGACTGCACTCACTGCTTTAACTGCATCGACGCCTGCCCCAAGGGCGTGGATCCGATGAGCCAGATCATGCGGTTGCGCCGCAAGGCCGGAAACGACGAGAAGATCGTCGATCGCAACAACGGGCACCGGCACGAGGATGCCTTCGTCACGCTGGTGCGCGACTACGGGCTGCTCAACGAGGCCGAGCTGCTGCCGCGCTCCTACGGCGGCAATTCGTGGTTTGGCAAGTTCCATCCCGCCGCCGGCAAGGAGCTTCTGTCCTCGATCGGGACCGTCGTGACCGGCGTGCTGCGCGGCAAGGTGAGCCCCAAGACCGCGATGTTCGGCCACAAGCTCCCGAAATCCGACCTGGGCCAGCTCAAGGACATCTACACCAAGGTCGAGGGGCGCGAGGAGCGCGTCGAGCTCAACCTCTACGTCACCGGCTACGAGGACGAGCCCGAGCCCGATAAGGAGGGCGCCGGGGACCGCGAGACTCCGGCCGAGCCCTCGATGCCGTCGGGAGAGCCCGAGGCACCGGTCACCCCGCCGTCGCGGCCCGATCAGCCGGACAAGTCGCCCACCTTTCCCGGGCCAGGAGAGGATCAGTCCTCCTCGAGCGAAAGCGAGAGCGCATGAGAGTCGCTTACTGGCCGGGATGCGTGAGCCGCGGGTTCACGCCGGAGTTGCACGGCTCGATGGCCAAGGTGGCGCCACTGCTCGACATCGAGCTGATCGAGCTCGACCGGGCCGCCTGCTGCGGCGCCGGAGTCATCGCCGAGCACAACCAGGAGCTCGCCGACACCCTGAACGCGCGGACCTTCGCGCTGGCCCAGAAGACCGACGGCGAGCTGATGATGAACATCTGCTCGACCTGTCAGGGCGCCCAGTCGGAGTGTCAGGAGCGCCTTGACGCCAACACCGAGTACCGCCAGCTGATCAACGGCAACCTGGCCGACGAGGGGCTGGTCTACGAGCGGGGGTTGACCAACAAGAACCTGCTCTGGCTGCTGGTGGAGGAGATCGGGCTCGACGCTCTGAAGGCCAAGGTCAAGCGGCCGCTCACCGACCTCAAGGTGGGCCCGTTCTACGGTTGCTACATCGTGCGCCCGGTGGACCGCCTCGGCGTCGACGACGAGCACCCTCGCGATCGCTATATGCACATGGTCATCGAGGCCCTCGGCGGCACCGTGATCGACTACGCCGGCGTATACAAGTGCTGCGGGTTTCCGATCATCACCATGAACAAGCACGCGTCGCTGTCGATGGCCGGCCGCCACCTCGGGGACGCCATCGACGCCGACGCCGACTGCCTCGTCGTCCCCTGCCCCCTCTGCCACCTCAACCTGGACTTGCAACAGCCCTCGGCCTCGAGGGTGGTCGGCCGCGAGCTGGGGCTCCCGGTGCTGCATCTGCCGCAGCTGCTGGGGCTGGCCCTGGGCCTGCAGCCCAAGGAGCTGGGGATGGGCAAGCACGTGGTCAAGCCGACGTCCGTGATGGACTGGTCGGCTTCAGTGGTCGCCGGAGCCGCGGCTTAGCGCTGCGCCACGGACGGGCGTGCCTCGTCCCGTCGCGTCACGGCCATGGCTCCCCGTAGCGCTCGCTGAACGCGAAGGCCTGCACCGGGTTGCGGTTGAGCTGGCGCGGCCAGCGGTCAGCGCGGTGGCCGACGGCGATGTGGCCGGCCACCGCGACGCCCTCGGGGATCCCGAGCAGCTCGCGCACCTGGGCCTCGGCCGGGACCAGCAGCGTGGTGAACGCTGCCCCCAGGCCCTCGTGGCGCAGCCCGAGCAGGATGTTCTGGACGAACGGGTAGATCGAGGCGCCCCCGACGATGCTGGGACGACCCAGCTCGGCGTCGGTCAGGGTCAGCGCGTCGAGCTCGACGCACACCACCAGGTGCACGGGCACGCGGTCAAAGTCACGGGCGTACTCGTCAGCGCCCTGGAGCATTCGCAGCCGCCCTGGTGCCAGCCCGCCGGCCTCCCCCGCCTCGAGTGCCGCCCGACCTCCGGTCTTGACCATGTAGGCGTCCCAGGGCTCCTGGTAGAGGTCGCGCAACCGCCGGCGGGTGTCGGCGTCGGTGACCACCACCACGCGCCACCCCTGGCGGTTACCGCCGCTGGGCGCGAAGCGGGCGTTGTCGAGCACGCGCGCAAGAGCCTCGTCCGACACCGGCTCGTCGGTGAAGCGGCGCGTCGACGGCGCGCCCCTCATCACCTCGTAAAGGCCGTCGCTGCCCTCAGCCAACCGGTGCCCCCGGCGCCCGGTCGGCCACCAGCAGCTCGGCGATCTGCACGGCGTTTGTGGCTGCGCCCTTGCGCAGGTTGTCGGAGACCACCCACATGCTGAGCGCGCGGGGATGAGATTCGTCGCGGCGAATCCGGCCCACGAACACCTCGTCGCGGCCCTCGGCGCGCAGCGGGGTGGGGACGTCGTCGGCCAGGCTCAGCCCCGGCGCCCCGGCCAGCAGCTCGCGCGCCTCGCCGGCTCCCAGCGGCTCGCGCGTCTGCACGTTGACCGACTCGGAATGGCCCACCCTCACCGGCACCCGCACACAGGTCACCGCGATCCCGATCGATTCGTCCTCGAGGATCTTGCGCGTCTCGAACATCATCTTGCGCTCCTCATCGGTGTGATCCTCGCCGGGGGCGAAGTTGCCGGCGGCGCCGATCACGTTGAAGCCGATGTGGTCGGGGTAGACCTCGGCCGCCGGCATCTCCATCCCGTGCAGCGACGCGTGAGCCTGGGCATCGAGCTCTGAGACCGCGGAGCGGCCGGTACCCGAAACCGACTGGTAGGTCGAGACGACCAGTCGCTCGATCCCCACCGTGCGGTGGATCGGGGCCAGCGCCACCATCAGCTGCATCGTCGAGCAGTTGGGGTTGGCGATCAGCCCGTGGTGATCGTGCAGCGCATGCGGGTTGACTTCGGAGACGACTAGCGGCACCGACGGGTCACGGCGGAAGGCCGAGGAGTTGTCGATGACCGCCGCTCCCGCAGCGGCGAACCGGGGCCCCCACTCACGCGAGGTACCGGCACCGGCCGAGAAAAGCGCGATGTCAAAGCCCGACAGATCGGCGCCGTCGTCGAGACCCCGCACCACGCGGCCGTCGATCTCGGTCCCCGCCGAGCGCGGGGTGGCGAACAGCACCACCTCGTCGGCGGGGAAGGAGCGCTCGCGCAGCAGCTCGAGCATCGTGCGCCCCACCTGGCCCGTGGCCCCCACCACTGCCACCCGGGTCATCTAAACCCTCCGTCTCAGAACGGTCACCGCGGCCCCCGCTCGGGCTCGATTCCGCCAACGCCGAGCTCGAACGCCGAGTGCAGCGCCCTGACCGCCTGCGGCACGTCTCCAGAGCGGATCACACAGGAGATCTTGATCGGCGAGGTGGAGATCATCTCGATGTTGATCCCTTCGCCGGCCAGCGTCTCGAACACCTTGGCCGCCACCCCGGGATGCGAGCGCATCCCGGCGCCGACGATCGAGACTTTGCCGATGTCGCGGTCGGTGTCGACGCGGGAAACGCCGAGCGCGGCCTGCACCGGCTCCAGTGCGCCCTCGGCGGCCCGCAGGTCCTCGGTGCCGATCGTGAACGAGACCTCAGCGTCACGACCCTCCTGGCGCGGTTCGTTCTGGATGATCGTGTCGACGTTGCAGTTGGCCTCGGCCAGCGCGCCGAAGATCGAGGCGGCGGCACCGGGACGGTCGGGGACGCCGATCAACGTGATCCGGGCCTCGTCGGTGGAGTGGGTGACGGCGGTGATGAGGGGATGCTCCATGGTCTCGTCCTCTCCGAGCACAAAGGTACCGGGGCTGGGATCAAAGCTCGATCGACAGTGGATACGAACTCCGTGCGTGCGGGCGTACTCAACGGAGCGCAGCTGCAGCACCTTGGCGCCGGAGGCGGCCATCTCGAGCATCTCCTCGAAGCTGACCTGCGGCAACTTGCGGGCGTCGGGGACGATCCGGGGGTCGGCGCTGAACACCCCGGCAACGTCGGTGTAGATCTCGCACACCTCGGCCCCGATCGCCGCCGCCAGCGCCACCGCCGTGGTGTCCGAGCCGCCGCGGCCGAGGGTGGTGACGTCGCGACTGGTCGATACGCCTTGAAAGCCCGCCACCAGCACGATCAGGTCCTCGCCCAGTGCCTCGCTGATGCGGTTGGCCCGTACGTCGATGATTCGCGCCTTAGTGTGCGAGGTGTCGGTCACGATCCCGGCCTGCGAGCCGGTCAGCGAGATCGCCCGGTGGCCGAGGTCGTTGATCGCCATCGCGCACAGCGCACAGGAGATCCGCTCGCCGGTCGACAGCAACATGTCCATCTCGCGGCGATCGGGCTGCGGGGACACCTCCTCGGCCATCGCGATCAGGTCGTCGGTCGTCTTACCGCGCGCCGACAGGACGGCCACCACCCGCTTGCCGGCGTCGCGCTGGCCCACGATCCGGCGGGCGGCGCGCTTAATGCGCTCAGCGTCGGCGACCGACGTGCCGCCGAACTTCATCACCACTGTCTCGGGCTCGGACACGGCGACCTAGGGTACGTACGCGCGGCGCTCGGCGCGCGGCGCTCGGCGCGCGGCGCTCGCCGGCGAGCGACGGGGTCAGACCGCCCGGCGGCCGGACAGGGCGCGGCCCAGCGTCAGCTCGTCGGCGTACTCGAGGTCGGCCCCTACGGGCAGGCCGCTGGCCAGACGGGTTACCGACAGCTCCGGGAGCCGGTCGCGCAGGCCCGAGGCGATGTGCAGCGCGGTCGCCTCGCCGGTGGTGGTGGGGTTGGTGGCGATCACCACCTCGCGCAGCTCGCCGTTCTCAGCGCGCGCGTAGAGCTCGGCGATCTTGAGGTCCTCGGGATCGATCCCGTCGATCGGCGACAGCGCGCCGCCGAGCACGTGGTAGCGACCCCCGAACTCGTGCGTGCGTTCGATCGAGATTACGTCCGAAGGTTCCTCGACCACGCAGATCAGCTCGGGGTCGCGGCGCTCGTCCTGGCAGATCCGGCACATCGGCCCGTCCGCGAGGTTGTAACAGACTCCACAGAGGCCGATCCGTTGCTTGACCTCGCGGATCGCCTCGGCCAGCGCCAGCGCCTCCTCATCGCCGGCGCGCAGGATGTGGAAGGCGAGCCGCTGCGCGGTGCGCCCACCGACTCCCGGCAGCTTTGACAGCTCCGTGATCAGCTTTTGGACGGGAGGTGCGTACACGGTCAGAGCGGTTGTCGCCGCCTACATTCCCGGGAGGCCCAGGCCGCCCAGTCCGCCGGCGATCCCGCCCATCTTCGAGGCGGCGAGCTCCTGCGCCGAGCGCAGACCCTCGTTGACCGCCGCCAGCACCATGTCCTGGAGCAGCTCGACGTCGTCGGGGTCCACCGCCTGAGGATCGATCTTGATCGACTTGACGGCCAGGTCGCCGGTCACCTGAACAGTGACCATCCCGCCACCCGCGGACGCGTCCACGACCTCGTCCTTGAGAGACTCCTGCGCGGCGAGCATGTCCTCCTGCATCTTCTGGGCCTGCTTGAGCAGCTGCTGCATGTTGGGCGGCTGGGGCATAGTGGTCTACCTGGCCTCTTGTTGATCGTGGTCGTCGAGCACTTCCTCGGCGTCGAACTCCTCCATGAAGCGTTTCACGAGCTCCTCGCCGGTGAGACCGGGAGCATCGTCGGCCACCGGCGCCAGGACCTCATCGCGCAGCTCGTAGCGCAGCGCGAGTGCGGTGCCGGTGACCGAGCGAAGCGCCTCGGCGGCGGCACGGCGGTGATCTTCCTGCTCGGCCTTGCGCTTCAGGAAGGCGGCGCCGGTGGGAAACGCCACCGTGACATTGCGGTCGGCCAGGGCCACGGGGCGAGCGTCGGCCAGCAGCGCGGCCAGCATCGCGTTGTCCTGGCGAACGACGTCGACCACGGCCGGCCAGGAGGCGACGAGCGTGTCGAGCTCCGGGGGGGCCGAGACGGCAGGGGTCTGGGCCGCGGCTGGCGGCGGGGTGCTCGCCTGGACCGCGGTTTCTGGCGCGGTTTCCGCCCCGGTTTCGGCTGCGGTTTCAGGCGCGGGTTTGGGCGCGGTTTCGGCTGCCGTTTCGGAGCCGTTGGACCGGGCGGTGGCGCTCGGCGTGGCGGCCACACTCGCGCTGGCCGAGGGCTCGGGCCGCCCGCCCGCTGACTGGCCGCTTCGCACGGCGTTCTCGAGCCGCTCGATCCGAGCCAGCAGGGCGGTCGTCGAAGGGTCGACCTCGGGTGCCGCCGCCTTGACCAGGACCAGCTCGAGCTGGATCCGGGCCTGCGCTCCGTTGGCGGTGGCCTCGAGGGCCGCGGCGACCAGATCGAGCACCCGCACCACGTCGGTCCCGGTCAACGCCCGGGCCTGGTCCAGCAGCCGCTGATCACGTTCGGGGGTGATCCTGATCTCCTCGGGCACCTCCTCGAGCACCTGGACGGCAAGCAGCTCGCGGGCTTGGACCTCCAGGTCGCGCAGCACCTGGCCGGGATCGCGTCCGGAGCCGGCAAGCTTGGCCGCGGCCCGCAGTGCGGCGGCCGGGTCGTGCGCGGCGACGGCGTCCAGCGCCTCGAACAGCTGCTCGGAGTCGGCCACCCCGAGGACGGCCAGAACATCGGCGGAAGCGATCGTCTCCTCACCGGAGTAGGTGACCAGCTGCTCGAGCGTGCCCAGGGCATCGCGGAAGCTCCCGGTGGCATGGCGGGCGATCAGGGCCAGCGCGGCAGACTCGATCTGGATCTGCTCCTGCGCGGCCACGCGCGCCAGCACGGTCGCCACCTGCTCCACCGTCGGCCGGCCGAAATCGAACCGGTGGCAGCGGTCGACCACAGTCGGCAGCACCTTCTGGGCCTCGGTCGTGGCCAGCACGAAGATCGTCCGCGGCGGCGGCTCCTCGAGCGTCTTGAGAAACGCGTTCCAGGCCTGCGGCGAGAGCATGTGCGCCTCGTCGAGGATGTAGACCTTGTGGCGGCCCGAGACCGGGGCGTAGGCGACCGACTCCCGCAGGTCTCGGATGTCGTCGACCGAGTTGTTGGAGGCGGCGTCCATCTCGATCACGTCAAGTGACGTGGCGCTGGCGATTGAGACACACGATTCGCAGACCCCGCACGGCTCGATCGTCGGCCCCTGCTCGCAGTTCAGGCAGGCGGCGAGGATCTTGGCCGTGCTCGTCTTGCCGGTCCCCCGGGAGCCCACGAACAGGTAGGCGTGATGGACCTTGCCGCGCTGCACCGCGTTTGAAAGAGTGCGCACGACCTGCTCCTGTCCGACAACGTCGGCGAACGTACGCGGACGGTGGCGGCGATAGAGGGACGGACCGGTGGACATGGGAGTTCGAGTCTAGAGAGCCGCCAGGCCACCACGCTGTGCTCTGGAGCGCCCGCCCCGGGTCCTCCGGAGATCTCACGAACGGGCACCCCGGCGCGTTTGATGGCCATGAACGAGATCAACACCATTTGGACCCGCTACGAGAGCCCGCTGGGCCCTCTGACCCTGATCGGCGACGGCGGCGGCCGGCTGAGTGCGGTGCGCTTCCCCGGTGACGACGCCCGCGACGGAGCCCAGCGCCGGCCGCAGGCCTTCGAAGCTGCCACCGCGCAGCTTGACGAGTACTTCGCCGGCCAGCGCCGGGGGTTCGAGCTCCACCTCGACCTGGCCGGAACGCCGTTTCAGCAGCGGGTCTGGGAGGCGCTGCGAGCGATTCCCTACGGCACCACGATCAGCTACGGCGAGCTGGCGAGGACCATCGGCCGCTCAGACCGCGTCCGCGCGGTGGGGGCCGCGGTCGGCCGCACGCCGGTTCCGATCATCGTCCCCTGTCACCGGGTCATCGGGGCCGACGGTTCGCTGACCGGATACGGCGGCGGGCTGGAGCGAAAGCGAGCGCTGCTCGCGCTCGAGGGCGCCTCGGCGGGGGTCCCGGCGGGCCAGCTGTCGCTGGTTTAAAGGTGACCGTGCACCCTCCGTCGAAGCCGTACCCTGGGCGCGGCCACCGTCTGGAGACTCCGGTCCGGCTCCCCCTTCGCGCCTGAAGATGACCGCTTAAGGCTGCTTCCTTCCGGACCTGACCTGGTTCACGGGTCTTCATCGCGTAGGGACCGAACCATCAACGCCTTCGACGGAGCGCTGACCCCGGGCCTGAGCCCCTTGGGAGGGAATTCAGCCCCGCTAGAGCGGATTGCGGGTACAGGGCACCGCTAGCACCCCGCCTAGCACGGTCACCTCGAGATGGTAGTGCCTCGGGGCTACAGGCACCACCACCGCGACCAGCGCGCTTCTCGATGGGCCGCCCGGTGCGTCCGCCCGTTTCGGCGGCTGGCCGATGCACAACGTCCACCGACCCCGGGCTCCAGCAGAGGTGGGCAACCTTCTGCCCCGATCAGGTGCACAGCCACACACGCTCAGCCACGACCCGCCGGCCGGTGGACCTGGTGCATCACCGACGAACGAAAGCCCTCTGCCCCGGCCCGGTCCGGCGGCTTCGAGACTCAATAGAATCGCGACATCAGGGCGCGTAGCTCAGTGGGAGAGCGCTCGCTTCACACGCGAGAGGTCGCTGGTTCGAGCCCAGCCGTGCCCACT
>DASXJY010000120.1:0-17934 GCA_036497115.1 Solirubrobacteraceae bacterium
CGAGCCCGAGCGCGCCACGGAGCCCGAGGGCGCCACGGAGCCCGAGGGCGCCACGGAGCCCGAGGGCGCCACGGAGCCCGAGGGCGCCGCGGAGCCCGAGCGCGGCGGGGACCCCGAGCTCGTCGCGGCGGTGGCCGGGGAGCTGGCGGCGACCACCGCGCGCCTGCCCCAGCGCCAGCGAGAGGCGCTGGCGCTGCGCGAGCGATGCCGACTCACCCACGAACAGCTCGCGGCGGCGATCGGAATCGAGCCCGCCGCCGTGGCCCCGCTGCTGTCTCGGGCCCGGCTGCGGCTGCGCTCCGAGCTGCGAGGCGCCGCGCCCCCGTCCGTCGATTGCGCCGAGCGTGACCGGGCCCTGCGCACGATGGCGCTGCGCCAGGACGGCGAGCAGGTTCCCGGAGCCGACGATGATTGGCTGCTCGATCACCTCGGCCACTGTGCCGGCTGCGCCCAGGCCCACTCCGCGATGCTCGAGGCCTCGGCCTGCTACCGCGCCTGGCGCGTGGCCGAGCCCGAGTCCGCGGCGCGGTGACGATCCCCGAGCGCACGCTGCGCACCACCGCCGGTGAGCTGCGGCTGGGGGGACGGCCGTGGCTGATGGGGATCGTCAACGCCACGCCGGACTCGTTCTCGGACCAGGGTCGCTATCAGACGCTCGAGGAGCGCGTCGCGCTGGCTCGGGGGCTGATCGCCGACGGGGCTGAGATCATCGATGTGGGCGGCGAATCGGGCGTAACCAACCGTCCCCCCGTGGCCCCCGAGGAGGAGATCGCCCGCGTGGTGCCGGTGATCGAGCGGCTGGTGGGGGAGCTGCAGGCCCGCGTGTCGGTTGACACCTACAAGCCCGCGGTGGCGCGAGCGGCGATCGCGGCCGGCGCGTCGATCGTCAACGACACGAGCGGACTGCGCGATCCCGGACTGGCCGACGTCTGTGCCGAGACCGGGGCGGCGCTGGTGGTCATGCATACGATCGTGCCACCCAAGCGCAAGCTGCTGGACTCCTCTCTGGACGGACACATCGTCGCCGACGTGCGCTCGTTCCTGGAGCAGCGCATCGATGTGGCGCTCGAGCGGGGGGTGGCGATCGAGCAGCTGATGCTCGATCCGGGCCCCGACTTCTCCAAGACGCCGGCGCAGACCGTCGAGGTGCTCGGAGCCCTACCGTCACTGGCCGAGTTGGGACGGCCGATCCTGCTGGCGGTTTCGCGCAAGGACTTCATCGGGGCGTTGACGCAGCGCGGACCGCTGGATCGCCTGGCCGGCACGCTGGCGGCGGCGGCGTACGGAGTGGACGCGGGCGCGCATGTCCTCCGGCTGCACGACGTCGCAGCGGCGCGGGACTTTCTCACCGTCCGGGCCGCCCTGCGCGGGGAGAGCGAGATCGACTCCGAGCTGCGGCTCGCCGACCCGCTTCGCTGGGCGCAGGACGGGTCCGCCCGGCCCGCCCGCTAGATTCAGGTCCAGCAAATCGCCGGTCGCTGGCTCAACGCGACCGGAGCCCACCGAAGCCACCGAACTAGGAGCAGCCCGCATGTCAATCATTGACCGCAGCTCGCTGGAAGCGAGCCCACTCGCCGATCTTCACGCCATCGCCTCCGAACTGGCGATCGACGGCTACCGGCGTCTTCGCCGCGCCGAGCTGATCTCGGCGATTCTCGAACAGCAGGGAGGCGAGGCCGACGGCGGCGCCGGCGAGACGGCGGCCGCGGGTGAAGCCGCCGCGACCGACGCCACCCCCGACGACGGTGCCGAGGCTGAGCCCTCGGCCACCCCTGACGACAGTGCCGAGGCCGAGCCCCCGGCCACCCCCGACGACAGCGCCGAGGCGTCCCCGGAGGAGGACTCGGCCGACGAAGACTCCGGCGTCGACCGGAGCCCGGCGCGGCGGCGAAGGGGACGGCGGGGGGGACGGGGACGGGCCGCCTCCCGAGGCGAAGAGGGGGAGCCGGCGACAGCGCCGGAGGCAAAAGGCGCCGATGAGGCGCGCCCTGCGGCGGAGCCCGAGCCTCCCGAAGACGAGCCGATGGTCGAGGGCGTGGTCGAGCTGCTGGCGGGGGGCTCCGGATTCGTCCGCGTCGACCCGCCCGATCCCTCCGACGACGACGTCTACATCTCCTCGGCCCAGGTCAAGCGCTGCGAGCTGGTATCCGGCGACCGGGTCACCGGGCCCAAGCGCGCCCCGCGGCGCTCGGAGCGGTTTGCCTCGCTGATCCGGATCGAGACGATCAACGGCAGGCCGGCGTCGGAGCAGGCCGACAGCGCTCGCTTCGACGACCTGCCGGCGGCATTTCCCGCCGAGCGGTTGAAGATCGATTCTGAGGATCCGACGCTGAAGGCGATCGAGTGGCTGACCCCGTTCGGCAAGGGCTCCCGGGTGACGATCGTCGGCCCCACGCGCTCGGGAAAGAGCGAGGCCCTGCGGCGGCTGGCCCACGCGCTCGCCGACCATGACGACCTCACCCTCACGGTGGTGCTGGCCGGTGTCCGCCCCGAGGAGATCCCCGACTGGAGCGACGGGCCGATTACACCCGTCGCCGCGGTGAGCCTGGCGGCGCCAGAGGACGCCCAGAACGCGGCGATCGAGCCGGCCATCGATCAGGCCCGGCGGTTGGCCGCTCGCGGAGCCCACACGGCGGTCCTGATCGACGGTCTCGACGGCTGCAATCCGGGCATCGCCCGCAAGGCCCTGGCGGCCGCCCGCAACGTCGTCGACGGCGGCTCGCTGACGGTGATCGCGACCGCCGCGGCACCGCTGGGCGGCGAGACGACGGTGATCGCGCTGGACGCGCGACTCGCCGGTGCGGGGCGCTTTCCGGCCCTGGACATCATCGCCAGCGGTACGCTCCGGCCCGAGCGGCTGGTCGGCGAGCCCGGTGCCGACGCGATCGCCCGCGCCCACGCCGAGGCCTACGGCAGCGACGACAGCAGCTGAGCGTGACGGCGAGCGGCGGCCGATCTCGTCGCTCAGGAGCCAGGCGCCCTCAGTAGGCGGTGCACCGCGACCGATGACGAGGTGAGGCCTTGTAGCGCGGCCCGCCCCCGCGCTGCCAGAGCAGCTGGTCCACCGCCGCGGCGCAGGCGTCGCCTCTGGCGGCAACGATCAGCTCCACGGCGTGCAGCGCGCAGGCGCGAATCTCGATCTCCTCGGGTGAGCCGTGATCGATCAGCTCGCCGCGCTCGATGTGCGCCACCAGCGACGGGTCAAATCGCAGGACTCCGTCGAGGCGAAGTACGTGGGGGACCAGGTTGTCGGCGAACATGGTCAGCGAGGCGAGATCTCCGAACTGTGCCACTGCGGCCCGGTGGAGGTCCGCGGCAGCGATCTGGGCCCGCTTGAGAAACGGCAGCTCGAGCTCCTGATAGCGCGAGCAGTCGGCAAACGAGTCCCAGCCGCCGAGCTCGCGGGCCAGGGCGACAGCGGAACCCCCGGCCCGCTGCACCAGCGCGGCGAATGACCCGCCGCAGTCCGTGCCGACGTGAGCGCCGAGGTCGCGCAGCGAGGCCGCGAACAGCCCCATCAAGGGATGCCCGGCGTCCTGGCCGAGCAGCGCGGCGAGCTCGGCGGCCGTGATCTGCTCCAACTCGGCCACCGTGAGCGGGCCCCGGGCCAGGGCCCGCTCCCGCATCCCGGCGGCGACCGTGGCGTACCCGGAGAGCCCGTCACGCTTGCGCAGGGTGGGAAACCAGCCAGAGCCGAAGTTGATCGCGTCGAGCGTGAGCCAGTAGGCGGCGAGCTGTTCGTGGCCGGCCAGGGGGATCCGGTCCTCAGACGTGAACGCGGCGCTCTCAGCGACGGCCAGCGAAGCTGCGTAGGGGGCGATTCGGTGATGCTCGATCCGCACCGCCTCGGCACGCTGGGCGACTGTCGCGCAGGCTTTGCGCAGCTCTCTCATCGGGTAGAGGATGGCGATTTCGGGACCCCCAGAGCCCGCCGCTGAGGCCGCTAACGTGGGGCTTCACCGATGGCCGAGCTGACCACCAACCTCGATGCCCTGCTGGCCGGACTCAACGCTCCCCAGCGCGAGGCTGTCACCTACGGTGAGGGACCGCTGCTGATCCTGGCTGGAGCCGGATCGGGCAAGACGCGGGTGCTCACCCATCGGATCGCCTACCTGGTCGCCACCGATGCCGCCAAGCCCAACGAGATCCTGGCGATCACGTTCACCAACAAGGCGGCGGGGGAGATGCGCGAGCGAGCGGAGCTGCTGGTGGGTGGCCGGGTCAGGTCGATGTGGGTGATGACCTTCCATTCCGCCTGCGCACGGATGCTCCGGGCCGAGGCCCAGCGGCTCGGCTACACGCGGCAGTTCACGATCTACGACCAGGCCGATTCCCGGCGGCTGATCAAGCGATGCCTCGACGACCTCGGCATCGACCCCAAGCGCTTCACCCCGGCGTCGGTCGGGACCCAGATCTCCGACGCCAAGAACAAGCTGCGCGACTCCGACGCCTACGCCCAGATGGTCGGTTCGTTCTTCGAGCAGACGGTCGCCGACGTCTACCGCTCCTACGAGCGCGAGCTGCACCGCATGAACGCGATGGACTTCGACGACCTGCTGGTCCGCTCGGTCAACGTGCTCGAGCTGTTCCCCGAGGTCCGTGACCGATACGCCAACGGCTTTCGGCACGTGATGGTCGACGAGTACCAGGACACCAACCACGCCCAATACCGCTGGCTGCAGCTGCTGGCCGGCGAGCATCGCAACCTGATGGTGGTCGGCGACGATGCCCAGTCAATTTTTTCGTTTCGCGGAGCCGACATAACGAACCTGCTCGAGTTTGAAGACACCTTTCCCGACGCGCACGTCGTCAAGCTGGAGCAGAACTACCGCTCCACCCAGACGATCCTCGACGCCGCCAACGCGGTGATCCGCAACAACCGGGGGCAGAAGCCCAAGTCGCTGTGGACCGACCTGGGGCAGGGCGACCCGATCAAGATCCGTGAGCTCGACGACGAGCACGCCGAGGCGCGCTACGTGGCGGGTGAGATTCAGCGGATGGTCGACGAGGGGATGTCGCGGGCCGAGATCGCGGTCTTCTACCGGACCAACTCGCAGTCACGGGTGCTCGAGGACACGCTGGTCCGGGCGGAGATCGCCTACCAGGTGATCGGGGGGACCAAGTTCTACGAGCGGGCCGAGATCAAGGATGCCGTCGCGTATCTGACCGTCCTGGTCAACCCGCAGGACGTGGGCGCGTTCACGCGGATCGTCAATTCCCCCCGGCGGGGAATCGGGAACACCACCGTCTCGCGGCTGCTGGCTCATGCCAACACGACCGGCGAGACGGTCTGGGAGCTGGCCGCGGCGCCGGAGGAGGTGCCCGGTTTGGGGGCGGCGGCGATCAAGTCGCTGCGCCGGTTCATGGGCACGATGGAGGTGCTGGCCGAGCGCGGACAGTCCGGCATCGAGACTGCCGTGCTGCTCCGAGAGATCCTGCAGGAGACCGGCTACCTGGAGGCGCTCGAGAACGAGCGGACGATCGAGGCTCAGGGACGGATCGAGAACCTCGAGGAGCTTGTCAACGTGGCGGTCGAATACGACGCCGGCGCCGGAGAGGAGGCCACGCTGGGGGAGTTCCTGCAGCAGATCTCGCTGATCGCCGACGCCGACACCCGCAGCGACGACGAGGGCCTGGTCACGCTGATGACCCTGCACAACGCCAAGGGGCTCGAGTACCCGGTGGTGTTCATGATCGGCTGCGAGGAGGGCGTGTTCCCGCACTCCCGGGCGCTTGACGAGGGCGGCCTGGAGGAGGAGCGGCGGCTCTGCTACGTCGGCATCACCCGGGCCGAGCGCGATCTGTACCTGACCTCAGCCCGGACCCGCACGGTCTTCGGCGCCCGCAGCTTTGGCGCCCCCAGCCGGTTCATCGAGGAGATCCCCGCCGAGCTGACCGATCGCGAGCGCCAGGCACCGCGAGGCTTTGGCGGGCTGCGGGGCCGGCTCACTTCCTGGGAGCGGGGGGGTGCCGACCTGCCGTCGCCGTCACAGCCGCCGCCGCCCGCCTACCGGCTCGGCGACGACGTGGTCCACGCCGCATTCGGTGAGGGGGTGGTCACCGGCGTCGAGCCGGGAGGCATCGTCGTGATCCGCTTCACCGACCGCTCGGAGCGCAAACTGGTCGCGGACCTGGCTCCGATCTCGAAGCGGTGATGGCGGCCACCGGCGGGGACCGGGGCAGGGGGTCGCCCCCGCCTCGCCGCAGATCCCGACCCCGAATCCACGTCGGTGAGCTGACCTGCGCGGTGTCAGCCCTGCTGCTGCTGATCCTGATGTTTGCCACCAAGTGGTACGGGGTGGCCGGCGTACCCGATCCGTCCGCGGCCCGGCCGGCGATCTCGACCGCGATCAACGGCTACCACGGCCTGAGCGTGGTGCGCTGGGTGATGCTGCTGACGATCGCCGCGGCGCTGGGCTCGGTCGTGCTGCACGCCTCGCAGCGCTCCCACGGGACCAGGACCGACACCAGCCGGGCGCTGGCGGTGCTGGGCAGCCTGACCGCCCTCCTGCTGATCTACCGGGTCCTGATCGCGCTGCCGGGGGCCGGCCGGGTAACCGACCAGAAGCTGGGGGCGGTGCTGGGGCTGCTCTGCGCGCTGGCGATCGCCGCCGGGGGATGGCAGTCGATCCAGGAGCGCCGGGAGCTCGGCGACGCCGGCGCCCAGCGGGGCAACCGGCGATCAGCGGTCGCTTCGGCGCCCCGCGAGCGGTAGGGTCTTGACCCCCGCCGCCGAAGCGGCGGGTGCAGGAGCGCCGCATTGACCAGCGAACTAAAGCCACCAACGGTGACCGATTCAGGGAGGGCTAGGTGAACGTCGAAAACGTTTCCAGGGACGACTGGATCCTCGGCGGCGTCGCGTTGCTGCTGGTTATCGATCTGCTGTTCCTGCCGTGGTTCTCGATCTCGGTGGGACCGTTCTCGAGCAGCCTGACGGCGACCGACTCCCCCGACGGATGGCTGGGGATCCTCGCCGTGCTGACGGCCATCGTCCTGATTGCCGACCTGGCGGTGGATCGGACCTCGCCGCAGACCCAGCTGCCCGCGGTGAACAACAGCCGCACCCAGACGCGCTTGATCGAAGCCTGCGTGGTGGCTCTGTTCGTGGCCCTGAAGTTCCTCTTCCACATCCACTTCGATCTGTTCGGGTTTGGCTTCTGGGCCGGCGTAGTGCTGACGATCGCGCTTGTCTACCTCGCACTGCAGGCTCGCAACGCCGGCCTGCGCACCACCCGCCGCGGCCGGGCCGGCCGCGTCTGAGCCAGCACTTGATCTGAGCCGCGGCGGATGGGGTTCCAGCCTGCGAGGCTCCGCCAGGGCGAGGCGATCGTTGGCGTGGCCGCGGTCGTCCTGCTCGTGGTGCTGTTTGCGCTGCCCTGGTATGGGCTGACCGGCGGAATCGGCCGCGCTGCGGCCACACTTGGGCTCCCCACCTCGGTAAACGGTTACCACGGCCTGACCACGCTGCGCTGGCTGATCCTGGTCACGGTCGTCGCCGGCCTGGCGCTGACCTACTTTCAGGGCTCGCGCTCGGCCCCGGCGCTGCCGGTCAGCCTGAGCGTGATCGTCACCACCCTGGGTGTGCTGACCAGTCTGTGCCTGATCTACCGCGTCTTGATCTCCCTGCCCGGGCCCGACTCGCTGATTGAGGCGCGAGCCGGCGCGTATGTCGGGCTGGCCTGCGCGCTGGCTGTGGCCTACGGCGGCTACCGCTCGCTGCGCCAGGAGGACCAGCCCGATCCTCAGCGCAACGCCGCGATCCCGACCGTCGAGCTGGAGTCGCGCCGCTAGCGGGACGGGGGACCGGCCGGCCTCCGGGCCAGGGCGATCCTAGAATGGCTCTGCGATGCTCGACCGCGCACAGGTACTGCACGTTGCCCGGCTGGCCCGCCTCGAGCTCGACGAGGCCGAGGTGGAGCGGATGGCGGCCGAGCTCTCCAAGGTGCTCGACCACGTCGAGCAGATCCGCGAGCTCGACCTCGAAGGGGTTCCTCCGACCTCGCACGTGGTCGATGTGACCGGGGTGGTCCGGCCCGACGAGCCGGTGCCATCGCTGCCCCGGGACGTGATCCTGGCCCAGGCTCCCGAGCCCGTCGACGGTGGCTTCGGGGTCCCCAGCCCGGGCCCGTCGAGCGAATGACCGAGGTCAGCGAGCTCACCGAGCTGGGTGGCGCCCGCGCGGCCGCGCTGGTCCGCGACGGCGATATCGACGCCACCGCGCTGTTCGATGCCTATCGAGAGCGGGCCGCCGCCGACGAGCTCAACGCCTTCACCTGGATTGCCGAACGCGCTCCCGAGCAGGCTCCGCCACCGCGGGCGCCGCTGGCCGGCGTGCCGCTCGCGGTCAAGGACCTGTTCTGCACCGAGGGCATACCGAGCCAAGCGGGGTCGCGGATCCTCGAGGGCTACCGGCCTCCGTACACGGCGACGGTGGTGGCCAAGCTTCAGCGGGCGGGCGTGCCACTGCTCGGCAAGACCAACCAGGACGAGTTCGCGATGGGCTCCTCGAATGAGAACTCGGGTTTCGGGCCGGTGCTCAACCCCTGGGACCGGACCCGGGTGCCGGGTGGTTCCTCGGGAGGAAGCGCGGCCGCGGTGGCGGCCGGCCTGGCGCCGTGGGCGATCGGCACCGACACCGGGGGCTCGATCCGGCAGCCCGCTGCGCTCTGCGGGGTGGTGGGGCTGAAGCCGACCTATGGAGCCTGCTCGCGCTACGGGATGATCGCGTTCGCCTCCTCGCTTGATCAGGCGGGACCGCTTACCCGCGATGTCACCGATGCGGCGCTGCTGTTCTCGGAAATGATCGGCCAGGACCGGATGGACTCCACCTCGCTGAAGTTCCCGGAGCCGATCGCGCTTCCGCGGCGCGAGGACCTGAAGGGCCTACGGCTCGGCGTACCCGAGGACCTGCTCGGCAGCGGCGAGGGCGCCGGAATCGAGGCGGGGGTCAGGGAGAGCTTCGAGTCCTCGCTGGCCACGGCTGAGGGGCTGGGGGCGGCGATCGAGAGCTGCCGGCTGCCCCACGCTCCGCACGCCCTGTCGGCCTACTACCTGATCGCCCCCGCGGAGGCCTCGGCCAATCTGGCCCGCTACGACGGGGTCCGCTACGGGCTCCGGATCGCCGGCGATGAGAACCTGGAGACGATGTACGGTCGCACCCGGGCGGTCGGGTTCGGAGCCGAGGTCAAGCGCCGGGTGATGCTCGGTACCTACGCCCTCTCGAGCGGGTACTACGAGGCCTACTACGGGAGCGCGCAGAAGGTCCGGACCAAGATCGCCGAGGACTTCCGCTCGGTGTTCGAGCGCTTTGACTTCATCGTTACGCCGACCAGTCCGTGGACGGCGTTCGAGCTCGGAGCCAAGACCGACGACCCCCTGGCGATGTACATGAACGACTTCTGCACGGTGCCGATGTCGCTGGCCGGGATCCCGGCGATCTCGATTCCGTCGGGGCTCAGCGGGGGGCTGCCGGTCGGCTTGCAGCTCGCCGGGCCGGCGTTCAGCGAGGGACGGCTGCTCGATGCCGCCTACGCGCTGGAGCGGGCAATCGGTTTCGATGCCACGGGGGCGCGGGCGTGAACGCGGCGAGCTCGGAGTTCGAGCCGGTCATCGGGCTCGAGATCCACGTTCAGCTCAAGACGAACACGAAGATGTTCTGCGGCTGCCAGGTGTCGTTCGGCGATCCGCCCAACGTTCACACCTGCCCGACCTGCCTGGGACTCCCCGGGGCGCTGCCGGTGCTCAATGCCAGGGCGGTTGAGTTCGGGATCATGATCGGGCTGGCGCTCGACTCCGAGATCGCGCCGCGGTCGCTGTTTCACCGCAAGAACTACTTCTATCCGGACTCGCCCAAGGGCTACCAGATCTCCCAGTACGACGTCCCGCTGTGCCGCGGCGGCCGACTCGGGGCAGTCGGGATCCACCGGGTTCACCTGGAGGAGGACGCCGCGAAGCTGGTCCACGTCGGAGAGAGCGGGCGGATCCACGGCTCGGACCGCAGCGTGGTCGACTTCAACCGCTGCGGCACCCCCCTGGTCGAGATCGTCACCGAGCCCGATCTGCACTCGGCCGCCGACGCCCACCAGTGGTTGACGCTGTTGCGGACAACGCTGCGCCAGCTGGGCGTCTCAGACGTGAACATGGAGGAGGGGTCGCTGCGCTGTGACGCCAACGTCTCGGTGCGTCCCGCGGGCTCGACCGATCTCGGCACCAAGACCGAGCTCAAGAACATGAACTCGTTCCGGTTCTTGGAGCGCGGGGTCAACGCCGAGATCACCCGGCAGATCGAGCTGCGGCGCGCGGGGGCGGATGTCGTGCCGGAGACGCTGCACTTCGACCCCACGGCGCGCTCGCCGGATGGCCCCTCCGGACGGCTGACTTCGCTGCGCTCCAAGGAAGAGGCACACGACTACCGATACTTTCCCGAGCCCGACCTGGTGGCGATGGTGGTCGACGAGCCGATGCTCGCCGCGGCCACCGCCCAGCTCC
Source organism: Solirubrobacteraceae bacterium (assembly GCA_036497115.1). GTDB lineage: Bacteria > Actinomycetota > Thermoleophilia > Solirubrobacterales > Solirubrobacteraceae > Palsa-465. The sequence goes on from DASXJY010000120.1 coordinate 10,489, forward strand.
CCGAGCTGCCGGCGGCGCGGGCCGAGCGATTCGAGCACCAGCTGGGCCTGGCCGCGGGGCGGGCACGAGATCTCGCCTACCGCCGGGAGCTGGCCGACTACTTTGAGCGGGCCCTGGCCGCCGCTCCGGAGGGTTCAAGCGCGGCGGTGGAGCTGTCGAACTGGATTCCGCAGCTCGTCGAGCGAATCGGCTCCGACGCCGACCCCGGCCAGACCAAGGTGGCGCCGGAGGCGCTGGCGGCCCTGGTGGCGATGGTGACGGCGAAGGAGGTCAGCCGCGACGCCGCCCGCGAGGTGCTGACGATGCTGGTCCAGGCCGGCGGTGATCCCCGGGCGATCGTGGAGCGCGAGGGCCTCGGAGCCCTCAGCGGGGATGACGGCGATCACCTGCGCCGGCTTGTCGAAAGCGCGATTGCCGCCGATCCGGACGCCGCCGCCAAGGTGCGCGAGGGCAATATGAAGGCGATCGGCCCCTTGGTCGGCCGCGTGATGCGCGAGACCCAGGGACGCGCCGATGGGGGCGAGGTCACCCGGATGATCCGCGAGCAGGTCGCCGCGGGCTGAGCGGCCCCCGGGCATCGAAAAGAGCCCGCCACCTGGCGGGCTCCCCCCAAATGCTTCTGCTGCCGCCTAGCCGCTGGCCCGTGAGAGCCGGCGAACCACCAGGCCTGCGCCCAGTAGCGTGCCGCCGCCTACGGCGAGCAGGACGACGTCGAGGCCCGTAAACGGAAGTGTGCCCGTTGACGAACTCGCAGTGGTCGGACTGCTGCTGTCCCCCGTCCCGGAGTTCTGCGCCGCGCTGTTGCCGGCTACGGAGCAGAGCTGTGGGTTGTACGACTGGCATGTTGAGCTGCCAGACGCGAAGGCCGCGCTGGGGAGCACCAACGCCAGTCCGACGATGATCGTAGCGATGCGTTTCATTGCCCTGCCTGTGCCCTTTCTTGGAGATATGAGACTGGGTGCCCCACCAGGCAGCCCTCTGCGGCACGTTCCCTGTGCCCGATGGTACTAGGGATCGTACGGTATTGCGAGGGTTATGTTACACGCGGCTGAGGTTATCCATTACTGAACAAGAACAAAAAGCCTGAACGCCTCGGCTGTGGTCAGCGGATTCTTGCTGTACACGCGGTGCAGAGCCTCGGCGACGGCGGGCTGACGGCCATCGATCGCGTAGGCCCGGGCGAAGTAGCGGTGGGCCTGGCGGCGGTGTCCCAGCGCCGAGGCGGCGAGGCCCGCCCCCAGCGGAGACAGCCATCCGCCGGGTTCGCGATCGATCGCCTGACGAAAGCGCCGCTGCGCCTCGGCGTACTGGCCGTTCTGAAGGGCGATGAAGCCCGCCAGGCGCCCCGGTTCGGCACTCAGCGGGTTCAGCTCCGCGGCCCGGTGCAGGTCGGCCAGGGCCGCCGCGGGATCGGTGGCTCGCGCGTTGGTGGCCAGTGAGACCTCGCGTACCGACAGATACGGAAATCCCAGCACCGCCGCGCCCGCCACCAGCGCCACGACGCCGGTGCCGGCGGCGGCCAGGCGCTGCCACATCGGTCGCGCCCTCCACCGAGAGCTCGCCTGTGTGCTCCCGGCGCTCTCCTGCACGGGTGAAACGCTGCCCGCCATGGCCAGAAATCCCAACGCCGGAGCCGACAGGGCGGGGATCTCCCAGAACCAGTCCACCGATCCGTGAATCAGCCAGACCACGAGCGCAAGCAGCGCGATCCCGGCCACGCCGCGGGCGAGCGGCTCGCCGCGCCGTCTGACCCGAAGGGCAAGCCACAGCGCTCCCACGACAAATGCGGTGAACAGGGCAAAGCCGACCAGCCCGGTCTGCGACAGCAGGCGCAGCTCGAGGCTGTGAGTCCAGCTGGGCTCCTCCCTGGTTCGGCGATGACGGAGGTAGTAGTCGGAGAAGTTGTCCTCGCCCAGCCCACCGATCGGATGGGCCTTCAACGCATCGAAGGAGACGCGCCAGAAGTCATAGCGGCCGCTGCCGACGTCGCCGAAATGAGACTGCTGGGAGAAGTTCTGCTGAACGTGGCTGAAGCCGTTCCACTGCCGCGAGACGAACCGGACCGGGTGACCGTGGGTGGCAACTGTTCCCGCCACCGCGACCGCGGCCAGGCAACCGAGGATCAGCGCTGCACCGGCGATCCGCCGCGAGCGGCGCCCCAGCGTCGGCGCCGGCCACAGGGAATCGGCCCAGGCCAGAAGCGTTCCCAGCACCAGCACAACCGCGCAGATCACCAGTCCGGTCTGCCCGGCCTGAGCCGCCGTGCGGTGGATGTCGGTTTCTGCCCCGCTGCCGTAGACGGCGAGCAGCCGATGCAGCGGGATCGCGGTGCCGAGGAGGGGCAGCACCGCCGCCAGCACGACCCGGAAGCGCTCGTGGACGACCAGGATCGAGACGGCCGCTACGAACGGCAACGTGAACAGCCAGCCGCGGCTCTGAACGATCAGCGCCAGCTGCAGATCCACACAGGCAAAGGCCAGCAGCAGGCCGCGGACCGCGCCCGGGAGCTCGCGCCGGGCGGCGAGAGCGATGGCGGTCAATCCGCCGATCGTGAACAGCGCCGCGGTCGCGTTGAAATACCCGGTCGGGGCCCCGAGCCGGCCCTGGACGATCAGGCTCGAGAGGTGGCTGTCGGAGGCGAGGCGGAACATCAGCACGGTCGCGATCACTCCAATGCCGATCGCATAGCTGAGCACCGCGACCAGAGCACCTTCGGCAGTCCAGGGCAGCAGCGCCATGACGGCGAAGATCAGGAGGTAAAGCGACGCCTGGTTGGCCCCGCCCAGGGCCAGCCCGGGCGACTTCGCCCACAGGATCGACAGGTAGCACCAGGCGACGTACGCGGCGAACAGGCCCACCACGATCAGCCGCCCGCGGGTCGCGCGCAGCCGACCGCCGAGCCCCACAACCACCGTGGCCAGCAGCGCCAGTGACGCCAGCGCGCCCCAGTACCACGTCTCGGCGTCGTAACCGCCGTTGTGGACCGCCCAGACGAGCATCAGCGCGACGATCGCCAGGCCGGGGACGAGCGCGGTCAGGTGCGGCCTCAGCCGCGTGCGAGTTTCAGCGAGCTCCACGAGATCGTCCCCGGGCGGGATACTCGCATCTCTGGGGGAAAAGCCTGGTCCTTATCCGGGGCCCGGGTCCCGGGGCGCGGGCCCGGCCGCTCAGCGTGAGGCCGGTGCGGCCGGCTGGCGCCGGCGCCCCAGCACCCGGAGCAGCTGGGCGGCCGCCTGCACGAGCAGCGAGCGTTCGAGCAGGGTGAGAACGGCCGCGTAGGCGGCCAGGCCGGCGGCGACCGATGCGATCAGCGAGATCGCCGCCGGCCGGACGACGATCTGATGGGCGACCAGGTAGGTGGCGCCCCAGGCGACGGGACAGGCGAGCACGATCGGGGCGACCGCGCGCCACATGTCGCGCAGGCGTACCCCCAGGTGGTGGCGCGACATCACGGCCAGAGCGGCGAGCGAGATCAGCGTGTCGATCACCACGACGATCGCCACGGCCTCGAGGTGGCCGACCGAGACGGCGATGATGAAGCCGGGGATCAGGGGCACCAGGATTGCCAGCGAGAGCCAGCCGACCTGGTCGGCCCGATCGACTGAATTGAGCGCCCAGAAGAGGGTGGTGTCGATCGGCCGCAGCGCCGACCAGATGCCCAGCACCGACAGGGCGCCGATCATCGGCACCCACTTTTCGCCGAAGATCGCGCGCGTGAACGGATCGGCAGCGCCGCTGAGCAGGACGCCGATCGGGCAGCCGACCAGGGCGACCATCCGTAGCACCGAGAGAAACGGCCCGCGGATGTCCTCGCCCCGGGCTCGGCTGCGGGCAAACGCAGGGAACGTCACCCGGGCCACGGGGTCGGAGATCGCCCAGTAGCTCAGGTCTCCGAGGCGATAGGCCATCGAATAGAAGCCCAGGGCGGCGGTGCCGAACACGTGTCCCACGGTCACGTTGTCGGCGTTCTGGCGCACGAACACGGTCATGCCCTGGGCCAGGAAGCCGCGACCGGTGACGATCAGGCTCCGGGCCAGGTGGCGGCGAAACCGCGGCCGGATCCGCCGCGGCGTCAGCCACAGCAGAACGAGGACGTACGCCAGACCGGAGCCGATCTGACCGGCCACGATGCTCCACACGCCGGCGCCCGCGACGGCGAAGGCAATCGACAGGGCGGCGTAGGAGACGGTCTGCACCCCCAATGCCACGAACCGCCGGCGGAACTCGAGCTCGCGCTGCAGGATCGCGTCGTAGAAGCTCGACACCGACGTGATCAAAAACAAGCTCGACATCGCCAGCATCACGTCGGTGACCCGGGAGTTACCGAACAGCGACGCGATCGTCGGTGACAGGGCGGCCGCCAGCGCCGTGGCGGCGAGCCCGGTCACGAGCATGATCGTGAAGGCGGTGCCGAGGCCGACGTCGTCAAGGTCCTGACGGAGAACGATCGTGTTGGCAAAGCTCAGGCCGCCGAACCAGTACAGAAAGCTCACCACCATCAGGGCCACGGCGATGACGCCGAAATCGTCAGGGGAGAGCAAGTGAGCGAGGATCAGCGTGGCGACCGTGGTGATCACCTTGTTGGCGGCGAAGGACACAACCGTCCACGGGACGCCGAGGATTGCTTTTTCTTCCACTGTGCGCTGCCGGGCTCTGGTTCGGCGCGCCCCCTCGGCCGCAGTGTAGGTGCTAGTCCGGCCGACCTTGATAGAACCGACGCGATGTCGTTGCCCTCCGCCAGCGTGATCGTGCGCGCGCTTGACAGCCGTGCCGACCTCCAAGCGCTGCTCCCGGTGCTCCGGCGCCAGACCGTCCCCGCCGAGCTGGTGGTCGTCGACTCCGGCTCCCGCGACGGGTCGGTCGAGATCGCCACGAGCCTGAGTGACCGCCTGTTGCACCTTGCCCCGGGGACCTACAGTCCCGGGCGGTCGCTCAACCTGGGTGCCGGCAACGCCAGCGGGGAGGTGCTGCTGGCGCTCTCCTCACACTGCCGTCCACCCGCCGAGGACTGGATCGAGCGCTGCCTGCGCCACTACGCGCGCCCGGACGTGGGCGCCACCAACGGGGCCTCGCGCGATCCGCAGGGAAGGCCGTTGGCGGGGATCTTCTATCAGGACGGCGCCCATGCTCGGGCCAATGCGCACTGGGGCTTCTCCAACCACGCGTCTTCATTCCGCGCCGAGGCCTGGCGCGAGGATCCCTTCGACGAGGAGCTGGTTACCTCGGAGGATCGGCTGTGGGCGGTTGGGGCGACCGCCAGGGGCTGGGTGATCGCGCACGATCCTCTGCTCTGCGTCGGCCAGGCCCACCGCTACAAGCAGGGGGTGCCCACCTTCTTTCGCCGGGAACGCACGGAGATGCTGGTGATCGGAGCCAACGTGGCGATACCGCCGTACCCCTTCTCAGACCTGGTGCGCGACTGGTGGAGCGACGTTCCACGCAACGATCGTTACCCGCCCAGCGTGCACAGGTTCCTCAACTATCGCCGCGCCGCGGGGCTGGCCGGGAGGTATCTGGGACACCGGCAAGCGCGACACATCCGGCGATGAGCGACAGCGCAGCGACGCCCTCGGTGTCGGTGGTGATGCCGACCTTCAACCGACGCGCCTTTCTGCCCCGGATGCTCGAGCCGCTGCTGTCAGAGCCCGATGCGCTGGAGATCGTTGTCGTCGACGACGGCAGCGGCGATGGCTCGTTCGAGCTGCTGGCGCAGCTCGCCCAGCGCGACCCACGCCTGCGACCGGTCCGGATCGAGAACAGTGGCATGGGCGAGGCCAGGATGGCGGGAGCGCGGCTGGCCCGCGGGGAGGTCGTGCTCCTGCTCGACGACGACGTGCTGGTGGCGCCGGGCACTGTCGGTGGGCACGGCCGCGCCCACGCCGCGGCGAAGGGCCTGGTGGTGGTGGGGGCGATGCCGGTCTCCGGGGGCCCTCAGGTCGACGCCGGCGACTATCCGCGGGTGATGTACGCGAGCGAGTACCGGCGCCACTGCGAACGGTGGCTGCGCCACCCCGAGACGGTCCTGAGCACCCTGTGGGCCGGGCACCTTTCGCTGGCGCGGACGGATCTGCTGGCCCTGGAGCCGCCGAGCCCGGCTGAGCTGGCCCGCGGCTATCACTCCGACATCGACTTCGGGCTTCGCTGCCAGCGGGCCGGCCTGAAGGGGGTCTACGACCCGTCCCTGGCCGCCGAGCACCTTTACACCAGGGACGCCGACGCGTTTGTCCGCGACGCCCGCAACTCGGGGCAGAGCCTGGCGCTGCTTCACCAGACCTACGCTCGGGAGCTGGGCCCGTTCACCGACCGCGAGCTGCTGAGCACGATTCCGGCCCCGGTGCGGGTGGTGGTGGGCCTCTCGCGGACCCGTCGCTGGCCCGCCCGTCTTGCCGATCTGGCCGTGCTGGGCTTCGGCCGGTTGCGGTTGTATCGCCTGCAACGGGGCGCCGCCTACGTGCGCAAGTGGATGGAGCAGGCCCGCGAGCTGGCCGTCGTTGCCGAGCCGGTCCAAGCCGCCGGAGGTGCCCGGCGGTGAGCGGGCCCGACGGTCCGCCCCGGATCGCGGTGATCGTCCCCTGCTTCAACGACGGGCCGATCGCTCACCAGGCGGTGAGCTCGCTGGCCGCCCAGGAACCCACCGAACTGGTGGTCGTCGACGACGCCTCCACGGATCCCGCCACCGCCGAGGCGCTTGAGGATCTGCGCCGCCGCGGGACGGCGGTGATCCGCCACGAGGTCAACCAGGGGCTCTCCGCGACGCGCATGACCGGCCTGAAGGCGACGGTGGCCCGATTCGTGTTCCCGCTTGACTCCGACGATCTGGTGGCGCCCGGAGCGCTCACCGCACTCGCCGACCTGCTCGAGCGCCGGCCCGAGGTGGCGGTGGCGTTCGCCGACTACGAGGAGTTCGGAACCCGTCGGCGGATCGTCACCGTCCCGCCGCGGCTGGATCCGTTCCGGATCCTGTACCGCAACGAGTATCCGGTGTCGTCGATGTTCCGCCGGACAGCGCTGGAGCGGGTGGGAGGCTGGCGAGACGTCGCCGGACTTGTCGGCTACGAAGACTGGAACCTGTGGATGAGCCTGGCCGAACAGGGCGAGACGGGGCTGCACGTGGGGGCGGGCTCGGTTGCTCTGCGGCGCCGCATGCACGGCACCCGCATGCTGGGCGACGCCGGACAGCGCCACCGCGAGCTGTACGGACATCTGCGGCGGCTGCACCCGGCGCTGTTCGCGGCGGCGCGCGCCAACCGCCGGACCAGCGACCTGTCACCGCTCAAGCGCGCCCTGTACCCGGTCGTGTACGGAGCCCGGCCACCGCTGGGAATGTGGTCACGCGTGCTGGCGCTGGCCGGCCGCGCCGGACATGGGCGTCAGCTGGATTCGTAGCCGTAGTAGTCGCGCTCGCCGATATCGGACTCGGTGAACACGACAGAGAAGTCGACGACC
>DASXJY010000121.1:0-20784 GCA_036497115.1 Solirubrobacteraceae bacterium
ACGTCGATCAGCTCGTCGCGTTCGGAATCTGAGACCGCTGCCGAGCGCAGCGCCGACGCGGCGGTGGTGATCGCGGTCAGCGGAGAGCGCAGGTCGTGGGAGATCGCATGCAGGATCGCCGTCCGCGCCACCTCGGCGCGCGCCGCGGCCTCGTTCTCGGCCGCCAGCTCGGCAACCCGCTCGCGCTCGATTGCCACATCGATGAGGCGCCCCAGAGGCTCGGCGATGCGCTCGATCTCCGACTGTTCCCAGGCCGCGTCGTCGGACACGTACAGCCAGACCTGCGAGGTCGAGGCCAGGCGCACCGTGAGCTCGTGCTCGCCGGGCGAGGGGACCGACTCGACAACCACACGCGCCTGACCGGCTCCGGTGGCCTCAGCCACGCGCGCGCCGATGCTGTCGAGCTGCGCCTTGAGGCTCCGCCCGGCCAGGATCCCCGAGGCCGCCTGGGCCAGCAGGGATGCCTCGCGCTCCCGGGCCGCCGCGATCCGGGCCCGGCTCTCGGCCTCGGCGGCGCGCTGGCGCCCGGTCGCGGCCAGGCGCCCCACCACCACCGCCGCGATCAGGAACACGATCAGCTCGACCAGGTCCTGGGTGTGGGCGATCGCGAAGCGGTGGCGCGGCGTGATGAACAGGTAGTTGAGAACCAGGACGCTGAGGACCGCCGAAGCCAGCGCGGCCACCTGGCCGCGACGGATCGCCACCTCCAGCACGGCCAGCAGGTAGATCGATCCCAGTCCCGCCGGCGGCGCCGCCGACTGCAGGGCGGCGACGACCGCGGTGGCGATGGCGATGCCGAGCACGACCTCGGCGGCGGTGGCGAGGACAACCCCGCCGGAAGGCGGCTCGGGGGCTCCCCAACGGCGTGCCGGCCGGTCCTGGCTCATGATCCTCGGTTGTGAAGGCTACGCCGCTACCGGCGGGCGCCGCTCGACTCGCTCCGGCGAAGACTCGATGATCACGCGGCAGGGGCGCTCACGCAACACGGTCTCAAGCGCCCGCCCGAACGAGCCGCCGCGAGGCATCGGCATGACGATCGCCTCGGCGTGCACGGACCGCGCCTCGTCCACGATTCGCCGCCCGGTCTGCCCGGCTCTGACCTTGTCCCAGTGTCCGGTGACCCGGCGGCCGGCCTGGACTTTGGCCTCCTCGATGATCGACTGGGCCTCGGCCTCGAGCTCGGGAAGCTGGGCGTCTATCGGACTGCTGGCCGGGACCGCGATCGTCACCAGGACGTGGATTCCGCGCCGCTTGCGCGCGGCCAGCCGGCCCGCGGTGGCCATCACCTCGGGGACGAAGCCGCTGGAGTCAAAGGCGACCACGATCGAGTCGTACTCCGCCTCGGTGTGCACCGCCGGACCGGCCACCACGATCTTCTTGGTGGTGACCAGATCGAGCCCCTGCCGGTGGCGGTAGACCACGTAGACGAGGATTCCCGCGGCCAGCCAGCCCAGCCCGGCCACCGCCACCGCGATGTGCAGCACGGTCACCGTGACGAAGGCCAAAAACGTGCCCAGGCCGCCGAGCACCGCGAACAGCGGGAGCTCTCGACCGGCGATCCGCAGCGTTCCCGGCCCGCGGTACGGCCGCGCCCGGTCTGGCTCGCGCCGGCGCAGCTGAATCACCGCCAGGTGGGCGATCGTGAACGAGAGCATCGCCCCGAAGGCGTACATGTTGCCCAGGAAGTCGGCCTGTCCGGGGATCATGGTCAGGCAGGCGATGGCCCCGAAGAGCAGGATCCCGATCCAGGGGGTGCGGAAGCGGGGATGAAGCCGCCGCAGCCCGTCGGGTAACTGGCGGTGAAGCCCCATCGAGTAGACGAGCCGCGAGACGCCGATGATGCCCGCATTGGTGGCGATGAACAGGATCGTCGCCGCCAGCAGCCCGACGTAGATCTCGCCGGCGTGCTGGAGGGGGCCCAGGTGCAGGTGCTTGACGATCCCCAGCACGGGGTCGGCGGCGAATCCGCCCTTGCTCTCTGGCTCACCCAGCAGCGTCGTGCAGGTGCCGTGCGAACAGGTAACCGGAAGCGCCGACAGGGCGACCGCGGGCAGCGCGGCGTAGATCGCGAACACCGCGATCACCACCCGGTTGATGGCCTTCGGGATCGTGTGCGATTCGTCCTTGGCCTCCTCGGCCATGTTGGAGATCGTCTCTATCCCCGTGTAGGCGATCATCCCCACCGGGATCGCAATCAGGAAGTTCTTCCAGCTCGGGGCGGTGCCGAGATGGACGTTGTCGACCAGGACCTGGGGCGAGAGGACCAGCACTGCGCCGACCAGGACCAGCAGGACCTGGGTGGAGAAGTCGATGATCGCCAGGGCCACGTTGAGCGCTGCCGCCTCGGTGACGCCGACGACGTTGATCGCGCAGAGCAGGATCACCACCCCGATGCCGAAGATGATGTCGCCCGGAGACGTCTTCAGAAACGGGAAGAACAGACCCCCGATGTAGTGCGGCACGAAGAACGCGGAGATCGCGATCGTGATCGTGTAATTGAGCATCTGCGCCCAGGCGGCGAAGAACGACCAGAACTCGTTGAAGGCGTGGCGGGCAAAGCTCGAGGATCCGCCCGCCTCGGGGTACATGGCGGTCGCCTCGGAGTAGGTGGCGGCGGTCAGGTAGAAGATCACGCCGGTGACCACGAACACGATCGGGGTAAGGCCGAGCGCGAACGACGCGACCAGGCCCAGGGCGTAGTAGATCGACGACCCGACGTTGCCGTAGGCGGTGGAGGCCAGTGCGTTGACCCCCAGCACCCGCTGCAGGCCGGGAATGCGGCGTTCAGCCATCGTCTGGCCCTCGGCAGGCCGCCCCCGATAAGGACGCTCGCATCAGTTACGAACTCTAGTGCTCCGCCCCGATTGTCGGGGTGACCGCTACGGCCCCGGCAGAGGCTGGCGCGGCGCCGGTTCGGCCTTGCCGTCCCCGCCGTCGGCGGCCGGCTCTGACCCGGCCGCGGGCTCCACCGCGCCGGCGTCCCCCGGCGGCTGCGCCTCGGCCGCCCCGGCACCCTCGGCCCCGCCGGCAGCCTCGGCCGCCCCGGCCTGACGCTCGGCGCCGTCGCCCGAAGCGAGCCCCCGGGACCCCGGATCAGCCGGCGGCGCGGTCAGGATCACCCGGCAGGTCGCCTTGCGGATCACGTACTTGGTGATGTCCCCGACGTAATTGTCAAGCGGTCCGCCTGAGCCTCCGAACAGCGCCCCGCCCCGGATCCGCGATGGCTCCTCGGCCGCCAGCACGATCGCCTCGACCCCGCGGTCGCGGGCCTCGCTGACGATCGCCTGCCCGACCCGGCGCGCCCGCACGATCGTGGTGGCGACGGTGACTCCCTCGTACTCCTCGCCCACCGCCTTGGCCCGGGCCAGCGCCTCCTTGGCCCGCCGCACCCGCGCCTCGGGAAGCTGCGCGTTGAGCGGCAGCGAGAGCGGGAGCTCGAAGATCCAGATCGCCTCGATCACCGATCCCCCCTGGCTTCGCCCCTCCCGGGTCTCGGCGGCCAGGCGGCCGGCCGTCTGGACGATGTCGTCGTCGAGCTTTGAGCCAAAGATCGGGACCAGGATCGAGCCGAACTCCGGCTCCAGCGCCTCGTGCCGGAGCGCCCGCTCGGGGATCGTCACCCGTCGCAGCAGCGGCTTTGCCTCGGTCTTGCGATAGGTGACGTAGAGCAGCAGGCCGCCGAGCAGCCACCCGGCGCCCACGTAGCGGGCTCCGGTGTGAAGCGCGAGCACCGCGATCCAGCCGGCCAGGGCCAGCAGCGCCCCCAGCACCGCCGGCAGCGGGACGCTGGCGCCGGCGATCGGGATCGACAGAGGCACCCGGTAGCCGCGGGCCCGCGACGGCTCTCGGAAGCGCAACGCGATCACCGAGAGGTGCGCGATGGTGAACGACAGCAGCGCCCCGAAGGCGTAGATCCCGACCAGCAGCTCGAGGTCGGTCGGCAGCACCAGCGCCGCCGCCGTCAGCCCGGCCGCCCCCATGATCACGTACGGAGTGCCCCAGCGGGGGTGCAGCCGTCCCACCGCGCTGGGAATCTGGCGGTTGGTGGCCAGCGAGTATCCGACCCGGGAAACCCCCAGCATCGCGGCGTCGGCGGCCGCGGCGAGGCCCAACGCCCCCCCGATGGCGACCGCGTACTTGAGCACGTCGGAGATCCAGACCGGCCGGAACGCCTCCACCACCCCCAGCACCGGCGCGTTGATGTGCTCCTGCCCCAGCTGGGTCAGCCCGTTGTGGACCGGCAGCGCAGCCACGCCGACCCAGGAGATGCCGACGTAGATCAGGACGATGATCGAGGAGCCCGGCAGCACCAGCCGCTTGAGCGAGCGGCGGCTGCCTGAGACCTCGCCGGTCAAGCTCGCCGCGGCCTCGAGTCCGGTGAAGGCGATGATCGCGATCGGCAGCGCGAAGGCCAGGTCAGACAGTGTCGGCGCCGTGCCGAGGTTGATGCTCTGGGTCAGATGGTGCGGGTGAAAGGCCAGCACGAGGCCGAGCACGATCACCACCGCCTGCAGGACCAGGTCGGCGCCGGTGACCAGGACCCGGCGGCGCAGGCGGCGAGCGCTGATCCCGGTCACGTTGTCGGCGAGCACGAACAGGATCACCCCCAGGGCGACGGCGATCTCCCACCCGCCGCTCCCCAGCGGGGCCCAGAACGCGGCCAGATAGGCCGGCACGGTGAGCGCGGTGACCGCGATCAGGATCGTGTAGTCGAGCACGATCGCCCACCCGGCGATGAAGCTGACGAGCTCGTTGAACGCATAGCGGGCGAACACCGCCGAACCGCCGCGTTCCTGGTACATCGAGGCACCCTCGCCGAACGTCATCGCGGTCAGGGCAAAGAAGATCCCGGCGGCCAGGAACACCGCCGGAGTGAGACCGTTGGCCCGGTGGGCCACCACTCCGAGCGCAAAGTAGACCGAGCTGACCGAGGTCGTGTAGACGACCGCGAACAGGACGCGGTAGCTAAGTGGGCGCTCTTTCACTCAGGACCGATTCAGCTTCCTCGGGACAGCAGGTAGAGCCGGCCGGCTCCGGCGGCTACGAACAGGACTCCCAGCAGCAGGCCGGTGGCGGCCGGTCCTCCTCCGGCGATGATGGTCCGGGCCAGCAGCGCGATCCCAATCACGATCATCAACAACGACATCGCGCGTGTGTAGGAGTGGCGCAGTGGGCGGCGCTCGGGCATCTGCTGCGTAGCTTAGGGCTCCGCTTCGCGGCAGAGGATCTGTTACGCCGGCACGTTCAGGAAATCTGCCTGCGTCAGTCGTGCAGCTTGAACGGCAGGATCGCCACGATCACATCAGTGCGCGCCTTGAGCACAGCCTCCAGCAGCCGGCCACGCTGGTTGTGGAGGATCTCGTGGCGGCGCTTGTTGGGCACGATCTCCGGGATCAGCACGGTCACCAGCGTGTCCTGCTCGTGGATCGACTCGACGTAGCGCAGCACGGTGCGGACCAGTGAGCGTCCGGGATCGATCAGCACCTCGATCGTCACCGCGCAGTCCCACTCCGCCCACGCGCGGATGATCCGCTCGCGCTCCTCCTCGTCGGCGGCCACCGCCACGGCAACCGCCGTGTCGCCCAGCGACAGCGCTGCGCTCACCGCCTCCTCGGTGAGCAGGTTCACCGTCGAGGTGGGGACGATCACGATGCTCTCGCGCTTGTGGGGCTGGGGCGGGGTGCGGCCGAGCTTGAGCTCCTTGGCCACGCCGCCGTAGTAGGTCTCGGTGCGGGCGAACAGCGCCATCAGCACGGGCACGGCGATCACCACCACCCAGGCACCCTCGAGGAACTTGCTGCCCAGGAACACCGCCACCGCGATCGCGGTCATGACCGCTCCGACGCCGTTTACCGCCACCCGTAGTCGCCATCGGTTGGGACGTTCCCGGCGCCAGTGGCGCACCAGCCCCACCTGGCTGAGCGTGAACCCCAAGAACACGCCGATTGCGTAAAGCGGGATCAGGCGGTTGGTCTCCGCTCCCACGGCGACCAGCAGCAGCAGGGCGGCCAGGGCCAGCGAGACAACGCCGGTCCGGTACACCGGCCGCTCGGCCCGCAGGTAGAAGGCGTGCGGCAGCCGGTGGTCCTTGGCCAGCAGGCTCAGCAGCACCGGCAGGCCCCCAAAGCTCGTGTTCGCGGCCAGGCCCAGAACCGCGGCCACGGCGATGTTGGACACATAGAAGGCCCACCCGTTGCCCAAGGTTCCGGCCGTCAGCTGCGCCAGCACGGTGACGCCGCCGCGCGGGACGATGTGGTGGATGCGGACCAGGATCGCCAGCCCGACCAGCATCACGCCCAGAATCACCCCCAGCGAGATCTCAGTCCGCGCCGCGGTCTCGGCCCGGGGCGCGCGGAAGGCCGGGACGCCGTTGGCGATCGCCTCGATCCCGGTCACGGCCGAGCAGCCGGCGGCAAATGCCTTGAGCAGCAGCACCAGTCCGAGCGCCTCGGTGACCGGAAAGGACTGGTGGGTGCCGATCACGGCCTCGTTGTGGGGGTTCACGAGCCCGATCACGATCACCGCCAGGATGCTGAGCAGGAAGAGCGCCCCGGGAAAGATCAGCAGGTTGGCCGACTCGGTGATCCCGAACATGTTGACCGCGGTCAGCAGCACGAGCCCGATCAGCGACACCAGCAGCAGGTGGTGCGACAGCGCGGGGAACACGCTGCCCAGCGAGGCCGCCCCGGCGGCGAGGCTCACCGCGACCGTGAGCACATAGTCGACCACCAGAGAGGCTGCCGCCAGCTGCGCTGGGAACCGGCCCAGGTAGGCCTTGGAGACCGCGTATGCCCCGCCCCCGTCGGGGTGAGCTGAGATCACCTGGGTGTAGGAGATCACCAGCAGCACCAGCATTCCGGTGATCACCAGGGTCACCGGCAGCGTGTACTTCACCGCGCCGACTCCGGCGGCGACCAGCACGAGCATCATCGCCTCGGGGCCGTAGGCGACACTCGAAAGCGCATCGAGGCTGAGTGCCGCCAGCCCGCGTAGGACACCCAGGTCGTGCCCGCCCTCGGTGTGCTTACCGGTCCGGGGGCGGGCGCCGATCTGCGCCGCGCGACGGCGGCGAGCCGGGTGGCGCGTCAGGATGTCGCTGCTCGCCGCCTTGGCGCGCTTCGTGGAGGTTGGGATCATGTCGCTCAAGCGGGAGGCCCCGGCCGATGGCGCCCGCTTACTCTGTCACTCCGGCCCGCCCAGCGGAAGGTCAGGCCTGATAGGCGCGCTCGATCCTCTGTGCCGCCGCGGTCACGGCTTGACGCAGGCGCTGGCGCTGTCCGGCGATCCGGTCCACGGGCCCGGCCACCGACAGGCCCGCGGCGATGCGGCCGCGGCGATCGAGGATCGGCGCCGCCAGGGCCGCCGCCCCCTCGTCGAGCTCCCCGGCGGTGAACACGAACCCGTCAGCGCGGATGCGGCGCAGCTCCTCGGCCAGACCGGGCTCCCCGGCGGCCGCGACCAGTCGGTCGCGCTCGCCCGGCTCCAGGTAGGCGGCGACGATCTTGCCGGAGGCTCCGCGGTGCATCGGCGCGCGGCGGAAGCGGGCGTAGGAGAGGCGAACCGAATGCTGCTCGGTCTCCACCACGTGCAGCACGATTCCCTCGAGCCCGCAGGGGGCGGTCAGAAATGCCGTCTCCCCCACCTCCGTCGAAAGGGCGGCCATCACCCCGCGGGCGGGCTCCACGAGACGTTCGCGCAGCCGCGCTTCGGCCACCCGGCCGAGCGCCACCAGACGAGTGCCGAGGGCCACCGTGCTGTCGGCATCGCGCTGGACGAGACCGTGCTGCTCGAGCTCGGCCAGCAGCCGGTAGGCGGTGCTGGTCGGCACCCCGGCGGCGGTGGCCAGCTCGGCCACCGTCACGTCCCCGTCGCGGTCGCGGTCGCGGTCGCCGAGGCGGCCGAGCAGCTCGACGGCGCGCTGGAGTGCTCCCTCGGGCATGTCTTTGCGCGCCTATATACCGGGCGGCTCGTGCTCGGAGAGGGCGGGCCGCGAGCCGGCGACGTGCGCCACCCGGTGGGCCAGCTGGCCACCGCCGACGAGCTCGGCCAGTCCCTCGATGTCGGCGTTCCACTCGGTCTCATCGGTCATCGTGCCCGCGAACTCGCGGATCAGCGCGTAGGCGCGGCCGGTGCCGCCGCCGAGCTGGTCGGCGCACTGGCGCAGGTCAACTCCCTGGGCGGCGACGATCAGCTCGAGCGCCACCAGCCGGTGCAGGAGGCTGACCAGACTCGAGGTCGTATTGACCGCCAGCGGAGCCATCGAGGCGTGATCCTCGACCCCCTCGGCGAGCTGGCCGTGGTAATCCAGCGACACCGGATTGGCCAGGAACCGGGCCTCCGAGGCCAGCGCGGCGAAGGTCCGCCCCAGCGGTCGCAGCCCCCCGGTCGGGCCGTCGCGCTTGGCCAGCCCGGTCGGCAGGCCGCTGAAATGGCTCCACAGCAGCTTCTGAACCCGCTCGTTGGCCACCTGGGCAGCGTGGGCCAGGCCCAGCCGGACGTAGTCGAAGGCCATCGCCAGTGAGGTCACGTCGAAATTGCCGACCGAGACGATCGCCCCCTCCTCGACCAGGACGAGCGGATTGTCGCTCGAGGAGTTCAGTTCGATCTCCATCATTCCCCGAGCCACCGACAACGCGTCGTAGACGGCGCCGTGGGTCTGCGGCACACACCGGATGGAAAGCGGATCCTGGAGGTTGCGAGCCGCGCCAGGACTCCACAGCCGGCTGTCCTCGAGCAGCTCACGCAGCCGTGACATCGAGGTCTGAAGCCCGCCGTGGGGTCGCGCCCAGGCCACCCCGGGATGGATGATCGAGAGATTGGCGGCGAACGCCTCGAAGCTCAGAGCGGCCGCGATCTGCATGCTCTCGATCAGGTCGGCGGCGTCGTTGAGGACCAGCGAGCCGCGGCCGATGGTCACCCCGTTGGCGCTGATCAGCCCCAGCGCCTCCTTGGGCCCGAGCGGCATCGGCGCCAGCCCGGCCCGGGCCAGCGCTGTCGCTCCGGGGAGCGTCTCGCCCCGGTACTCGGCCCACCCCCGCCCGATCAGCACCTTGCCGATGTCGGCCATCTCCGACAGGTCGCCCTGCCCGACCGAGCCGACCATCCGGACCACCGGATGCACGTGCGCGTTGAGCAGCGCCACCAGGAGCTCGATCAGCTCGCGCCGGACGCCGACGCCGGCCTTGAGCATCCCGTTGACGCGCGTGACCATCATCGCCCTGACCACGTCGGTGGCCACCGGGCGCCCGTAGGACGACACCTGGTCGGCGACGGTGGCAAACGAGAACGCTCCGATCTCCTCCAGCGGGATGTGGTGGCGCGAGAGCGAGCCCAGGCCGGTGTTGAGTCCATAGACCGACTCCCCGCTGGCCAGCACCCGGTCGACCACGTCGCGAGCGGCTCGGACGCGTACCAGCGCCGCCGGATCGGGCTCCACCCTCGCCCCTTCCCGAGCCACCGCCAGCACGTGGTCCACGGTCAGCCCATCGCCGCTGAGGATGATGCTCTCGTTAGCTGAGACGATGGTCATGCCACTCCCTGTTATATCCTAATTTGATCTCAGTCAGCGAGAAGATCTCAGGTCGGGTTCTGACTGCCTCCGGACCGCCGGTCCGGGCCGGCCTGACGATCAGGGCCGGCCGGATCGACTCCGTCGGCGATGCGGCCGGCGGCGGGCTTGACTACGGCGACGCGCTGCTGCTCCCGGGAGCCGTCGACGTCCACGTCCACACCCGCAGCTACGCGGGCGAGGGAATCGAGGCCTGCACCCTGGCCGCCGCCGCCGGCGGGGTGACGACGATCGTCGACATGCCCTATGACGCCGGCGGCCCCGTCGATTCGCTGGCCGCCTTCGAGGACAAGGTCGGCGACGTCGGGCGCGAGGCCCAGGTCGACGTGGCTCTCTGGGCCACGGTTCCGCCACGGGGGCCGATCGAGGACGTCCAGGCGCTCGTCGATGCCGGCGCGGCGGCGTTCAAGCTCTCGACCTTCGAGACTCACCCCCAGCGCTTCCCGCGAATCCCCGACGCCCAGCTGCTCGACGCATTCGCGGCGATCTCAGCCGCCGGCGGACTGGCCGGGATCCATGCCGAGAACGACGAGATAGTCCGGGCCGGGATCGCCGCCGAGCAAGCCGCCGGCCACGGCGACGATCCGCTCGCGCACGCTCGTTCCCGCCCGCCGGTGGCCGAGCACGAAGCGATCGCCCGGGTGCTGGAGCTGGCCCGCGCGACAGGCGTGCGCCTCCACGTCTGCCACGTCTCGACCGAGCGCGGAGTCCAGCTGGTGGCCCAGGCCCGCCGCGACGGCGTCGACGTGAGCGCCGAGACCTGCCCCCACTATCTGTTGCTCGACGAGTCGGCGCTGCTGACCCGCGGCGGCGAGGCCAAGATCAACCCGCCGCTGCGCCAACGCTCTCTGCCCGCCGACGGTCTCGACCTGATCTCCTCAGACCACGTCGGCTGGCCGCTCGAGCGCAAGCACGGCCCCGACATCTTCGCCCTGGCCTCCGGGGCGCCGGGGGTCGAGCTGATCGTGCCCTTGGTCCACGACGCGCTGGGGGCCCGCGAGCTGGTCCGGCTGGTCTGCGAGATGCCGGCGCGCCGGTTCGGGCTATGGCCGGGCAAGGGCAACCTCGCGCCCGGGGCCGACGCCGACGTCCTGGTGCTCGACCCCGCCGCGGAGTGGACGATCGACCCGGCGGCGCTGGTCAGCCCCGCCGGCTGGAGCCCGTACTCGGGGCGGCGCGTGCGCGGGCGGGTGATCGCCGCCTTCTCCCGCGGGGTCCAGGTGTGGGATGGATCGCGGGCCGGCGCCGGCGCCGGACACGGCCGCTTCGTCGCCGCCGGCGGATCGCGGGTCACGGCCGGTGCCGGTGCCTGAGCGCGGCCTGCGCTGCCGGGGCTGGCGCCAGGAGGCGATCCTGCGCCTGCTCGAAAACAACCTCGCGATTGCCGAGGACCCCGAGCGGCTGGTCGTCTACGCCGCTCACGCCAAGGTGGCCCGCGACCCGGAGTCGCTGGCGGCGATCATCTCGGCGCTGCGAGCACTGGACGACGGCCAGTCGCTGGTCGTGCAGTCCGGCAAGCCGGTCGCCGTCCTACCCACCGGTCCCCGCGCTCCTGCCGTGCTCCTGGCCAACGGCAACCTGGTCGGTCGCTGGGCCACACCGGAGACGTTCTACGAGCTCGAGGAGCAGGGACTGATCGCCTGGGGCGGGCTGACGGCCGGGTGCTGGCAGTACATCGGCTCCCAGGGTGTCCTGCAGGGAACCTACGAGACCTTCGCCCAGGTCGCCCGCGAGCACTTCGGTGGCTCGCTGTCGGGACGCCTGATCGTCAGCGCCGGCCTCGGGGGAATGGGAGCCGCCCAGCCGGTGGCGGTCAACCGGATGCTCGGCGGCGCCAGCCTGATCGCCGAGGTCGACGGCGCCAAGGCGCGGCAGCGCCTCGAGGAGGGAGTCGTGGACATGGTCAGCAGCGACCTCGACGAGGCCCTGGGCGCCGCGCTGCAAGCCTGGCACGCGGGCACATCGCTGGCCGTGGCCTACGCCGGCAACGGCGCCGAACTGCTGGAGGGACTGCTGGAGCGAGACGTGACCCCCGACGTCGTCACCGACCTCACCGCCGCCCACGATCTGCGGTCCGGATACCAGCCCGCCGGCCTGAGCCTGGCCCAGGCGGCGGCGCTGCGCCGGGGCGATCCCGGCAAGCTCGAGTCGCTGGCGCTGGCGACCCTGGTCCGCCACGTCACGGCGATGCTGGAGCTGCGCGATCGCGGCGCGGTGGTGTTCGACTACGGCAACAACATCCGCCCCCACGCCGCCGCGGGAGGGCTGCCTGAGGCGCTGGGCCTCGACATCTTCACCGCCCGCTACCTGCGGCCGCTGTTCTGCCGGGGGATCGGGCCGTTTCGCTGGATCTGCCTCTCCGGCCAGGACAGCGACCTGGCGGTGATCGACGACCTGTGCCTCGAGCTGTTTGACGATGTGGAGCGGATCGTCAACTGGATCGGGCTGGCGCGCAGCCACGTCAAGCGGCAGGGGCTTCCCGCCCGCATCGCCTGGCTGGGCCACGGCGAGCGCACCCGCCTGGCGCTGGCGGTCAACTCCGCGGTCGCCGAGGGTCGGCTGCGGGCGCCGGTGGCCTTCACCCGCGACCACATGGACTCAGGCTCGATGACTCACCCCAACATCATCACCGAGCGGATGGCCGACGGATCGGATCCGATCAGCGACTGGCCGCTGCTAAACGCCCTGCTGGGCGCCGCCTCCGGGGCTGACCTGGTGGCGATCCACGCCGGGGGCGGGGGCTACGCCGGCTACTCCCAGAGCTCGGGCATTACGGTCGTGGCCACCGGAACCGCCGACGCCGCCGAGCGGCTGGCCGCCGCGCTGAACGTCGACACCGCCATCGGCGTCCTTCGCCACGCCGACGCCGGCTACCCCGAAGCGGTCGAGGCGGCCCGCGAGCACGGGTTGGGGCTCCCGGCATGAGGCGCGGAGTGAGGCCCGCGGCGTGAGGGAGCTCGATCTGCACGCCGTGCACGCCGCCGTGGCCGGTGGATCGGTACTGGCCGCCGGTGGCGGCGGCTGGGTCGACCACGGCCTGCTCGTCGGGACCACGGCCGTCCAGTACGGGACCCCCCGGCTGGCCTCCCTGGACGAGATCGCGCCCGAGGCGATGCTGGCCACGGTCAGCGCGATCGGCGCCCCCGCCGCCGTCGGCTGGGAGATGCGCCCCGGTGACTACGTCCGCGCGCTGCAGCTGCTGATCGAGGCCGTGCCCGAGCCGGTGATCGGGACGGTGACGGCTCAGAACGGAGCCTCGACGACCTGCAACGGATGGGTTGCCTCGGCTGTCCTGGGCACGCTGGTGATCGACGCCGCCGGTGACGGCCGCGCCCACCCCACCGGCAAGATGGGCTCGTTCGGCCTGGCCGCCGACGACGATTACCAGACCGTCCAGGCGGTGGCCGGCGGCAACCGGGCCGAGAACCGCTACCTGGAGGTGGTGACCCGCGGGACCGTCCGGCACACCGCCGACGTGCTGCGGACCGCCGCCGCCCGCTCAGGCGGCTTCATCTCGGCGGCACGCAATCCGCTGCCGGCGTCATTCGTCGCCCAGCACGCCGCCGTCGGCGCGATCAGCTTCGCGCTCGAGCTCGGGGAGGCGATCCTGGCCGCCGAGCCCGAAGGCCCGCGGCAGATGATCGACGCCACCGCTGCCCACCTGGGCGGGTCGATCCTCGTCGAGGGTCCGGTGCGAAGCCGCCGGCTGCGAACCGAGAACGCATTCGACATCGGGGCCGTGGAGGTCGGCGAGCTCGAGCTCGGCTTCGTCAACGAGTACCTGACGGCGGAGTCCTCAGGCCAGCGCCTGGCCACCTTCCCGGACGTTCTGACCACGCTCTCGCTGCACACCGGACGGATCATCTCGATCGCCAACCTCCGGGAGGGCGACGAGGTGGCGGTGCTCCACGTCCCCAAGGCCAACGTTCCCCTCGGCGACGGAGTCAAGGAGCCCAGCGTCTACCCCGAGGTCGAGGCGATGCTGGGCAAGCCACTGGCCGACTACGCGCTTGCCTGATCCCGACCGGATCGCGGCGCGCCTGGAGGACCTGTGGCAGATCGCCCACGGTCCCGGCGGTGGCGCGGATCGCCCCGCCTTCTCGCCCGCCGAGGCGCAGGCGATGCGGCTGGTCGCCGGCTGGGCCCGCCAGGCGGGTCTGGAGCCGGGGCTCGACCGGCACGGCAACCTGTGGGGGCTGCCCAGTGGCTCAGACGGGCCGCTGGTCACCTCGGGCTCGCACGTTGACACGGTGCCCGACGGCGGTCGCTACGACGGCGCCCTCGGCACCGTCCTGGGCCTCGAGCTCGCCCACGAGCTCCCGGGCTGCGGCGTGCTGGTCTGCGCCGCCGAGGAGGCGCCGCGCTTTGGCGCCGGCACGATCGGCTCCCGGCTGCTGGTCGGCTCACTGCCGCAGTCAGCGCTGGCCGAGCTGTCGGACGCCGACGGGATAACCGCCGCCGCCGCGCGCGAGCGCTATCTCGACCACCTGGGCGATCTGCCCGCGGTCCAGCGCCCGCCGGTGGGGCGTCTGCGGGCCCACCTCGAGGTTCACGTCGCCCAGCGGCGGGCGCTGCGCGAGCTGGGCGTCGTCACCACCGTGGCCTCGCCCCGCCGCCTCCAAGTCACGTTCAGCGGCCAGTCGGGCCACGCCGGGGAGGTCTCGATGCCCGAGCGCCACGATGCGCTGGCGGCGGCGGCCGAGTTCGTGCTCGCCGTGGAACGGGCCGCCGGGGAGGAGCCACCTGAGACGGTGGCCACGGTGGGCACGATCGCGGTCGCCCCGGGCGCGGTCAGCGTTATCCCCGGCCGCGCGCGTCTCGGCCTCGACATCCGCGGGATCTCCCCGCCCTCGCTGCGGCGTCTGGACGAGGCGATCCGCGAGCAGGCGGCGGCCCTGGCGGCCCGACGGGGCGTGGGCATCGATCTTCGCGTGGTCCGCGACGGCGAGCCGGTGGCGCTGGACCGGGGCCTGGCCGACGCGGCCCTGCAGTCGGCGCGCCGGCTCGGGATCCCGGCTGAGGAGACCTGGTCGGGAGCGGGCCACGACGCCCAGCACCTGGCCGCCCTGACCGCGACGCTGTTGCTGTTCGTCCCCCTTCACGGCGGCGAGAGCCATACGCCTCAGGAGGGCGCGGAGATGGCCGAAATCATTCAGGCGGCGGAGCTGGGGGCTGCGGTGCTGGCGGCGCGCGCTTGACAGCGGCCCCGCGGTGTGAGAGAACCGCCCCAGTGCAAGGGCGAGGAGGAGACCGCTGTGCCAGCGTCGCTGCCGCAGAGAGCCTGCAGCCTCGACCCACCCGGGCCGCCTCAGTCCTGGCCGCCGGGTTCGCGCTGACCGGCCTGATCCCCCGCAGCGCCGTCCACTCGAGCGGCCAAACTGCCCGCCGCCGTTATGACAACCGACCGCGGCCGTCCGCTGGCCGTAGGAACATAAGCCGCTTCAGCTAAGACCAGCCGCGGCCAGAAAGGTGACGGACATGGCCAAAGACACTCGTAAGCTAGACACGATCCGAGACAAGAGCAGCGAGCTCGAGAACCACTACATCGACGAGCTCGTCGCCGGTCGGGTCAGTCGCCGCGATTTCATGCGCAAGGGTGCCGTGATCGGCATGTCGAGCACGATGATGGGTGCCGTACTGGCCGCCTGCGGCGGTGCCAACTCGGTCGGCTCGTCATCTTCGTCCTCGTCCGGTTCCGCTGCCGCCCCGACCAAGGGCGGGACCCTGAAGCTCGCCAGCCAGGCGCCCTCGGCAGCCGTCAACCCGCTCACCGTGTCAGACGCCGGCGGCCTCTGCATGCTGGCCCAGACGGGCGAGTTCCTGGCCTTCGACGACAACCAGGCCCTGCAGCTCAAGCCGATGCTGGCCACGGCCTGGAAGCCGAGCAAGAACGGGACGGTTTGGACGTTCAGTCTGCGCCAGGGGGTCAAGTTCCACGACGGTTCGCCGATGACCGCCGACGACGTCGTCTACACGTTCCAGCAGCTCGCGGACCCCAAGAACGCCTCCAATGCGCTCTCCACGTTCACCGGCGTGCTCAAGCCCGACGGGGTCCAGAAGGTCGACGCGAACACGGTGGCGTTCCATCTCGAGGCGGCGAACGGGAACTTCCCCTACATCGTCTCCTCCGACAACTACAACGCGATCGTTGTCCCCAAGGGCACCGATTTCGCCAAGTGGCAGAAGTCGTTCATCGGGACGGGGCCGTTCAAGCTCAAGAGCTACACCCAGAACGTCGGCGCCAACTTCGTCGCCAATCCCAGCTACTGGGGCGGCGCGCCGCATCTGGATTCGACCGCGTTCACGTTCTACGGCTCTCAGCAACCGCAGATCCTGGCCCTGCAGGGCGGAACCGTCGACGTGATCGTCCAGTTCGTCGTCCAGGGCGCGCAGTCGCTGCTCAACAGCGCCCAGTACAAGATCATCACGCTCAAGTCGGCCAACCACCGCGAGCTGTCGATGCGCAACGACATGGCGCCGTTCACCGATCCCCGCGTGCGCCAGGCGATCGCGCTGTCGCTCGACCGGCCGGGCATGGTCCAGGCGCTGCTGCAGGGCAAGGGCGTGCTCGGCAACGACAGCCCGTTCTCGCCCAAGTTCCCCTCCACCAACACCAGCGTCCCGCAGCGCGCCCAGAATCTGTCCAAGGCCAAGCAGCTGCTGTCCGCCGCCGGTCATCCCAACGGCTTCTCGACCACGCTGACGACCGAGGAGTACGAGGAGATCCCGCAGCTGGCCCAGGTGATCTCCGAAGCGGCCTCGAAGATCGGCGTGCAGATGAAGCTCAAGGTCGAAAACCAGACCAACTACTACGGCAAGGCGACATACGGAAACTCCGATTGGCTCGACGCGATCGTCAGCCTGGTCGACTACGGCGACCGCGGCGTCCCGAACGTCTTCTTGGAGGCGCCGCTGACCTCCAACGGCCCCTGGAACGCGGCTCACTTCAAGAACAAGACCTACGACGGGCTGGTCAAGCAGTACGTGGCCGCCGTCGACCTGCAGACCCAGAAGACCCTGGCCGGCAAGATCGAGAACCTGCTCTTGCAGGAGACGCCGATCGTGATTCCGTACTTCATCGACGGCCTGACGGCGACCGCTTCGACGGTGCACGGGGTCAACCCCACGTCGATCGCGGCGATCTACTTGAAGGACGCCTACAAGTCGGCGTAGGCTCTGACCACGGGAGCTGAGCCACGATGACCACGTTCATCCTCAAGCGAATCGGTCTTGGGCTGATAACGCTGTGGATTCTCAGCGTGATCGTGTTCTTCGCCGCCCAGATCCTGCCCGGCGACCCGGCCCGGGCGATCCTCGGGCCGCTGGCCGCCCCCTCCGCGGTCAAGTCGCTGTCGCACCAGCTGGGGACCGACAAGCCGGTGATCGAGCAGTACTGGACGTGGATCACCAACTTCGTCACCGGCAACCCCGGCACCTCGTACCAGTACCAGGCCCCGATCGGGCCCCTGCTGACCAGGGCGCTGGGCAATTCGCTCAAGCTGGCCGCCGTCGCCTTCATCCTCGTCGTGCCGCTGGGGATCATCGGCGGCGTGGTGGCGGCGCTCAACGTCGGTAAGCCGCTTGACCGCGTGCTCAGCGTCGTCGGCCTGTCGGCCGTGGTGATTCCCGAGGTCGTCTCGGGGATCGTCGTGATCCTGATCTTCGGCATCTGGCTCAACGTGCTGCCGATCTCGGCCGCCGCGCCGCCGGGCGCCAGCATCGGCACGCAGATCTACCATCTGATCCTGCCGGCAATCCCGTTGGTGCTGATCCTGTTCGGCTACATCCAGCAGATGGCGCGCGCCGGCACCGTCGAGGCCCTGGCCTCCGATTACGCCCGCACGGCCACGCTCAAGGGACTGCCCCGCGGCGTGATGATCCGCCGTCACGTCCTGCGCAATTCGCTGCTGCCCACGATCACCGTGATCGCCACCCAGACCGGCTACCTGATCGGCGGCCTGGTCCTGGTCGAGACGCTGTTTCACTACAACGGGATTGGGTCGCTGATCTTCAACGCGGCCACCAACAAGGACTTCCCGATGCTCGAGGCCGGGGTGCTGACGATCGGAATCGTCTACATGGTCGCCACCCTGATCGCCGACATGATGTACTCGCTGCTGAACCCGCGGATCCGTTACCGGGCCGTCGAATGAGCATCGGCGAAATCCCCGTCGAGTCGGCCGGGGCGGTAAGCGCTGCTCAGGCCGACACCACGCGGCGGGAGTTCTGGCGCAACCTGCTGCACTCAAAGACGTTCATCGCCGGCGCGATCATCGTCGGCTTCTGGATCCTGGCAGCGATCTTCGGCAACCTGCTCGTCCCCCACGATCCGCTCTCGCAGGACCTGAGCAACATCAACAAGGCGCCGTCGTCTGCGCACTGGTTCGGAACCGACCAGCTCGGCCGCGACATCTTCTCCCGGGTGATCACCGGGTCACGGGACATCATCATCGTGGCGCCGTTGGCGACGCTGCTGGGGACGGTCTTCGGAACCGCGCTGGGCCTGGTCATGGGCTACTACCGCGGGGCCACCGACGAGATCATCGGCCGGATCGTCGAGGCGTTCTTGGCCCTGCCCCTAGTGGTCACGGGAATTCTCGGCGTGGTGGCGTTCGGCTCCTCGAACCTGACGCTGATCATCGTCATCGGGATCGTGTTCACGCCGCTGATCGCTCGGACGGTCCGGGCCGCTGTGCTGTTCGAGCGCGAGCTGGACTACGTCTCGGCGGCGCGGCTGCGCGGCGAGAGCTCGCTGTACATCATGTTCCGGGAGATCCTCCCCAACGTCACCGCCCCGATCGTGGTCGAGTTCACGGTCCGCCTCGCCTACGCGGTGTTCACGATCGTGACCCTCTCCTTTCTGGGCTTCGGGATCCAGCCTCCGTCGGCCAACTGGGGCCTTGAGATCTCCACCAACTTCGGACAGGTGGCCGCCGGCTACTGGTGGGAGGTACTGTTTGATGCCCTGGCGATTGCCACCCTGGTGATCGGCGTGAACATGGTCGCCAACTCAATCGAAGCCACGCTGGACGAGTCGTGAGTACCGGAATTCAGCCCACCGCCCGCCCGTCGCCGGAGCCCGAGGTGGCCGACGCGCTCACGCTGAGCAACGTCGATGTCAGCTACCGGGTCAGCCGGCGCCAGCAGCGCGTGGTCCGCGATGTCAGCTTCCACGTTGCCCGCGGCGAGTCCTTCGGCCTGGTCGGCGAGTCGGGCTGCGGCAAGTCGACGATCGCTTTGGCCATCGTCCGCTACCTGGCCCGCAACGGAAGCGTCAGCGCCGGGAAGATCGAGATCGATGGCCGCGACGTCCTGGCGCTGAACAAGTCCGAGCTGCGCGAGTTGCGCGCCAACACGGTCTCGATGGTCTATCAGGAGCCCGGCCGGGCGCTGAACCCCTCGCTGCTGGTCGGCCGTCAGGTGGCCGAGGTCTACGAGATCGCCGGGATGAACGGCAAGCCCGCGATGGCGAAGGCCGAGGAGATCCTCGGGAAGGTGCGCATCTCGGACCCCGCCGGGGTGATGCGGCGCTACCCCCACCAGCTGTCGGGGGGGATGCTCCAGCGGGTGGTGATCGCCATGGCGCTCGCCTCCGAGCCGTCGCTGCTGATCCTCGACGAGCCGACAACCGCGCTGGACGCCACCGTCGAGGCCGAGGTGCTCGACCTCGTCAAGGGGTTGCGGACCGAGTTCAACACCTCGCTGTTGTTCATCAGCCACAACCTGGCCGTGATCGCCAAGATGTGCGACCGGGTCGGGGTCCTGTACGCCGGCGAGCTGGTCGAGGAAGGGCCCGCCCAGGCGGTGTTCCGGGATCCCCGCCACCCCTACACGGTCGGGCTGCTGCGATCGATCCCCAGCCGGGCCGGCGCCGGGCGCCACGAGCGTCGAGCGACCCTGGCCACGATGCCGGGCTCGTTGCCGGCCCCGGGATCGGTTCCCGTGGGGTGCATCTTCGCCGACCGCTGCGGCCTGGCCGACGACCGGTGCCGGGCCGATGCGCCGCCGCTCTATGAGATCGGGGGCGGTCGGGGGGCGCGCTGCCACTACCACGAACGCGCTCAGACCGTACCCAGCGGGGGCTTCGCCGAGACGACCCCCGACGGGGACACCGAGACGACCCCCGACGGGGACACCGAGACGACCCCCGACGGGGAGGCCGTGGCTCCGCCGCCGGCCGATGGACCGCCGCTGATCCAGGTTCGCGGCGCCAGCAAGACCTTTCACATGTCCGGGCAGACGGTCCGCGGCCTGCTGGGCGTCGACCTCGACATCCGCCCCGGTGAGACGGTCGGCCTGGTCGGCGAGTCAGGCAGCGGCAAGACCACCCTGGCCCGGCTGCTGCTGGGGATCATCCCTCCCGACGAGGGCTCGGCGCTCGAGCTCGACGGCCACGAGCTCCAGCCCCTGGCCCCCGAGCGTCAGGCTGCCGATCAGAAGGCGCTGCAGATCGTGTTTCAGAATCCCGACTCGGCGCTGAACCGGCGCCACTCGGTCCGCCAGCTGATCGGGCGTTCGCTGTCGAAGCTGGGCGGCTACCGTGGCGAGCAGCTCAAGGCCAAGCTGACATCGCTGATGAAGTCAGTCCGGCTTCCCGAGCGGTACCTGCCGATGCGCCCGTCGCAGCTGTCCGGCGGCCTCAAGCAGCGCGTGGCGATCGCCCGCGCGTTCGCCGGCGATCCGAGAATCGTCGTCTGCGACGAGCCCACCTCGGCGCTCGACGTATCGGTCCAGGCCGCGATCCTCAACCTGCTCACCGACCTCCAGCGCCGCGAACAGGTCGCCTACCTGTTCATCAGCCACGACCTGGGCGTGGTGCGCTACCTGGCCGACCGGATCGTGGTCCTGTACCTGGGCCGGGTGATGGAGGTCGGCCCCGCCGACAAGGTGTTCGGCGGCCCCAATCACCCGTACACCGAAGCGCTGTTGTCGGCGGTGCCGACGCTCGAGGACCTCGACCGGCTCCGCATCCGGCTCGAGGCGAGATCCCCAGCGCCGCCGATCCCCCGAGCGGCTGCCCCTTCCAGACCCGTTGCCCGCGCAAGATCGGCGAGATCTGCGAGACCACCGAGCCCGAGCTGCTCGAGGAGGAGCCCGGCCACGGGATCCGCTGCCACATCCCGCTCGAGGAGCTGCGGCGCCTGCAGGCGATCCCCGAGGACGTCGAGGCGCGGACGGTGGAGAGCTAGCCCGCTGGGGTCCCCGCGCAGGCCCGG
>DASXJY010000122.1:0-11357 GCA_036497115.1 Solirubrobacteraceae bacterium
CTGGTCAGCGAGTGTACGCCCGACCGCCGACGGTCCGGTCGTGGTCAGCAGGCTCGTCTCGGCCTCACTCACGAGCCCCTGGGCCTCTCGCTTCGGTCGTTCACGAGCCGCCGTCCGGTTCCTGTGGCGAGGCTGCCTCGCGCGCCCGGCGGCGCTCGGCGTAGCCCTCGATGTTCTCCTGGCGCGCCCGCGCGACGCCCAGCGCCCCGGGCGCCACGTCCTTGCTGATCACCGAGCCGGCACCGGTATAGGCCTCGTCGCCGACCGTGACCGGGGCGATCAACGTGGTGTCGACGCTGGTCTTCACCCGGGAGCCGATCGTGGTCCGGTGCTTGCGGTAGCCGTCGTAGTTGGCGGTAATCGTGCTCGCGCCCAGGTTGGTGCCCTCGCCGATGTCCGCGTCCCCGATATAGGAGAGGTGCGGGACCTTGCTGCCGGCACCCACGTCGGAGTTTTTGATCTCCACGAAGGTGCCGGCCTTGGAGCCCTCGCGCAGCACCGTCCCGGGCCGGAGGTAGGCGAAGGGACCTACGCTCACCCGGTCGCCGATCATCGCCCCAGAGACGTAGGAGTGCAGCACCTTTGCCCCCTCGCCGACCTGGGCGTCGAGCAGCGTGGCGTTCGGGCCCACCGTGGCGCCGCCAGCGATCCGCGTCTGGCCGTGGAGGCTGGTGAACGGAGCGATCAGGGTGTCAGAGCCGATCTCGACGCCGGCGTCGATCACTGTTGCCGCCGGCTGGACGATTGTCACCCCGGCCAGCATGTGGCGTTCGTTTATCTGGCGCTGGGCGACCGCGGTGACGCCGGCCAGCTGGCGGCGGTCGTTGATCTGGAGGATCTCGTGTGGATCGGAGAGCTCGTGGGCGATCACCGTGCGCTCGTGCTCGCGCAGGATCGAGATCACGTCGGGCAGGTACAGCTCGCCCTGGACGTTGTCGGCGCGGACCTCCTCGAGCGCAGCCATCAGGGCGCCGCCTTCGAACACGAACATCCCCGTGTTGATCTCGCGGATGTGCATTTCCAGCTCGGTGGCGTCTCCGGGCGACCTGGTCTCGACGATCCGCTCCACCGTCCCGTCGGGGCCACGAACGATGCGTCCATACCCGGTGGGGTCCTCGAGCACCATCGTGGCCACGGTCCCGGCCGCACCCGAGCGCTCGTGCTCGACAGCCAGCGCACGCAGCGTGCTCGGCGCGATCAGCGGTACGTCGCCGTTGAGCACCACCACGGTGTCGCTGTCTTGGATGTGCTGCGCCGCCGCTTTGACCGCGTCGGCGGTCCCGAGCGGCTGGGCCTGGATCGCCAGCACCACGTCTTCGTGGAGCACCGGCTCCAGCCGGCGCTCGGGCGAGTCGATGACGACGATCCGCGCGGCGCCGGCCTCCCGGGCTGCGGTTACCGGCCATTGCACGAGCGGCCGACCACAGAGCGGATGCAGCAGCTTGGGTACCGCCGAGCGCATGCGAGTGCCCTGTCCCCCGGCGAGGATGACGACGACGGGCGCGGTCACGGCGAGATCGTAGGCGATCGGTCGCGCTGGCAGGGCATCGATCTGACGGTCAGCGAGAAGTCGGTCCGCATGCTCAGGGTCAATTCGCCCGCCGGACGCAAACCCCTCAGTCCGGCAGCGTGGTCATCGAGGCTGGGGAGCCCGGATTTGAACCGAGACAAGAAGCTCCAAAGGCTCCTGTGCTGCCGTTACACCACTCCCCAGTAAATCGCTTCGCCAGGTGCCCGAAGCCTAGCTCAGGAGTTCTCGGATCTCGCGGTCGGTCAGCGGGTCGGCCAGCAGGGCACGTACGTCCTCGGGCCTTCGCAGCCCCCGCTCGGTCCGCAGCAGCCCCACCTCCAGGTCGGCCTGGCGGGCGGCGACGATCGCCGCCGACATCGCGTCGGGGCTGCGCCACGCCTGCTCGGGGAGCTGGAACAGCGCCCGCACCGGATGCGCCAGCCCGATCATGTAGAAGCCGCCGTCGAACTCGGGGCCCAGGGCCACGTCGCAGCCGGCCGAGAGGTCGCCGAGAGCGGCCACGGCGTGGTCGCGCCGCCAGTGCGTCAGGTCGGGCCAGATGATCAGCACCGGACCGTCGCCGTGCGCGAACAGGCGGGCGCTGGCCTGGGCCAGGCGGCCGGAGATGCCCGGCCCGTTCTGCGGAAACAGGCTGACGTCGGGTCCGAGCAGCGAGCGCAGCTCGGGACCGGCGTCCGCGGGCTCGTAGCCCACGTGCACCGCTCCCGGCGCGACCTCGGCGGCCCAGGCGCAGGCCCTGGCCACCAGCGCGGCCTGGAGTTCCGCACAGCGGGCGGGGCCGAGCAGCGGCTCCAGCGCCGGCCGCGCGGTCTCCGGACGGGGCGCGCGGGCCATGACCAGGACAGCGCGGGCGAGCAGCGGCGTGGACATACCCCAGCTCAACCCTGCTCGAAGCGGTAGACGGTGCCCGCCGCGGTGGGCGATGCATCGGCCAGCCGAGCCACCGCGCCGCGCACCACATCGCCAAACACCGCCGTGCTGGAGCCCATCAGCTCGAACAGCTTGGCTACCGAGGTGGGCTCGCCGGGGATGACCTCGTTGGCGTAGTCGGTGACGAATCCGACCAGCGCGAACGGCAGCTCGAGCTCACCGCAGAGCACGGCCTCCGGGCCCGCGGTCTGGCTGACCGCCACCACCGAGGACGCCGCCAGCTGCGCGATCTCGGCCGGGGTGTTGAACCGGGGCCCGTCCACGTGACCGTAGGCGCCCCCATCGCGGGCCGCGTGCCCGCCGTCGGCGGCCGCCGCCAGCAGCGCCGCCCGAACCGGCTCGGAGAACGGGCCCCCATGGAGGATCCAGTGGCCGCGCTGCGGATCGCCGGGTTCCAGGAAGAAGGTGCACAGCGAGCCGTCGGGCAGCCGGTTGGAGCTGAAGTGCAGATCGTCGAACACCACCAGGCTGCCGAGCTCGAGGGTCGGATCGACGGCCCCGCAGGCCGTGCAGGCGATGACGGCGGTGGCCCCCAGCTCGCGCAGGGCCCAGATGTTGGCTCGGTGCGTGACCTGGTTTGAGAGCCGCCGGTGGCCGGCGCCGTGGCGCGATACGTGAAGCGCCTCGACGCCGCCGAGCCGCCCGGCGGAAACCTCGGCAGTCCCGTACGGCGTGGTGCGCCGAATCGCTTCCCTGGATTGGAAGCCGGGTAGCGCATGAGTTCCCGACCCCGTGATTATCGCGATCGCCATCGGCGCGCGATCCTACTGGCAGATGACAGCCGCGAACAGCGATCTGGACGGCAAATGGCTGGTCTTCTATGACTCCGATTGTGGGTTTTGCCGCTGGTCGCTGGGGCTGCTGCTGCGCCTCGATCACGAGCGCCGGCTGCTGCCGGTCAAGCTCTCCTCCCCACGCGCCGAGGATCTCCTCGGCGACTTGACCGAGGAGCGGCGAATGGCCTCGTGGCACCTGGTCTCACCCACGGGTCAACGGTGGTCGGCCGGATTGGCGCTGGCCCCGGTCTGCCGGTTGCTGCGCGGCGGGCGCCGTCCGGCCGAGCTCCTCGAGCGAGCGCCCCGCCTGGCCGAGCGCGGCTACGACTGGGTTGCCGAGCACCGGGGACTGCTCGGAGGGTGGCTGCCGTCAGCGGCAAAGCGCCGCGCCGCGGCCCTGATCGAGAGCCGGAGCCACCCGGAGGCCGACTGACGGCGATCAGCCCGGGAGGCGGGGCGCCGGGTCGACGTCGCGGGCGGTGATCGGCTGGTGGCAGTGCGAGCAGGCCAGGTACGGCTCGGCGGGCTTGCCGCAGGGGCGGTGGATCAGCTCCAGCCCGACCACACCGTCGGGAGCGACCAGGTGGCGATCGGCCCAGCGCATCAGCCCGACGATCACCGGGTACAGGTCGAGCGCCCGCTCGGTGAGGCGGTACTCGTACCAGTCGGGGTCCGTGCGATAGCGGACGCGCTGGAGCATCCCATCGCTGACCAGTTTGCGCAGCCGATCGGCCAGGACGTTGCGGGCGATCCCGAGGTTGCGCTGCAGCTGGCCGTAACGGCGGACGCCGAAGAACGCCTCCCGGAGGATCAGGAACGTCCAACGGTCGCTGATGACGTCGACGGCGAGCTCGACCGCATCACGCGGAGGCTGGACCCGGACATGGTTCCTGGCTGGCAACTAGTTCGTAATCCTCTCTAGATCGTATTTACAACTAGTTTCGCTGTGAAACCATATAGCGAGCCGATCGCCAAGACAAGGAGAACCCCGCCATGACACCCCCTGAGCTGCAAGCGGCCGAGCCGGCGACCCCGGATCACCAGCCCGATCAAGCCCCCTCACCGGCCGGTCCCGCGTCGGCCCAGATCGAGCTGTCAGCCGGAATCGTGGAGTACATCGACACCGGCGGCGCCGGGCCGGTGCTCGTGATGCTGCACGGCCTGATGCTCGATGCCGGGCTGTGGGAGGCCGTGATCTCCGAGCTCGCCGGCGACCATCGCTGCATCGCGCCGACCCTGCCGCTGGGGGCTCACCGGCACGGTATGCACGACGGCGCCGATCTGTCGCTGTCGGGGATCGCCAGCCTCGTTGAGGAGCTCCTGGACAAACTCGATCTGCGCGAGGCCACCCTGGTCGGCAACGACACCGGAGGGTCCATCGTCCAGCTGCTGATGGGCCGCGGCTCGGCCCGCATCGCCGGGGCGGTGCTGGTCGCCTGCGACGCGTTTGACAACTTCCCGCCCGGGCTGACCGGCAAGGCGCTCGTGCAGAGCGGCAAGCTCCCGCCGGCGCTGTTTGGCCTGTTCATGCAGCAGATGCGGCTGCGGCCTCTGCGCCGGCTCCCGATCGCCTTCGGCTGGCTGACCCGGCGCGGGGACGCGGTGGTGGTCCGTTCGCTGCGCCCGGTGCTCGAGCAGCCCGAGATCCGCCGCGACACGGTGCAAGTGCTGCGGGCGATCGGCGC
This sequence comes from Solirubrobacteraceae bacterium, assembly GCA_036497115.1. Taxonomy (GTDB): domain Bacteria; phylum Actinomycetota; class Thermoleophilia; order Solirubrobacterales; family Solirubrobacteraceae; genus Palsa-465. Next base: position 4,923 of record DASXJY010000122.1, read on the forward strand.
CCAGCGCGATCTGATGCTCGAGGCGGCCGAGGCTCTGCCCGGCTTCGACCGGCCGGCCCTGGTCGTCTGGGCCGGCGAAGACCGGGTGATGCCGCCTGAGCACGGCCAGCGCCTGGCCGATCTCCTGCCCCAGGGTCGCCTGGTCGAGATCCTCGACAGCGACACGCTGATCCCGCTCGATCAACCGCGGCAGCTCGCGGAGGCGATCCGGGAGTTCTCTCTCGCGACTACGTGATCGGCCGGCGTCAGGCCGCCATCAGCGCCGGCTCGTGCTCGGCGAGGTAGGCGTCGAGCGCGGCCGCCTTCTCGGTGTCCTCGTAGACCTCGTATTCCTTCAGTCGGCCCCAGCGGAGCTGTCCCCAGATCACGAACCGGTTCTCGTAGATGGTCTCTCCGGAAGGGGTGCGGACGTAGTCGTGGCCCCGGATGCAGACCGTCTGGCGCCACGGAAAGCCCTTCAGGACGACCTCGTCGGGGAACGTCTTGACGCCCACACGGACCAGGCGCTGCAGCCAGCGGCGCACCTCCTCCTTGCCGTGGTACTCGCCCGACCACGAGTTGTGGCCCGGAAAGCGGAAGGTGACGTCGTCGGCATCGAGGGCCAGCGTCGGCCGGATGTCCCCGGCCCGGGTCCGCGCCATCACGTACGAGAGGAGCTTCTTGCCCAGCCACGATTGCATTGCTGAAACCTCCGATCCCCGACTCGCAGGGACTAGATTGATCGCTCTAGCGAGTACGCTACACCAATCTCCGCCAGCACGAAAGTGAGCCGCCGAACACCATGAGCACGACCCGGGACCGGATCGTCGACACCAGTGCGGAGCTGTTTCGCCGCCAGGGCTACGCGGCCACCGGCATCAAGCAGATCGTCACCGCGGCCCAGGCGCCGTTCGGATCGCTGTACCACTTCTTCCCCGGGGGCAAGGAGCAGCTCGGCGCCGAGGCAATCCGCACCTCGGGTGCGCTGTACGAGCAGTTGATACCGGCGATCTTCGATCCCGCGCCCGATCTGGTCACGGCGGTGCGGATGTTCTTCGCCGGGGCGGCCGCGCACCTGGAGGAGACCGACTACGAGGACGCCTGTCCGATTGCCACGGTGGCCCTGGAGGTCTCGAGCAGCAGCGAGACGATGCGCGAGGCCTGCGCCGATGTATTTGACAGCTGGATCGCCGCCGGCGCCTCGCGTCACACCGAGGCGGGGATCGGCGAAGCTCGGGCTCGCGAGCTCACGATCGCGATGATCGCGGCGCTGGAAGGGGCCTTCGTGTTGGCCCGCGCACTGCGCAGCACCGAGCCGCTGCACATCGCCGGCGACGTGGTCGCCGCGACCGTGCAACGGGCGCTCAGCGCCTGACCGAGGGACCCCTAACGCGGGACCCGGCCGCCGGCGGCGCCCGGCTCGCTGGCCGGCCCGTGCGGCGCGGCAATGCCCAGCACGCGCATCGCCTTCAGGCCCAGCGACAGCTTCTCGCGCCCATCGGTGGACGACACGTCGAGGCCGGTCAGCTCGCGCACCCGCTCAAACCGGTAGCGGATCGTGTGGCGGTGGGTGATCAACCGCGATGCGGTGGCGTTGACGTTGGCGTCGCAGTCCAGAAACGTGGCCAGGGTCCCCAGCAGGTCGGTCTCGTACTGCTCGTCGTAGGCGACCAGGGGGCGCACCGTCTCGGCGTAGAAGCGCTTGAGCTCGGCCGGATCGCTCATGTAGGGCAACAGCAGCTGGTAGGTGCCGGTCTCCTCGTAACCGAGTACCGAGCGCTCACTGTCGCCCTCGGCCACGTTCAGGGCCAGCAGCGCCTCGTTGAACGCCCGCTGCAGACGGAGCGGGTCCTCCACCCGGCGGCTGCGCCCGAGTGCGAACGTGAACCCGCCCAGCCCCGACTCAAGCTCGCGCAGCACTGCGGATGTCACTCGCCGTGCCGTGTCGCCGCCGCCGTCGGGAAGCAGGATCACGACCTCCCCGGCCTCGCCCTCTCGGCTCGACGCGATCGATCCGGGCGCGATCGAGCGTGCCCCGCGCGCCGCCACGGCGAGCAGCCGCCGGCGCCAATCGTCCTCGGTCGGGTTGCGCGGGTGGCCGCGAACCACGGCCACCGTGGCCCCGGAGGCCAGGTCCGTGCCGAGCTCCTTGCCGCGCGCGACCAGGTCGTCGCGGTCGTCGATGGACCCGGCCAGCACGGCGCGCTGAAACACTGTCGCCGCCTCCTCGGAGGCCCGTTCCGGGGCCCGGACGCGCTCGACCTCGGAGGCGATCAAGGTAGTCACCAGCCGCAGCAGGGCTCCGTCCTGATTGGGGTCGCGGCGGCGCATCCGCAGCTGCCCCACCGGCGCCTCGGCCACCTTGAGCTCGATCGTGTCGACGTCGCCGGCATCGCGCATCAACGAGCGCTCATCGGCCGGCGACCGGGCCGCCACCGCCAGCACCGTGGCCGAGCGATCGATCAGGATCAGACTGGCGCCGAGCGCTCGGGCCGCGGCACGCAGGATCTCCGGCAGGCCGGCTCCCGCCTCGACGGCATCGGTGATGGCCGCGAATGCCCCCAGGTCGGGGGTGCGCCCTCCGCCGCGCGCAGCGCTCTCGGCCGCCTCGTTCATCTACGCACCTGGGCCGCGCAGGACGCGGTCAGAAGACCCGCGGCCACTCGATGATGATCAGCCCCCCGAGCAGGATTCCGACGCCGACGAGCGCCGCCAGTACATACACGGACAGGATCACCACCGCGGCCTTTTCCAGCGGCCGCCGGTAGGCGGTTATCGCGGGGGCCAGCACGAGCGTGCAGAACGCCAGGACGCCCAGTGCTACCGCGCAGGCGCCGACCAGGTAGGTGACGGTTGTGTTGCTCACTGCTCGGAGGTCTGATTGTGCCAAGCACCGGCGATGACCGGTACCGGGCCCTCAGGAGTAGCGCAAATTGCGAGAACCAGTCATTCGTTCGGCGCGGGGGCGAGGACCCCTCTCCCGACCACGCCACTGGCCGTGGCGCCGGGAAACCGGCTGTGCAGGCGCTCGGCGCCCCGCCGCGCCCGCGCAAGCCCCTCCGGGCCCCAGAAGATGCCGATCACCGTGGGCCCCGATCCGCACAGGATCGCCTGATCGGCGCCCACCTCGCGGGCCAGCTCCAGGGCGGGGGCGATCTGGGGCCGAAGCGACAGCGCCGCCGGTTGCAGATCGTTGACGATCAGGCTCTCGGGCACCGGCTCCGGCACCGGCCGGTGAGCCGCGATCGCCGACACCAGGCGGGAGTGCAATGCCGCCAGCTCCTGGCCGGGGCGAGCCAGCCCCAACCGGTCGGCCTCCCGATAGACCTCGGCGGTGGCGAGCCCGAACCGCTGGGGCAGGATCAGGAGCGCGTGGCGGTCGAGGTCGGAGACCGTCTCGACGATCTCGCCGGCGCCGGTGCCGACGCTGGCGCCCGGATCCAGCTGGCTTGACACGTCGGCTCCGAGGCGGGCGGCGATCTCATTGAGGGCCTCCATCGGCAGCGGGCTGAGGCGGGGGGCGAGCCGCAGGATCGCCGCGGCATCGCAGGAGCCCCCACCCAGACCGGCCGCCACCGGGATCCGCTTGTCGATCCGCACCCTGATCGGGGGAGCGCTCCAGCCGGCCGCGCGCAGCTCAGCCAGCGCGTCGGCGACCAGATTCGGGCCGCTGACGCCCGGGCACACGACCTCGTCGGCCGACCCGGCGCCGGGCGTGACCACCAGCTCGTCGCGCAGATCGCTCGCGGTCTCAAACAGGGTCACCAGCTCGTGCCGGCCATCATCGCGCTGAGCGCCCAGAAACAGGCAGAGGTTGACCTTCGCGCCCGCCTGCGCCGACCCGGCACTCAAACCGCCAGCCTCCGGCCAAGCTCGCGAAACTCCTCCGGGGAGAGCCGTTCGGCCCGCTCGTCGGCGGGATGACCGAGCGCCACCAGCGCCCCGCGGGCCCGCTCCCGGATATCCGGCCCCCACGAACCGCCGGCCAGGGCCAGGGAACCGGCCAGGGCCTTGCGGCGGTGAGCGAACGCGCCGTGCACCAGGTCGCGCAGCCGGGCGTCGGCGCCCAGGCCGCGCCGGGAGAGCCCCAGCAGCACGGAGTCGACGTTGGGCACGGGCCGAAACACGTTGCGCGAGACCGGCCGCAGCACGCGCACCTCGCAGGCCAGCTGGGCCAGGACCGAGGGGACGCCGTAGGCGTCGCTGCCGACGGTGGCGGCGAGTCGCTCACCGACCTCGCGCTGGACCATCACCACCCACGAGGCCACACTCGCCAGCTCGTCGATCGTCCGCAGGACGACAGTCGCGGCGATCCCGTAGGGCAGGTTGGCCACCACCTTGGTGGGTGCCGGACGCAGCGCGGCAAGCTCGAGCGAGACCGCGTCGGCGAAGTGCAGGGCGACGTTGTCAAAGCTCCCCACGGCCGCCGTGAGCCGCTCGCGCAGCCGCTGGTCGACTTCGACGACGTGGACAAACCCGGCCCGGGCGGCCAGCCGCTCGGAGAGCACGCCGGGGCCGCCGCCGATCTCGAGCACCACGTCGCGGTCAGACAGGGCGGCCAAGCGCTCGATCACCCCGAGCATGTTGCGGTCGACGAGGAAGTTCTGGCCCAGCTCGCGCTGGCGTCCCGAGCGGGTACTCACCATCCGAACGCGGACGCCGCGCTGCGCTGGACCGCGGCCTCGAGCTCGGCATAGCCGACCCGCCGCTCCACCGCCAGCGCCCGCGCGGTTGCCACCACGTTGGCCGGCTGGTTGGGCTTGCCGCGCACCGGCTGGGGAGCCAGATACGGAGCGTCGGTCTCGACCAGGAGCCGCTCGGCGGGGATCCGCAAGGCGGCCGCACGCAGCTCGACGGCTTTGGGATAGGTGGCGTTTCCGGCAAACGAGAACCACCAGTCCTCGTGGGCCAGGCACTCCTGCACCCGATCGGCCATCGAGAAGCAGTGCAGGATCACCCGCAGCCCCGCGGCCCGCGAATCGAGCAGCTCGAGGGTGTCGTCGTCAGCGGCCCGAGTGTGGATCACCAGCGGCTTGCCGGTGCTGCGGGCCAGGTCGATCTGCGCTTCGAAGGCTCGCCGCTGGTCCTCCCGGGGGGCGTAGTCGCGGTAGTAGTCAAATCCCGTCTCGCCGATCGCCACGCAGCGCTCGTGGCTGGCCAGCGCCTCAAGCTCGGCGAAGTCGGCGTCGTCGAAGCCGGTCGCCTCGCTGGGATGGCGACCGATCGCGGCGTAGACCTGGGGGAAATCCTCGGCCGCGGCCAAGGCGGCCCGGCACGAGGCGCCGTCGGTGCCCACGGTGACGATCCGGGTCACCCCCACCTCCTCGGCGGCCGCCACAAGGTCTGCGTTGGGCGGCTCGCAGGCGTCGAGGTGAGTGTGGCTGTCGATCACCGCTTCGGAAACAGAGGCTCGAGCGCGGCCACCGCGCCAAGTGACCCGTGCTGAGCAAACGCGGCCCGCGACCAGGACGGGTCCGGAGCCCCCAGGGTCTCGAGCAGCTTCTCGGTGCTGGACGGCATGTAGGCGTGGAGCAGGACGCTGAGCACCCGCACCGCCTCGGCCAGCGAGGCCAGGACGCGGTCGAGCTCCTCCGCTGACTCGGGGTCGCGAGCCAGCTGCCAGGGAGCTCGCTCCTCCACGTAGCGGTTGCAGCGGCGCACCCGCTGCCAGATCAGCTCGAGCCCGACTGTGACATCGGCACGATCGAAGATCCGCGACAGCTCGTCGGGAAGTCCCTCGAACTCCTTGCGCAGTTGCGGGTCGGTGTCGATCTTGGGCACTTCGCCCTCGCGGTAGCGCCCGATCATGGCGATCGTGCGGCTGGCCAGGTTGCCGTATTCGTTGGCCAGCTCGGCCTCGTAGCGCCCCCGGACGGCGTCGATGCCCACGGCACCGTCGCCGCCGAAGGCGACGTCGCGCATCAGATAGAAGCGCAGCGCGTCGGTGCCCAGCTCGTCGAGCACGACGAACGGATCGAGCACGTTGCCCAGCGACTTGCTCATCTTGCGGCCGTCGGCCCCGAGCAGGAAGCCGTGCACGAACACGTGATGGGGCAGGGGCAGGTTGGCCGCCATCAGCATCGCCGGCCAGTAGATCGTGTGGAACTTGAGGATGTCCTTGCCGATCACGTGGTAGGTGGCGGGCCAGAAGCGATCGGTCAGGTCCTCCCCGTCGCGGGCGTAGCCCAGCGCGGTGTAGTAGTTCAACAGCGCGTCGAACCAGACGTAGAAGACGTGGTCGGGATCCCACGGCACCGGCACTCCCCACTTGAGGCGAGCGCGGGACAGCGAGACGTCCTGGAGCCCTGAGGCGATGAACGAGCGGGCCTCGTTGAAGTGGTGCTGGGGCATCACGAAATCCCGCTGGCCGTCGAACAGCCGCTCCAGCGGCTCCTGGAACGCGCTGAGGCGGAAGAAGTAGTTCTCCTCCTGCTCGCGCGTGAGCGCGATGTGGTG
>DASXJY010000123.1:0-3525 GCA_036497115.1 Solirubrobacteraceae bacterium
TTTGTGTTTTGAGAGATCTACGATGCCGTGTAGTACGGTGCTGAGTACTAAGACATCACGCCCCGGCAAACCTTCCCCGCCGCGACAAAGAAATAGGCGGCTCGGCGGGGAAGGTTTTCGCCCCCGTGGGTCTCTAGATGATCGAAGTCGGCTCCACTACAGGCCTATGACACAGCCACAAAATCCAGTTCTGCTTACCGGCGCGACGGGCTATATCGGTGGCCGGCTCCTGGAGCGCCTGGAAGCGGCCGGCCACCGCGTGCGCTGCCTGACCCGGCGCCCCGAGACGCTCACCGCGCGCACGCACGCGCGGATCGAGGTCGTGGCCGGCGATGTGCTGGAGCGCGACTCACTGTCTGCGGCGATGCGCGACGTGCGTATCGCCTACTACATGGTGCATTCGATGGGAGGAAGCGGCGATTTCGTGCAGCTCGACCGCCAGGCGGCCCTGAACTTTGGCCACGCGGCCCGTGAGGCCGGCGTCAGGCGAATCGTGTACCTGGGTGGCCTCGGGACCGGGGACGAGCTCTCGCCGCACCTCGCCAGTCGGCAGGAAGTCGGCCGCATTCTGCGGGACTCTGGAGTGACGGTGGTCGAGTTCCGAGCCTCGATCGTGATCGGAGCGGGCAGTGCGTCGTTTGAGACAGTCCGGGGGCTGGTGGAAGGGTTGCCCGCTATACCGGCACCCCGCTCGCTGGAGACCGCAGCCCAGCCGATCGCTCTCGAAGATGCGATCGAATACCTGGTTGGAGCCCTGTCACTCGAGACCGAGGAGAGCGTGATCCTCGAAATCGGCGGTCAAGACCGGGTCAGCTATAGCGCCGTGATCCGCGAGTACGCCCGCCAGCGCCGTTTGCGGCGGCCGGTGATCCCGCTCTCGTCGATCAGCACCCGGTTGGCTCGCCGGTTTCTCAGGCTGTTGCCGAGGCACGGGGCCGTCGCCGCCGCGATGGTCGACAGCGTCCGCAACGACACCGTAGTGAACACCTCTGCGGCGGCCGAAGCCTTTGCGCTCCGGCCACGCGGTCTGGCGGCAGCGATCGAGCTGGTCCTCGCCGATGAAGATCGCCGGTTCGCCGACACCCGATGGTTCGACGCGCTGGCACCGGGCGCGATTGCCCGATGGGGCGGTGTCTCGCACGGAAGGCGAAGAGTCAGCTCGCAGACCATGCCCGTGAGCGCCAGCCCTGAGGAGTCGTTTGCCGCGATCGAAAGCATCGGTGGCGGCACCGGTTGGTACGGCACCGACTGGTTCTGGCAGCTGCGAGGACTCCTGGACCGATTGCGAGGCGGCGAGGGGCTCAGGCGCGGGCGCCGCGATCCCGACAATGTCAGGGTTGGCGACGCGATCGACTTCTGGCGCGTCGAGCGGGTCGAGCCCGGGCGCCGGCTCCTGCTCCGTGCCGAAATGAAGCTCCCGGGGCGGCTCTGGCTGCAGTTCGAGGTCAAGGGCGATCACAACGGGGGTCAAGTACGCCAGACGACCGTCTTTGACCCGGCCGGATATCTCGGTCTGCTGTATTGGTATCTGCTGTTCGGATTGCACCGGCGGGTCTTTGGCGCGATGCTGCGCGGCCTTAACCGTGCGTCGGCATCGGGGCGTGCCGCCGTGGCCCGGCCTTGACGCCGAGCGTCTTCACCCCGCGGCGGCACGGCGGTCGCCGACCGACTCGAGGACGCTCACGACAGCGGCGGCCGGCGGCATGGCCGCGATCTCCGCGCCCATCGCCCGTGCTGCTGCTCGCTCGGGCGAGCCATCCGCCAGTACGTCGCGGACCGCGTCTCGGACGGCGGGCGCGCTGACCTCGTCTGGCATCAGGACCTTCGCGGCGCCCGCCCGCTGACAGGCGTGGGCGTTGTCGAACTGGTCGGCGCCCTGGGGAACGAGGACGAGCGGCAGCCCGGCGGTAAGGGCGGCGAGCGTTGTCCCCGTGCCGGCGTGGCAGAGCACGGCGTCGCAGCGCGGCAGCAGCGGCGCCAGCGGCAGCCATCGCTCGACGTGCACGGTGGGCGGCAGCTCCCCCAGCGCCGAAGGGTCAGTCAGTTCGCTGACCGTCACGACGACCTCGACCTGCTCGCCGACCAGCGCCGCCAGCAGCGGAGCGAACTTTGCCGGCTGGTTGAACAGCGGCACCGTACCGAGCGAAACGTAGACCACCGGGCGCTCCCCGAGCTGATCCGCCCACCGAGGAAGCCCCGCCTTCGGATCGCCAGGGACCTCCGGGCGCATCAGATGGGTGCCCGCCGCCGCGGGCACGGTGGCTCCATTCTGGAGCCGTGGCGGGCGCGGGTCCAGGTAGAGCCCGCGGTAGATGCCGCCGTAGGCTTGCGGTTCGATACCTGCCGCCTCCCAGTGCGGCAGCGATCGAGCCGCCATCGCCGCGACGAGATCCGGATCGAGCGGCTGCCCAAAGCCGTAGCACACCGACGGTACGCCGAGCTCTGCCGCCAGCAGCGGACCGGAGAGATCAACTGGAGGGTGCACGACCAGATCGGGCGGCCGCAATCCGGCGAGCTCTCGTAACGCGGGCAGCTTCGCGCCCGGGTGCACGGACCCGAACATGGCGGCCGGGAACCTGGTCCTGTCACCCGGCGGCGCCTCCATCACCTCAGGGTCAGCAATCGCCGCCCGCACCCCCTCCATAGCCGGCAGACCCACCTCCGCGAACTCAAACCCGTTCTCGGCGACCCGCGCCTCCAAATTGGCTCCCGTGGCCACGATCGGCTCATGCCCGGCCTCGACGAGGGCACGGCCCAAGGGGACGAAAGGGCCGAATACACCGTCCATCGGCGTGGTGCTGCATAGGACTCGCATAGTGATTCCCCGGTCTTGTTGATATAGTCATGCTCTATAGTGACACTCTAGGTCGCAATGTCAAGTTCAGACCCAACCAGACGCCGGAGCGGCGCTCCGGGAGGCCAGAAGGGAATCGCGCGCCGCGGCGCAGACACGCCCCGACGGATCGGAGACCGGAAGGGAAGCGCCCGCCGCGGCGCAGACACGCGCCGGCGGATCGAGGCGGCGGCGGGACGCCTGTTCACGATCCATGGTTACACGGCGACCACGATGCAGGCGATCGCCACCGAGGCCGGCGTGCACGTGCAAACGATCTACCTCGCCTACGGGACCAAGCCGACGCTGCTCGCCGCCAGCGCAGCTCGGCTCGTCGCCGGCGACGAAGACCCCGCGACCCATCCCGGTGAACGCCGCTGGGCCCGCGAGGTCGCCGCGGAGCCCGATCCGCGCGCCAAGCTGGCCCGCTACGTCAAACAGATCGGCGACGTCAGCCCGAGGATCACGCCTCTGATCGACGTGCTGCGCGCGACCGCCCCGGCGGAGCCCGACGTGGCGGCCTTCCTGGCCGAGATGGAGCAGGGCCGGCGCGAAGGGCCCCGTCAACTCCTGGGCCTGGGCGTTCCCGCCGGGACATGGCGCCCCGACCTGACCCCGGACAAGGTCGCCGACATCGTATTTGCGATCGCCTCTCCGGACACATTGCGAGCGCTGATCGACCGCTGCGGCTG
>DASXJY010000124.1:0-16711 GCA_036497115.1 Solirubrobacteraceae bacterium
GATGATCGACTCGCCACCCGGGAGCTGGTAGGAGCCCTGCGCGCCGTGGTGGTACTTGACGTCGCCGGTCCCGCCCTGGGGCAGGGTGGTGATCGGCTCGAGCGTCGAGGAGCCCTCGAACTCGGCGAAGATCGTCTCGTAGCGGCGCCCCAGGTTGTGCGCCAGAACGTTCAGGCGCCCGCGGTGGGCCATCCCGATCACCACCTCCCGCGCCCCCTGAGTGGCCGACAGCTGGGTCAGCTCGTCGAGCATCGGGACCGTCATGTCGAGCCCCTCGACCGAGAACTGCTTCTGGCCCAGGTACGCCTTGTGCATGAAGCGCTCGAAGGCGTCGACCTCGGTCAGCCGCTTGAGCAGCGCCTTCTGCTCGGAGTTGGTCAGCGGCTTGCGGAACTCCCCGGACTCGATCGCCTCGCGCAGCCACAGGCGCTGGCGGTGCGAGGAGATGTGCTCGATCTCGTAGGCGATCGTCCCGCAGTAGGTCTCGCGCAGGTGGGGCAGCGCGTCGGCCAGGGTGGCGCCGGACACGTACATGCGCAGGATGTGGGCGGGGATCTTGGCCATCAGCTCAGGGGTGAGGCCGAGCGGCTGGGGATCCAGCGCCGGGTCGCCCTCGGGCTCTCGGCCCAGCGGGTCAAGGCGCGCGGCGAGATGGCCGTGGGTGCGGTGGGCCTTGAGCAGTGAGGTGGCGGCCTGGACGGCGACCATCAGCTCCTCGTCGGGGATCGCGTCGGGCGTGGTGGGGCTCGGAGCGCGAGCGGCTTGGGCGGCCGCAGCCGCCGGCGCGGGCGCAGCCGGCAGCTCCGGCAACGCCACGCCGAGGTCGGCGAAGGCGCGCTCGTAGAACTCGTCGCCGCCCTGCAGCAGCGCTTCGATGCGCTGCAAAAACCGGCCCGACTCGGCGCCCTGGATGATCCGGTGGTCGTAGGTCGAGGTCATGGTCATGACCTTCTCGGCGCCGATCATCTCCCCCACGTTCTCCAGCCCCACCGGATAGGCGATCGAACCGGTGGCGACGATCGTGCCCTGCCCCACCATCAGCCGCGGCACCGAGGCGATGGTCCCGATTCCGCCCGGGTTGGTGAGCGTCAGATTGCCGCCCGTCAGGTCGTCGGCGGTCAGCGTGTTGGTGCGGGCCTTGCCGACCAGCGCGTCATATGCGGCCACGAAGTCCGCGAAGCTCAGGCGCCCGGCATCGCGGATCACCGGGACCATCAGCGTCCGCGACCCGTCCTTCTTCTCGACGTCGACGGCCAGACCGAGGTTGACCGCGCCGTCGTCGTGGCGGTAGGGCTTGCCGTCCTGCTCGCCGAAGTGGTGGGCCATCACCGGCATCTCCTCGGTGGCCACGCGGGCGATCGCGTAGGCGATCAGGTGCGTGAAGGAGACCCTCCGGCCCGCCGCCTTGAGCTGCTTGCGCCGCTGGTCAAGCACGGTGACGGTGAGCGTGCGAAATGAGGTGGCGGTCGGAATCGAGCGGCTCTGGTCCATGTATCGGGCCAGGGCCGCGCCGCTTCCCTTGATCAACTCAGCCGTTGCCTGGCCCGGTGCGGGTGGGCGTGGGGTGGCCTGGCCGGTTGCCGCCGGCTGGGCGCGGGTCGCCGACCCGTTCTGAGCCGCCAGGACGTCGGCCTTGGTGATCCGGCCTCCCCGGGCGCTGCCGGTGATCGCGCTCAGGTCAACGCCCTCGGCGGCGGCGATCCGGCGCGCGATCGGCGAAGCGTTGGCGTCGCCGTTCTCGGCCGGGGCCGGAGCCTCCGGCGCGGCCGCGGGTGGCCCGGACGGCGCGGGCGGCGGGGGCGGCGTGGGCGGCGTGGGCGGCGCCTCGGGGGCGGTGCCCGCCGGCGGCGTGGCGGCGGAGGCCGCAGCGCCGGGGCTGATTCGCCCGATCACCTGTCCGACTGTCACCGTGTCGCCCTCCTCGGCGAGGATCTCGGTGACCGTGCCCGAGGTTGGCGCCGGAAGCTCCATGTCCACCTTGTCGGTCGAGATCTCGACCACCGTGTCGCCGTCGGAGACGTGGTCGCCGACCTTGACCGACCACTCCAGGATCGTCCCCTCGGTGACCGACTCGCCGCCGGTGGGGGTGACGATGTCGATCGTCCGGCCCTCGCTGCGCTCGGCGGCGGCCAGCTGCTCGGCTTCCGTGCTGCCTCCGGCCACTGCCTCCTGCTCGGTGGTGGGCGGCGATTCCCCGGAGACCGGGGTGGCCTCGTCAGGGGTGGACGAGGAGCGGCTCGAGATCTCGGCCAGGAGGCTCCCCACGGCCACGGTGTCGCCCTCGACAGCGTGGATCTTGGTCAGGGTGCCGCTGACCGGCGCCGGAACCTCGGCATCGACCTTGTCGGTGGAGATCTCGACCAGGGTCTCGTCGACGGCGACGGCGTCGCCGACCTGCTTGTGCCACTCGAGCACGGTGCCTTCCGCCACCGAGTCGCCCATTGCGGGCATAACGACCTGACTGGTGCCTGTTTCTACAGCCATCCGGACCTCTCACTCTAACGCGTGTGGGGGTATCGTCCGGGTGCTCCCCGGCGGGCTGCAACGACGAATCCGATCGTCCCGGCGAACGGTCCCAGTCCCCCCAGCACCGCGACTGTGACCGCCAGCCAGAACGGGATGATGTGAGCCCGAGCGGCGGCGATGCAGACCAGTGACATGGCGATCCAGATCAGGCCGTGGGCGAGTCCCAGGATGAACGTCGCGGGCTCAGGCTTGTGGAGGACGAAGGCGCAGATCAGCAGAGCCAGGTAGACGGCGGAATGGGTGAACGACGCCACCTCCAGGCGCCGGAAGGTGATCAGCCGCACCGGGTCTAGGGCGCCGGCGACAGCAGCGCGGCGATCCGCTTGAGGGGATCGTCGGCGTCCGCCGGCCAGCGGGCGGGGTCCGGCGGCCACCAGGCGAACGCGTCGTGCTCCTCGTCCGGCGTGACCACCGCCCCGTCGGGCAGCCAGGCCATCCCCACGAGCATCGCGATCCCGTTGGGAAGCTTGACCAGGGCCTCGATCGTGAGCCGCTCGGGCTCCACCGACCACTCCTCGTGCAGCTCGCGAACCAGCGTGTGCGTTGGGTTCTCGCCCACCTCGACCGAGCCGGCGGCGCCCAGGGCCCAGCGTTCAGCCCAGGTCGCCAGCCAGGCGGCTCGGCGGCCGGCCAGCCAGCTGCCGTCGGGCCGACGCACGACGCACAGCGCCGACAGGCTCTGCATGGCGTTGCCCGGCAACAGACGCAGCGCCCAGCGGATCGGCTCGCAATCGAGGTGCAGCTTGCCGTTGGCGGCGCTGAACTCAACGAGGCGCCCGGCCAGGCCGTCGTGGCTGGGTGAGCCCCGGCCGCGCAGCGCCTCGAGCGCCCGGTCGGCCTCCTCGATCACCGGCCCGGGAGGCTGGAAGGGCTCGGCCCGCCAGGTCACGTCGATGTCTGACGGCTGCCAGGGACCACGGGCGAGGATGCCGGCCGTAACCGCCATCGCTACACCGTACCGGGACGATCCCCGGATAGGCTGGCCTGCTGGTGGGATCGCGACGTCGCAAGCACTGGGGCTGGGGCTATGAGGACGAGCAGCCGTCGCCGGCCGAGCTGCAGACGACGGCCCGATTCCTCGCCGGGCACCTGGGCTTCGGGTCGACTACCCCGGAGGCGTTCGTGCCGCTGGAGGCATGCTCGCTGCCGGCGCCGCGGCTAGGGGCCCCTGATCTCCTGGCTGAGTTCTGCTCCGAGGACCCCTACGAGCGCGCCCTGCACGCCTACGGCAGCTCCTACCGCGACCTCATCCGTGCCTTCCGGGGTCAGTTCGATCACCCGCCGGACGTCGTCGCTCATCCCCGCTCGGAGGCCGAGCTGGTGGCGGTGCTCGACTGGGCGGTCGAGTCCGGGGCCGCGGTGATCCCGTTCGGCGGCGGCACCAGCGTCGTCGGCGGGGTCGAGCCGGTGGTGCCGGAACGGTTTGCCGGCGTGGTGACGGTCGACCTGCGGCGGCTGGACCGGGTCCTGGAGGTCGACCCGGTGTCGCTGTCGGCGCGGATCCAGGCCGGGATCTCGGGGCCGCAGCTGGAGGAGCAGCTGCACGAGCACGGGCTGACGCTGCGCCACTTCCCGCAGTCGTTTCAGTTCTCGACGCTGGGCGGCTGGATCGCCACCCGGGCCGGCGGCCATTTCGCCACCCTCTACACGCACATCGACGACCTCGTCGAGTCGGTGCGCGCGGTGACCCCGGCCGGGGTATGGGAGTCACGGCGGTTGCCGGGCTCGGGCGCCGGGGTCTCACCGGACCGGATGCTGATCGGCTCCGAGGGCATGCTGGGGGTGATCACCGAGGCCTGGGTACGCGTACGCCCCCGGCCCCGCTACCGCAGCTCGCGCGCGGTCCGTTTCGCCACCTTCGCCGCCGGGACGGAGGCGGTGCGCGAGCTCTCGCAGTCCGGCCTGTATCCAGCCAACTGCCGGCTCGTCGACGGGCTGGAGGCCAAGCTGACCGGTGCCGGGGACGGGGGCTCGGCGCTGCTGGTGCTGGGGTTCGAGTCGCCCGCTCACGAAGTGGATCGGTGGATGTCCCTGGCGCTTGAGTGCTGCGCCGATCACGGCGGCTCGTGGGATGAGCCGGGGCAGCGCCCGGATGCCTCGGTGGGGAGCTGGCGCGATGCATTCCTGCGCGCCCCTTACCTGCGCGACACGTTCATGGCCATGGGCGTGCTGTCGGAGACGTTCGAGACCGCCGTCACCTGGGATCGCTTCGAGGCGCTTCACAACCACGTCCTGGAGCGAGCCCGCGCCGCCGTGCAGGAGGTGTGTGGCGGCGGCACCGTCAGCTGCCGCTTCACCCACGTCTATCCCGATGGGCCCGCCCCCTACTTCACGATCCTGGCCCCGGCCCGGAGGGGCGGCGAGCTCGAGCAGTGGGCCGCGATCAAGCGGGCCGCCGCCGACGCGGTGATCGGCGCTGGCGGCACGATCACCCACCACCATGCCGTCGGCCGCGATCACCGGGAGTGGTATGACCGCCAGCGCCCGGAGCCGTTTGCCAGCGCTCTGCGGGCCGCCAAGGCGGCCGTCGATCCAACCGGATCGCTCAACCCCGGGGTCCTGATCGACCCGCTCCCGTAAGCCGGCGGTAGAATCGCCGGCCCTTGAGTCTCGACCCACCCCCCGGGGCGGCGGCGCCGTACGAGGTCAATGCGCCCTATGCGCTGAGCCCCGACAACCGACCGGCCGCGCTTCAGTACTCGCCGCTGGCGCTGACCCGGGACACCCACAGCCAGATGGCGTTCGGCGAGCGGGCGGCGCTGGAGGGCGTCCTCGCGCAGGTGCGGCCCCGGGTGGCGATCGAGATCGGAACCGCCGAGGGCGGCAGCCTGGCGCGAATCGCTGCCTACAGCACTGAGGTCCACTCGATCGATCTCGTTCACGAGCCGGTGACGGTCGGGCTCGACGAGCATGTGCACCTTCACACCGGGCCGAGCACCGAGCTGCTGCCCCCGCTTCTGAAACAGCTTGACGAGCGCGGCACACCGGTTGACTTCGCCCTGGTCGACGGCGACCACTCGTTCGCCGGCGTCGTCAACGACGTCCGGCTGCTGCTTGCGTCACCGACCACCGCGCGGTGCGTGATGCTGATCCACGACAGCGCCAACGCGGAGGTCCGCGCCGGCATCGAGAGCATCGACTTCGATGGCTACGAGAAGGTCGTCTACCACGAGCCTGACTTCGTGGCCGGCTACATGTATCGGGCCGGCGAGGCCCGCGGCGCCGTCTGGGGCGGGTTTTGCCTGGTCATCTGCGATTCCCAGCGTTCACCGGCCTACTCGCCGCGAACCCGGCAGTGGCGCTTCTACGAGCCCTACGCCGCCATTCAGGATCTGGGAACCGACGCGCGGGCCGAGCGCGAGCGCCTCGCCCAGGCGCTGCAGGTCGTGTATGAGTCGCGCAGCTGGAGACTCACCGCCCCGCTGCGCGCCGCCGCGCGCCGGATCTCGCGCTAGGCCGAGAGAGTCCGGTTGAAGCGACGCAGCGCGAGCGGGATGCAGATCGCCATCAGGACCAGGCACCACAGGACCATCGCGATCTCGGGGTGATCGAGCTGCCACGAGCCGCCGGTGTGAAAGCCCTGGGTCAGCGATCGCACGCTGGCCACCAACGAGGAGATCGGATCCCACTCGGCGATGGCCCGGGGCACCGCGGCCATTCCCGCGATCGGCACGAACGTACCGGCCAGAAAGCTCAGCGGCAGGATGATGATGAACCCCAGCCCCTGCATCGCGTCGGGCGAGCGGACCAGCATCCCGAACAGGACTCCACACCAGGTGAAGGCGAGGACCGCCAGGGCCATCAGGCCGAACAGCTCGAGGCCGTGGACGACGGTCAGGTGGGGGTCCCAGCCCAGCGCCAGACCGAAGGCGATGGTCAGCGTCAGCCCCAGCACCTGCTCGCAGGCCTGGCCCAGCACCTGACCGCTGATGATCGACAGCCGGCTGATGGGCATCGAGCGGAAGCGGTCGATCACGCCTTCGGTCATGTCGCCCGAGGTCGCCACACCGGCCCCGATCACTCCGAAGGCCAGCGATTGGCCGATGATCCCGGGAAACAGATAGTCCTTGTAGCTGATCCCGGGCACGTGGATGGCCGAGCCGAACACGTACAAAAACAGCAGGATGAAGATCACCGGCTGGATCGTGACGTCGAGCAGCCGCTCGGGAACCCGGGGGATCGCCCGCAGGCTGCGCCAGGTCAAGAGCAGCGTGTCGCGCGCGTACTGAGACGGCGCGGGCGCGCCAACCGAATCAGCCGTCTGTGCCACCGCGGTCATGCCGCCACCTCCTGGGGTTCTGTGGGTTCTGATACCTCCGCGCTGTGCCCGGTCAGGGCCAGGAACGCGTCGTCGAGCGTCGGGCGCCGCAGGGCGATCTCGTCGACGGCGATCCCGGCCTCCTCGACCAATGCCGCGACCCGGGCCAGGTCCCCGGCCTCGTTGGGCGCGTCCACCGAGATCGTCCGCTGCTCGCTGAGCGGCGTGATCTCGAACCGGGCGCCGAGGAGCTCCCGAAGCTGATTGAACGCGGTCCCGTCGGCGGCGATGACGTCAACGCGCTGGCGGCCCACCTGCGCCTTGAGCTGCGCCGGGCTGCCGGCCGCCACCTGGCGGCCGTGGTCGATCAGCACCACTCGGTCGGCCAGGGCGTCGGCCTCCTCGAGGTACTGCGTGGTCAGCAGCAGGGTGACGCCGTCGAGCACCAGCTCGCGGATCGTCGACCACACCACCTGGCGGCTGCGGGGGTCAAGGCCGGTGGTCGGCTCGTCGAGGACCAGCACGTGGGGACGCTCGATCAGCCCGGCGGCCAGATCGACCCGCCGCCGCTCGCCGCCGGACAGCCGCTTGACCAGCCGGTCGCGGAAGTCGACGACGTCGAAGCGCTCGATCAGCTCGTCGGCGACGAGGCCGGCGGTGCGGCGGTCGCGCCCGCGCAGCCGGGCCATCAGGACGATGTTCTCTCGCGCCGTCAGGTTCTTGTCCAAGGCCGCGAACTGGCCGGTGAGGGAGATCAGCCCCCGCACCCGTGCCGCCTCCCGGATCACGTCGTAGCCGGCGACCGAGGCCCGGCCGCCGTCGGGGCGCAGCAGGGTGGCCAGCATCCGCACGGTGGTCGTCTTGCCGGCTCCGTTGGGGCCCAGCAGCGACACCACGGTTCCGACCTCGACGTCCAGGTCCAGATCCTGGACCGCGACGAAGTCGCCGAAGCGCTTCGTCAGACCTTCGGTGTGGATGGCAATATGTTCCATGTCGGTAAATATACAGTGACTGAAAATATTCTGCAAGTGAAGCTTCACTTGGTAGGCTCTCCCTAGGACTTCGGTGGCTGAGCAAACTGATCGAATCGAGCGCGACCTCGCCGTCGGCGACGCCGATGCCGAAGCGCTAGGCGACGAATCCGGCGACGAGCTCGTCCACCGGCTGATCGCCGACGAGTTCGGTGACACCACGGCCGAGATCATGCGCCGCTACCGGAGGTCGACCGAGGCCTGGTACCGCCGTGAGCACCCCAACGAGGGGCTGCGCGAGCGCAAACGGCGCTTGACCCGCCAGCTGATCTCGGACGCCGCCACCAGCATGTTCGCCACCCGGGGCTTTGACAACGTCAAGGTCTCCGAGGTCGCCGACCGCGTCGGTGTCTCGGAGAAGACCGTCTACAACTACTTCCCCACCAAGGAGTCGCTGGTCCTCGACACCGCCGACGAGGCGCTCGAGCGCCTGGCCCGCACGCTGCGCGAGCGCCGCCCGGGCGAATCGCTGACCGAGGCCGTGGTGGAGGCGATCAATGCCGACACGGCGCTTTTGGACGAGGCCCCGGACGAGGTGGTGCAATTCCTGCCCGCCTTCGCCGAGATGATCTTCGGGACCCCCGCGCTGCGCGCCGCGTGGCTTGAACTGCACGATCGGCTGGCCAAGGTCGCCCGCGATGAGCTGGCGGCTCAGGCCGAGGTCGATCCCGGCGACCCCGAGCCGATCGTCGCCGGACGAGCGCTGGCTGGTCTTGCCGAGCTGGCTTTTGAGTCTCGCGTCCGCCACCTCGGCGACGGACTGCGGGGCCAGGCGCTTCGCGACGCCGTGACGGTCGATCTGGAGCGTGGCGCGCGGCTGCTGGAGACCGGACTGTGGTCGTTCAACCTCCTGGCTCGCGGGACCAAGGCCAAGAAGCAGGCGATCGAGGCTGCTCAGGCCGCCGATGAGGCGCGCGCGCAGGTGGTCAAGGCGCTGCGGCAGGCTCGGGCGGCCTGGACGCAGGTTCGACAGCAGGGCCGCGCGGCGGCTCGCGAGGCCCGGGCCGCCGACCGACGCCACCCCCGGCGCTAGCTGGTCTCGTAGGTCGCGCTGGCCGGGGCAGCCTGACCCTCCCCTATCATCCGGCGGCGTGTCCATCGGGGTAATCGGCCTGGGATATGTGGGCCTGCCGCTGGCGGTGGCCTTCGCCGAGGTCGGAGAGCAGGTCGTAGCCGTCGACGTCGACCCGCGCAAGATCGCCGCCCTGCGCAACGGCGAGTCCTACGTGGAGGACATCTCCAGCGAGCGGTTGGCGGCCGTCCTGGACTCGATCCAGCCCACCGCTCACTATCAGCCCCTGGCCCGCACCGATGCGGTGCTGATCTGCGTGCCGACGCCGCTGACGCCCAATCGGGAGCCGGACCTGAGCGCGCTCAAGAGCGCGGGGCGAGGGCTGGGACAGGTCCTGCAGCAGGGTCAACTGGTGGTCCTGGAGTCGACCAGCTACCCCGGCACCACCCGGGAGCTGTTGGTGCCGATCCTCGAACAGGAGTCAGAGCTGCGGGTCGGCCCAGACGTCAACGTGGCCTTCTCTCCGGAGCGAGTCGACCCGGGACGAACCGACTTCACCCTGCGCAACACGCCCAAGGTCATCGGCGGGATCACCGAGCGCTGCCTCGAGCGTGCCGTCGAGCTCTACGGCCGCGTCTGCGAACAGATCGTGGGCGTCTCGACTCCGGAGGCGGCCGAGATGACCAAGCTGCTGGAGAACATCTTCCGCTCGGTCAACATCGCTCTGGTCAACGAGCTGGCGATCCTGTCGGAGCGGATGGGCATCGACATCTGGGAGGTCGTCGACGCCGCCGCCACCAAGCCCTACGGCTTCATGCCGTTCGAGCCCGGGCCCGGCATGGGCGGCCATTGCCTGCCCGTCGACCCGTTCTACCTGACCTGGCGGGCGCGCGAGTTTCACATGTCGACCGAGTTCATCGAGCTGGCCGGCAAGATCAACCAGCAGATGCCATACCACTGCGTGGAGCGGATCGTGGCCGCGCTCAACGACGCCACCAAGCCGGTGCGAGGGTCCAAGATCGCGATCCTCGGCGTCAGTTACAAGGGCGGCGTGGGCGACATCCGCGAATCACCCGCGGTGCGGATCATGGAGGTCCTGGCCTCTCGCGGCGCCTCGCTGCGCTACCACGATTCCTACGTTCCCTCGCTCCCCGATCTGGAGCTGCAGAGCGTCTCCCTGGAGGAGGCCACCGGGGATGCCGACGCGGTCGTGCTGGTCACCGCGCACCCCGGCATCGATCACCTCGCAGTCGCTCAGAACGCAGCCCTGTTCATCGACCTGCGAGGCATCACCCGCGGCCGGCGGGCAAGCAATCTGGTCAGGCTTTAGCCCGCGGCGAAAGTAGGGCTGGCGTCGTGTCCAAGATCGCCGTCCTGGGGCCCGGAGGGGTCGGCGGATTCGTGGCCGCGGCGCTCTCGCGGGCTGGCGAGGACGTCGTCGTGGTCGCCACAGAGCCGACCGCTCTCCGGGTGGCCGAGCACGGCATCACGGTCCAAAGCGTCGCGCTGGGAGCCGACTTCACCGCCCGGCCCGCCGCCACTGCCCAGCTCACCGAGCCGGCGGCGTTTCTGCTCGTGGCGACCAAGGCCGGCGGGCTCGAGCCCGCGCTGGGGCGGGTCCACGCCGCGCCCGGGCTCGTCGTCCCGCTGCTCAACGGGATCGAGCACCTGGAACTGTTGCGCGACCGGTTCGGCGCGAAGAGCGTCGCCGCCGGAGTAATCCGGATCGAGTCAAACCGGCCCGCCCCCGGGCAGATCGTCCAGAGCAGCCCCTCGGTCCGGATCGACCTCGCCGCCGATGACGCCGCGCTGCACCCACCACTTGACGCGCTGGCCGCGATCCTTCGCGGCGCCGGGATCCCGACCCGCGTCGAGGACAGCGAGCGCCAGGTGCTGTGGTCAAAGTTGTCTCGGCTCAACGCGCTGTCGTTGACCACCAGCGCCAGCGATCGCCCGCTCGGCTTCGTCCGCTCCGATCCGCGGTGGCGCTCGGCGCTCGAGAATGCGGTCCGGGAGACGGTCCGCGTCGCCAACGCCGACGGGGCAGCCCTGGACCCCGCCGACACCATGAGCGAGCTCGATCGGGCTCACCCCGAGTTGGGCTCATCGATGCGCCGCGACATCGCCGCCGGACGCCAGCCCGAGCTCGACGCGGTGGCCGGATCGGTGCTCCGGGCCGCCTCCCGCCACGGACTGCGGTGCCCGACCGTGGCCTGGCTGACCGAGCGGGTCGCCGCCCGGGCGGGCGGCGTGGCCGTGCGCTGACCGATAGCCGCGGCGCCGACCCTCAGCCCCCGGCCACCGCCGGGCTGTGGCGCATCCCCGCAGCCGGTAGTTGGGCGCTCGCAGGGCCACGTCGTCTCGGGTCGGGTCAACGCGCTGATGGCAGCGTCCCGCCCGCCGCGGTCCTACAGCGGGGGACGCACCGGCGGCGCCGGACCTTCTACGTAAACCGGCTCTCCGACCTCCTCGGAGGCGACAGCGTCGAGCACCTCCTGCTCCTCGATCTCGCCCTCGCTGTCGTGCTCGCCGTCGCAGAGGACGCGGAAGTTGCCGGTCACCCCGCCGTCGGCCTGGAGCACGATGCCGGGCAGGATCTCCTCGCCCTCCTCGAGCCCGAGCCGCTCGATGTCGAAGCCGGCCATGCCGATGCCCCAGCTGTTGTGGTCGGGATTCTCCCGGTCATGCGCGGCCACGCCCTGAGCGAAGCTCTTGAGCAACTTGCCCATGGTGGCGTTGTCGACCATCTCCGCCCGCCCCTCAGTCTCGCTCGATCAGCTCGATCCGGTAGCCGTCGGGGTCGCGCACGAAACACAGGCGCGAGCCCCCGTCGCGAATCGTGTAGGGAGGCTTCTCGGGCTCGATCCCCTGCTGCGCCAGGCGCTCGAGCGCGGAGTCGATATCGGAGGTGCTGATCGCGATGTGCCCGTAGCCGGTTCCGATCTCGTAGGGCCCCTCCTGGCCGAAGTTGTAGGTCAGCTCCAGCCGCGGCTCGGGCCCGTCGTCGGGAAGCCCCATGAAGACGTTGATCGCCTCGTCGCGGATCGGGATCCGGCCGACCTCGTTGAAACCGAGCGCCTTGTAGAACTCGACCGAGCGGTCGATGTCCGAGATCCGGTAGCAGGTGTGGATCAGGCTCATCTCCTGCAACAGCGTACCCCGATACGCTGCAGACGTGATCGTCGAGCGCTCGATGAGTGACCAGTGGCTGTCGAACACCTACGTCGTCGCCGACGAGGTAGGAGGCCACGCGGTGGTCGTGGATGCCGGCGGCCCGATGACACCGCTGCTCGAGTACCTGCGCCGGGGTCAGTTTCAGCTCACCCACATCCTGCTGACCCACCACCACCACGATCACGTCGCCGAGCTCGAGGCCGTGCTGGAGCGGTATCCCGGGACGCCGGTGCTGATCCACCCGCTCGAGCGCGAGATGGTGCAGGGCGCCACGGGGACGATGGAGCCCGGCCAGACGATCGAGAGCGGAGCGCTGCGAATCGAGCCGATCCACACTCCCGGGCACACCTTGGGGATGCTCTCGCTGCTGTTCGACGGCACCGATGTGTTCACCGGCGACACCCTGTTCAAGGGCTCGGTGGGCGGGGTCCGGGCCCCCGGCAGCACCAGCTACGGGGATCTGAAGACCTCGATCATGGACAAGCTGCTCGAGCTGCCGCCCCAGACTCGCATCCACCCCGGCCACACCGACCCCACCACCGTCGCCGACGAGCTCGAGCACAACAAGTTCGTGCGGATCTGGCGGGGGGTCGACCCGGAGGGCGACGAGCCCTGCCGGGCGATGGGCCAGGACGCCACGCTGGTCCTGCTCGGCGACGACTATGACGGCGGCTACAAGGCCTGGGTTCGCTGGCCCGACGGCTCGGATGACATCGTCCCCGGGTCACAGGTGCAGCGATCCGCCGGCTAGTGGTCCTGGCCTCAGCGTTGGCGGCCACCGCCTAGACTCGGTCAGCAGTGGCCAAGGACAAGATCCCCACCTCGCGCGTGGGGCGTACCGCGAAGATCGGCGGGCTGGCGGCGGGGCAGGCGATCCGACAGGCGGGCACTCGCGCGGCCAACGTCGCCCGTACCCAGGAGGGTCGCGAAGCGGCGCTGGAGCGCCGCCACATCGAGGCCGCCGAGCAGATCGTCACCGCCCTGGGGACGATGAAGGGCGCCGCGATGAAGATCGGGCAGGTGATGTCGTTCCTCGACGTCGGCCTGGTTCCCGAGGAGTACCGAGAGGAGTTCCAGCGCAAGCTCGGGGCGCTCCGCGACGCCGCGCCGACGGTCACCTTCAAAGACATGAGCAAGGTGATCGAGGAGGAGCTCGGCGAGCGCCTCTCGGACGTATTCGACGACTTCGAGACCGAGCCGATCGCCGCAGCCTCGATCGGCCAGGTCTACCGCGCCACGCTGACCGACGGCCGCGCGGTGGCGGTCAAGGTGCAGTACCCCGGGGTGGCCGCAGCGGTGCGGGCCGACATGCAGAACCTCGGCCTGATCCTGCGCCTGGTCAAGCGCATCGCGCCCGGAATGGATCCGAACGCGATCGGCCAAGAGATCCGGGCGCGGATCCAGGAGGAGCTCGACTACGAGCTCGAGGCCCAGAACCAGCGCACCCTGGCCCGGATCTTCCGCGGCCACCAGTTCATCGTGATCCCCAATGTCATCACCTCGCTCTCACACGAACGGGTGATGGTGAGCGAGTACGTACACGGGGTCGGCTTCGAGGATCTCAAGGGCTACCCGCAGGAGGATCGGGACCGCATCGGCGAGATCCTGTTCCGGTTCTACTTCAGCTGCCTGTACCGCCACGGCCAGTTCTCCGGCGATCCCCATCCCGGCAACTCGATGCTCCTCGAGGACGGAAAGATGGCCTTCTTTGACTTCGGGCTGTTCAAGCGGATGCCCCCAGGGGCGGTCGAGCTCGAGATCAACGTGGCCCGGGCGGTGATCGAGGGCGACACCGAGACGATCATGCGGCTGGGCACCGAGACCGGCTTCTTCCCGGAGCCCGACAAGTTCAACCCAGATCGCGTGCTGGCCCATTTCCGCGCCGCGACCTCGTGGTACACGGCCGACCGGGAGATCCAACTGACTCCCGAGTACGCGACTCAGGTGCTGATCGACATGAGCGACCCGCGCTCGGAGTACTTCGGCTACCTGCGCCACGAGTCGGCCCCGCCCGATCACATCTTCGGGCGGCGGATGGAGGTTCTGACCCTGGCCGTGATCGCCCAGCTGCACGCCCGGGGCAACTTCCACCGGATCGCCCGCGAGTGGTTCTACGGCGATCCGCCGGCCACTGAGCTCGGGCGCGAGGAGGCCGACTTCTACTCCCGGGCCGCGGCCTGAGGATCACGCGGGGCGGGCGGCTGGATCAGGCCGCCGGGCCCGCGGTGGGGGTGGGCCGTTAGTCGCCGAGGTTTTGCTGGCGCGCGGCGTGCGCGATGGCCGCGCTGTCGATCCGGTCGAGGTCGCTCTGGGCGCTGATCAGCAGACTCTGGTGACAGACCGAGAGCGTGAGCCGCATGTTGCGCCGGGCCGGGCCGCGGTGGATCGCGTACAGCTCCTCGAGCGCCGCGTCGGTGAACAGATCCCGGGCCCCGTAGCCCGGGGCGGCGAACTCGACTCGGCGGCTGAGGATCCGCTCGACGTGCCCACTGACCAGCTCGGGCACGACGACCGGGGTCTCGAGCAGTCCGTCGTCGGCATCACGGTAGGCCGACATTCCGAGGTAGCGCTCGTGGACGGCGACCACGATCCCAGTTCGCAGGTCCGCGATGGCCCGCAGCACCGGGCCGAAGAAGCTGGCGATCAGCGGAGTGCGATCCTCGATCCCGGCCAGCCGGGTGAACGTGTCGGAGTCGTCGACCACCAGCACCGGATCGAGTCGATGAGCGGCGATCGCCGCCAGTGCGGCGTCGGCGGCGTCGAGCATGTCGGCCAGCGGGCGTTGCAGGTCCACCCCCTCCAGAGTCCGGGTCACGTCTCGTCCCAACTGCCCGCCCAGCGCCCACCACTTCGCGCTCAGGTGGCCGCCGGTGCGCCGCCGCACCCCCGGCAGCTGGCGGCGCTCACTGGCGCCGGCCAGGATCCGGGCGCGCGCTCTGGCGTCCAGGCCGACCGCCGCCTGGGCCTGCTTGACGATCGCCTGCACCACGTGAGCGGCAAACCGCCGCGGGTCGGTCACCACCTCGGGACCGTCGAAAGCCACCGAGATCCAGATCGGCGCGATCCGCGACTGTTCCGGAAGGCGGTCCAGCACGTAGCGGGCCAGGCTCGTCTTGCCACAGCCGATCGGTCCGATGATCGCCGTCCGCTCGTAGACGCCGACGGCGCGGGCCAGCTCCGACTCGACCCGGCGATAGCCGTGCACCGCGTCGAACGGGACGTGATAGTCGGCGAGGTCGACATCGCGCAGCTTGGAGTCAAGCGCGTGCGCCGCCAGGACCCGCTCCAGCACCGGGACGCGGTCAGTCATGGACCGGCTCAGCGACGCGGTAGACCTTGCGCGGGCGACCCGGGGCGCCGCCGGCCGGCGCGAGCTCGGCCCTGACCAGACCGGCCTGCTCGAGCCCCTTGAGCACCTGCTGGGCCCGTCCGCGGCTCCACCCCAGCTCGTTGAGCAATCCCCCGTCGGACGCGCTGGCCGGACCTTGGGTCTGGAGGTAGTGCATCAATCTCGCCGCCGACTCGCCGAGATCCGGATCGGGTTGACGGCGGTCCGGCGGTCGGCCCTGCGCGGCGGCCCGGGCCGCCAGCAGCAGCTGGAGCGGGTTGCCGGCGGCGGCGGCGATCAGCTCGCGGCGCGACCCTGGGTCGGATTCGGGCAGGTCGTGCTGGTCGACGATCGCGCCAAGTTCGTCGGCCGACAGTGGCGCGAGCTCGATCACCGACTCCCAGAAGGCGTCGGCCGGCGGCTCCAGGTAGCGGCCCCGCTGTGCGGCGGCGCCGCCCAGCACCCAGGTCATGGCCTCGATCTGCCACAGCTCGTTGCGCAGCTGCCCGAACACCGTGTGGGCCACCTCGGGCCGGGCCAGACCGTCGATCACCACCACCGTGGGGCCGCTCCGGGCAGCCGCATCGATCGCCTGGCGCAGCCGCTCGGTCGCGGCCAGCAGCCGCGCCCCCTCCTGCTCGCCGCTTGGCGCAGCGACCGCCGCGCCCCGGTCGCCCAGCGCGCGCTCGGCTCCCCGGTCGTCCGGTCCGGACGCGGGCCGTGGGGGCGCCGAGCGGGTGACCCGGTCGGCCACCGCGGCCAGCAGATCGGCGGCGCTGCGGGCCACCTCGCCGGGGAGCACCACCACCTCGAGCTCGCCGGCCGACCGGCGCTCGAGGTCGTAGACGGCGCGGTTCAAGAACGATGTCAGCCCGGCCCCCCGCTGGGCCAGGACCAGAGTGTTGATGCCGGCCTCCAGGTTCGCCTCCAGCCGGGTCAGCTCGGCCGTGCGGCCGACGAAGCGCTCGGTGTCGGCGCGGGTGGCCAGAAGCGGCCGGACCGAGATTCTGCCAGTCATCTATCAGAACATATCAGAAAGGTTTTGCTAGGGTCTAGCGATTTCCGCGCGCGGCGCTGCTTCCTCGCTGGCTCTAGACCTCTTGGACCTGGAACAGACTGGTAGTCCCGGGCCGGCCACTGGGCAGGCCGGCGGTGATCCCGACCCGCTGCCCAGCCTTGACCCAGCCGAGCTCCACGACCCGCCGGGCGGCGTCGGCGATCAGCTCTTCGGTGACCTCGTGGCGGCGCATCGATGCCGCCTGGACGCCCCACATGAAGCTGCAGCGACGTACCGTCTCGCGCCCCGGCGACAGGCAGTAGATGGGGACGGTGGGACGGTGGGCGGAGATCAACCGCGCCGATCTTCCCGACAGCGTGGGCAC
>DASXJY010000125.1:0-14895 GCA_036497115.1 Solirubrobacteraceae bacterium
CGAGCGGCTGCCGCCAACCGTTCATCACGTCTACATCAACGCCTTCACCAACGCGCTGAGCACCGTGTTCTCGGTCGCCGCGGCGATCGCCGCGTTCGCCTTTGTGCTCAGCTGGCTGCTGCCCCAGCGCCGGCTGCGCGACAGCGTCACCGCCTCCGGGAGCGGCATCACCGAGAGCTTCGCCGTCCCGCGGCCGACCGACTCGCTGGCCGAGGCCTCCCGCGCCCTGGCCACCCTGATCGGGCGAGAGCGTCGCCGCCAGCTCGTCGAGCAGCTCGCCGAGCGCGCCGGCGTCGACCTCTCGGCCGCCGCGAGCTGGCTGATCGTGCGGCTGCACGAGAACCCGAGGGCCGACATAGCCGCCCTGGGCCGCGACTTCGACATCCCCGAGGCGGTGGGCGAACGTGGTCTTCAGGAGCTACTGCACCGCCACCTGATCACCGTCGGCGAGGATCAGGCCGGCCACCCCGTGCGCACCCCCACCGCCGAGGGCGAGGAGCTCGTGCAGCGGCTGATCGAGGAGCGGCGAGCCAGCCTGGCCAGGTTGTGCGAGGGGTGGTCGCCGGAGCAGAACGCCGATCTGGCCGGGCTGCTGAGCCGGCTGGCCCGAGAGCTGGTCAGAGAACCCTCCCCTGAGGTTGCGGCCCCGGCGTAGCCGACGGCCGGTGCAAATCGCCTCGGGCCCGCCTTATCCCGAATGATTGTTCTGGGGGCCCGGGCGGCCCCGCGCCCGAAGCGGCGTGGACGCGCCGAGGTCGCTCTCGATCGCCGCCGCCGCCTCGAGCGCGGTGGGCAAAAACTCGCGCCGCAGCGTGGCCATCGAGGCCCGGCTGGCATGGACTGACACGTTGAGCGCGGCGATCACCGCCCCCGACGCATCGTGGATCGGCACCGCCAGTGAGCGCAGACCCTCCTCGAGCTCCTGATCGGTGGCGGCATAGCCCTGCTTGCGCACCCGCTCCAGCAGCTCGCGCAGCGTCGCCTTGTCGGTGACCGTCCGCACCGACAGCGGCTCGGTCTGGATGCGCGACAAGCGCGACTCGAGCTCCTCGTCGTCCAGCGAAGCCAGCAGCACCCGCCCCATCGAGGTGGGATAAGCCGGCAGCCGGGTGCCCACCGACAGCGTGATGCTCATGATCCGCCGAGTGGGCACGCGCGCCACGTAGACGATCTCGAGGTCGTCGAGCACTGAGATCGACGACGACTCGTTGACGATCGCCACCAGCGCCTCCATGTGCGGCTGGGCCACCTGCGGCAGAGTCAGGCTCGACAGGTAGGCGTAGCCCAGCTCCAGGACCCGCGGGCTGAGTGAGAACCGCCCGTCGGCGACGTTCATGTAACCCAGACGCACCAGGGTGAGGAGAAAGCGCCGGGCTGCGGCCCGGGTCAGGCCGGTCGCCCGGGCCACCTCGCTGAGCCCGAGCTCGCGGTGCTCGGCGTCGAAGGCACGCACCACCATCAGCCCACGCTCAAGCGATTGGACGAAATCGGCGTTCCTCGGACGGTCGGCGCTCATGCTCGATGCCGAAACGCTCGATCGCTGCTCCTCGTTCGGCATGCGCACACTACTTCATAATCTGATACAGCTCCAACGGGGCCCCCGGGCCCTATTTCGTCCCGGTCCGTCGCTGTACCTGGCTGGGCGGGTCAGACGGGGAGATTCCGGCGATGATCCGCGAACCCTGGGCGCGCCCATGCGAGAGGAAGCTGATCCCCCAGCGAAGCATCACCACCAGCCGGTTCTGGAAGCCGATCAGGTACCAGATGTGCACGCCCAGCCAGATCAGCCAGGCCGCCGGGCCGCTGAGCCTGATCACGCCAAGGTCGGCCACTGCTCGCCCGCGCCCGATCGTGGCCAGGTTGCCCTTGTTGACGTAGTGAAACGCACGGGTGGGGCGTCCGCTGAGCCGGTGCTGGATCAGCTTCGCCGCGTAGTGACCCTGCTGGATGGCCACCGGGGCCAGGCCGGGAAGCGCGACCGGGTCGCCGTGGCGGTCGCGGACGCTGACCATGTCCCCGAGCACGATCACCTCGGGATGGCCGGCCAGCGTGAGGTGGGGACCGACCGCCACTCGGCCTGCGCGGTCGATGTCTGTGCCGGCCTGCTCGCCGAGCTTCGACGCCAGATCGGAGGCGCGCACCCCCGCGGCCCAGATGACCGTGCAGCTGCGGATTCGCTCCGTCGCGCCGTCGGGGGACTTCAGGGTGACTCCGTCGGAATCGATGTCGACCACGGTGCTGTTGAGCCGCGGGGTGACCCCCACTGCCCGCAGCGAACGCGAGGCCTTCGCCGACAGCGACTCCGGAAACGCCGCCAGCAGGCGATCGGTCATCTCGACCAGCAGGATCCTGACATCGCCGGAGTGCACGTTCTTGAAGTCTCGGTGCAGCGTGTCCCGAGCCAGCTCACCGATCTGGCCGGCGATCTCGACTCCAGTCGGCCCGCCGCCGACCACCACCACTGTTGCCGCGGCGGCGCGGTCGCCGGCATCGGGGGCGATCTCCGCTCGCTCGAACGCGGTCAGCAGGCGCGAGCGAACCGAGAGCGCGCTCTCCAGCGACTTCACCTCGCCCGCCACCTCGCGCCACTCCTCGTGACCGAAATAGGAGTAGCTCGAGCCGGCGGCCACCACCAGCGTGTCGTAGTCAAGTGCCGCCGGAGGGTGCGTCGGCTCGTCGGAGCCCAGCAGCACCTTGTGGGCATCGAGGTCGAAGCCGGAGACCTCGGCCAGCATGACGTTGACGTTCGGCGCCGCCCCGAACATCGCCCGCAGCGGGTAGGTCACGTCGCTGGGCGATAGCGAACCGGTGGCCACCTGGTAGGTCAGTGGCTGGAACAGGTGGAAGTTTCGCCAGTCCACCAGGGTTACCGAGATGCCCGTCGCGCCCGCCAGGCGCTTGACCACCTGCATGCCACCAAAGCCGCCGCCGATCACGACCACTCGATGCTTGGACTGGGCGGAGCCGGGATCGCCGCTCGCGGCGGCTCCGGGCGATGGTTGGGGTGGCGCGGCCACGGTCAAAGCTCCTTCCGGGTGTTGCCTTTAGAGTCGGCTGCTCGGAGACGGTAGTGGGTGCCGGGCGCCACCGGGTCCCGGAGCGGCCGCGGCATCCCGTCCGCTCCAGACAAGGAGACCGATGCTGATTACCCGCCGCGGGGGCAAGCTGACGCTGATCACCCAGCCCGAGCACGCGAGGCTGGCCGGCGAGCTGGCAGCACGCTGGGGCAACGAGCGGTTCGCCGCGCCGGCAGCGCGGGCAGCCCTCATCACCGCCGCCGCCCACCACGACGACGGCTGGCTGGAGCTCGATCCGCTGCCCGCCTACAACGACCGTCAGCGCCGGCCGGCTCACTTCACCGAGCTGCCGCTGACCGAGACGGTCGGCCCCTACACCCGCGGCGTCGAGTCGGTGTACGCGCTTGACCCCCACGCCGGGGCGCTGGCCTCGATGCACTTCAGCGGCTTCTACACCGCCCGCTGGGGAATCCAGGGCGGCTCCCCGTCCGATAATCCGCTGGCCGCCGAGATCGTCGCCACCCAAGAGGCCCGGTGGATGCCGGCGCTGCGCGAAGCTTGGGGCTATCGGGGACCGCGCAGCGAGTTCGACGCCGATACCTGGCACGCCTATGAGGTCCTGCAGGCGCTCGACGTGATCTCCCTCGGCCTCGGTCTGACCGATCTCAGTCAACCGTCGGGCGACCACGAAGCGGTGGTGGTGACCTCCACCCTGGGGCGCCTCGATCAGCCGCCGGGTGCGCGGATCGTCCCCGCGGTCCCGGTCGGGGCCGGCCACCAGCGCGTGGATCTGACGCTCTGCGTGGCCGAGCCGTGGCGTCTGCAGGTCGACCCGTATCCGTTCTCCGAGCCGCGCTTCGAGCTCGCTCTCCAGGCTCGAGAGCTCGAGGATCGCCAGTACGCCTCGGCACAGGACGCCGCCTCGGCGCTGCAGGCCGCCGAGCTGCGCGAGCTCACGATCGCAGTGGGCGCGGCGTGAGGCGATGAACGAGGCCCGCACCGCCCTGGCCGCCGAGATCATCAGCGCCAGCCGGGCCCACGATGCCCGCCAGACCGACCGG
Organism: Solirubrobacteraceae bacterium; assembly: GCA_036497115.1. Taxonomy (GTDB): domain Bacteria; phylum Actinomycetota; class Thermoleophilia; order Solirubrobacterales; family Solirubrobacteraceae; genus Palsa-465. The sequence continues at coordinate 4,079 of DASXJY010000125.1, forward strand.
CTGGCCCGCTATCGCAACCTCGAACCCGAGACGGCGTCGCTGCTGGCGCTGCTGATCCGGGCCACCGGCGCTAGCCGGGTGCTCGAGATCGGGACCTCGAACGGGTACTCGACTCTGTGGCTCGCCGACGCGGTGGAGGCGGCGGCGGGCCACGTCCTGACGCTGGAGATCGATCCGGCCCGCACCGCCCAGGCGCGCGAGAACCTCGAGCGCGCCGGGCTCGCCGCGCTGGTGGAGTGCCGCACCCAGGGCGCCGCGCAGGCCCTCGCCGAGGAGCCCGCCGACGCCTGGGAGTTCGTGTTCCTCGACGCCGAACGTCCCCAGTACGCGGCCCTCTGGCCACGGCTCATCGACGTGCTCAAGCCCCGCGGACTGCTGGCGATCGACAACGCCATCTCCCACGCCTCCGAGCTGACCGCCGTCTCGGCACTGATCGCCGCCGATCCGCATCTCGATTCCTCGCTGGTGCCGATCGGCGCCGGGCTCCTGCTGGTCGTGCTGGCGCGGTGAGCCGGGCCGCGGTCGATCCCGGCGGCGCGGTGCCAGATCCGCTAGGGCTGCGGAACCCGACGGTCGAGCACCCTGGTCAGAGCGGCAATCGCGATCACCAGGCCGACGGAGATCGCCAGCGCGGCGTGCAGGCCCGCGACCAGCGACGCGGCGATCAGCGAACCGAACAGGGCCACCCCGATCGCACTGCCGGCCTGGCGCATGGTGTTCAACGTGCCCGACGCGACCCCGGACCGCGAGCGGTCGACGCTGCCCAGCATCTCGGAGGTGATCACCGGGACGATCAGCCCGCAGCCAAATCCGAGCAGCGAGATCTGGACGATCATCGCCAGGTACGGGGTCGATGCGCCGACACCCAGCAGGGCGGCGCAGCCGCAGCCCGCCAGCGCGGAGCCGATGGTGATCGTCAACCGCGGTCCCAGGCGCCCGAGGACTCGCCCGGCGACCAGGTTGGCGCCGGTTATGGCGACCATGATCGGCGCCAAGGCCAGGCCGGTCTGCAGCGGAGAGAGATGCTGCTCGCGCTGGAAGAGCAGGCTGAAGACGAAGATCATCCCGTAGAAGCAGATGTTGACCAGCAGCCCGATCACCGTGCACCCGCTGAACGCCCGCGAGCGAAACAGGCCGAGAGGCAACATCGGGCTCGGTGCCCGGGCCTCGATGGCCACGAACGCCGCCCCGGCGAGTGCCGCCGCGGCAAAGCCGGCCAGCACCACCGGATCGCCGAAGCCACTGTGGCCGCCTTCGATCGTCGCCGCCACCAGCGCCACCAGCGTGACCGCAGCCGCGATCTGCCCCGGGAGATCGAGCCCGCGATCCGCCGAGCGGGTCGTCTCGCTGGCGTAACGGCGGGTCAGATAGACGCCGACCGCGGCCACCGGCACGTTGATGAAGAAGATCGCCCGCCAGCCCAGCGACGCGATCAGCACGCCGCCGACCAGCGGTCCTCCGGATAGCGACAGGCTGGCTCCGGCCAGATACAGACCCACCGCCCGGGCCCGGGCCGCGGGCTCTGGGTAGGTGTGGTTGAGCAGGCTGAGCGATCCGGGCACGAGAATCGCCGCGCCCACGCCCTGCACGGCGCGGGCACCAACCAGGAGCCCGAGACTCGGAGCCAGTCCGCAGACCACCGACGCGACGGTGAAGAGGGCAAAGCCCGCGATGAACACTCGCCGGGCACCGACCCGGTCGCCGACCGCCCCCGCGGTCAGGATGAACGCGGCAAAGGCGACGGTGTAGGCACTGACCACCCACTGCAGCGAGCTGACGCCCCCGCCCAGCGCCGACCCGATCGACCTGATGGCGACGTTGACCACGCTGATGTCGAGCTGCACCACGGCAAAGCCGAGGCTCGTCGCGATCAGCGTCATGCGGCGCGCGAGCGTGGCGGCCGAGTCGGTCGCCTGGTTACCCGCCGGCGCCGCGGTATCTACCGCTGGCGTGGGCATATCCCTCAACCTAGTAGCCGGACACTTCGTCGGGAAACGAAACGTCTCAGGCGCGAGCGCGGACGTACAGCGTCCCACCCGGCCCGGAGACGTGAATCCGCAGCCGGGGAGAACCGGCCACCGGCGGGGTCGCCGGCGGATCGATCACCTGGCTGGCGAACATCCCCCCGCCGTGCACCGTGACCAGAATCCCTTCGGGCACGATCACCGTGACGGTGCCAAACAGGTTGAAGATCTCGATGTCGACGACGTCTCCATGCAGCGTCGCCTGACGGAGGTCGAGATCGATCGTCCCAAAGTAGGAGCGAAACGAGGCCCGCTGCCCCAGCTCCCAGGCGCCGTGTCTGACCAGCCGAGAGCAGACCGCCCGGTGGGTCATACCGTCCGCGCTCAGCGAGACCGAGACCGAGTGCGACTGGGAGGGAAGGTCAGCGACCAGCGCAGTCAGGTCGGGCTCGGTCCGGGCCACCTGGGCTCGTCCCACCCGATCGGTGAACTCCTCCAGAGTCAGCCGGCCCTCGACCACGGCATCGCGCAGCAGCGTCGTAGTCCGTTCGCGCTCGGCATCGCTGGCCAGCAGAGCGGGATGGTTCTCCTCGGCCATGGCTCAACCGTACTGCGCGGTCAGCGCTGCCAGTCGACGTGCAGCGCGTCGCCCCGCCCGAAGCGCTCCAGGTGCGAGCCGATCACCCGCTCCATCCGCTCGTGTGACTCCTGATCGCCGGCGCTGACGACCAGCTCGAGCCGTCCGGTGAGCGCGCTCAGCTCGCAGCGGCCGAAGTCGAACTGGATGTAGCCGCTGTCGTCGTCAAACGAGGCGTCGGTCTTGTGTCCGAAATGCTTGCAGAGCTGGCGCATGTACGGGACCGGCTTCTCCGTTGCCACCTCGGCCTTGGTTGTGATCGTTGTCATGGCCCTCAGCTTAGTGGCGGGCGCGTAAGGGTCCGGGCCGCGGGTAGGTGAGAGCAGGGGGCCACGATCAAAAGCGACGAAAGGACTTCTGATGGCCACCAAGGAGACGGTCGCCGTTCTCGGCGCCGGCGGAACGATGGGCCTCGCGATCGCCCGAAACCTCGCCCGCGACGGGTTCGAGATCAGGGCCTGGAACCGTTCTCCCGGCAAGGCGCAGCCGCTGAGCGAGGATGGAGCCACCGTCGCCGGCACGGCGGCCGAGGCGGCCGAGGGCGCGAGCGTGGTCCTGTCCATCCTGTCGGACACCGATGCCGTGATGGAGTCGATGCTGGGCGAGGATGGGGCGCTGTCGGCGAAGCTGGCCGAGCGGCCGATCTGGCTGCAGATGAGCACGGTCGGAGAGGCGGGAACCGAACGCTGCGCCGAGCTGGCCCGCGAGCATGACCTGGAGTTCGTCGACACGCCGGTGCTGGGGACCAAAGCTCCGGCCGAGCAGGGACTGCTGGTGGTCCTGGCCTCCGGACCCGAGCGGGTGCGCGATCGCGTCCAGCCGATCTTCGATGTCATCGGCCAGCGGACCATGTGGGTCGGCGAGGCCGGGGCCGGCACACGGCTGAAGCTGGCCACCAACAGCTGGATCCTGGCCGTGGTCGAGGGTGGCGCCGAGACCGTGGCCCTGGCCGAGGGACTGGGCCTCGATCCACAGCTCGTGCTCGACGCCATCGAGGGTGGCCCGCTCGATCTGCCGTATCTGAGGATGAAGGGCAAGGCGATCATGGAGCGCGACTTCGATCCCTCGTTCCGGCTCAGCCTGGCCGCCAAGGACGCGGCTCTGGTGCAGGAGGCCGCCGAGCGCCGCGATCTCGACCTGCCGCTGGTCCGGACCGTCCGCCAGCGACTCAGTGAGGGCGTGGCCGAGCACGGCGACAAGGACATGAGCGCCACCTACCTGACCAGCGCGAGCGCGTAACCCCTAGCCCGACGGGCCCGACTCTCACCGCGGCTACCGAGCGATCAGCACGAGCAGGTTGCGCGGCCCGTGGACCCCCTCCACGCGCGTGAGCTCGATGTCAGAGCTCGCCGAGGGGCCCGAGATCAGGGTGACCGGCACGCCTCGGTCGCCGACCGCGGGGGCCAGGCGAGCGATCGCCTCCGGCACCAGGCCCACCACCTGGTCTTCGCCGACCACGCAGATGTGGTTGTCGGGCACCAGGGTGATGGCCCGCCGGCCGCACCGGCCCCCGCCGTCCAGCACGATCGTCCCGGTCTCGGCGATGGCGGCGGCGCAGCCGGTGACGGCGCCGTCGATCTCGTCGAGCTCGCTCGCGGAGAGTCCACTGGCGCCGGGCGCAGCCCCGGGCTCGGGGCGGTCTGCGACCACCTCCACGCCTCCCGGCAGCCACTGCGCCGGCAGCGCGTCGGCCACCACCACGCGCCGCAGCCCCATCTCGGCGCAGGCCTGGGAGACGGCATCCCCCACCTCGGCGGCCGCCACCTGCCGGACCTGGGCCTTGTAGTCGATCAGCCGCGCGCACAGCAGCGCCACCAGCTCATCGCGCGGGCGGTCGTCCGACGTGCGGTAGTCGCGGGCGACCACCACGTCATCCGGCTGCTCGGCCGCCGGCACATCAGCCAACGCCGACCGGACCCGGGCCAGGATCTCATCGCGGGCGGCGCTCACGAGCGGTTGCGCCACCAGTCTCTAAAGCTCTGACGCGGCACCGGCGGCAGGTCGCGCATCGAGGACCAGCCGGCAAGCGGCCCCGGCAGCCGCTCGATCTTGCCCCCGTGAACCAGCGGCCACTGCGCCAGCCGGCCTGACCGCTGGGCGGCCTCGTAGAGGCGCCGGTTCGCGAACACCCGTGCCATCGCCCGCATCGCCAGCCGCTCGCCCGACAACCGGCCGCGCCACCCTCCGGCCGCAGCGGACCGCTGCACCGCCTGGTGGCGAAGGTGCACCAGCACCTCGGGGATGTTGATCTTCACCGGACAGACCTCGTAACAGGCACCGCACAGGCTCGACGCGTAGGGCAGCGACCCCGCGTCCTCGAGCCCGCTCAGTAGCGGGGTCAGGATCGCCCCGATCGGTCCCGGATAGGTGGAGCCGTAGGCGTGGCCGCCGGTACGCTCGTAGACGGGGCACACGTTCAGGCAGGCCGAGCAGCGGATGCAGTTCAGGGCCTGGCGCCCCGTCTGGTCGGCCAGCACGTTGGTGCGGCCGTTGTCGAGCAGCACCAGGTGAAACTCCCTCGGGCCATCGCCTTCGCTGACCCCGGTCCACAGCGAGGTGTACGGATTCATCCGCTCGGCGGTGGAGGAGCGCGGCAGCAGCTGCATGTAGACCTCGAGGTCCTGCCAGGCGGGGACGATCTTCTCGATCCCCATCACGCTGATCAGCACCTCGGGCAGGGTTGTGCACATGCGCCCGTTGCCCTCTGACTCCACCACCGAGACGGTGCCGGTCTCGGCCACGGCGAAGTTGACGCCGCTGATCCCCACGCGCGTGTTCAAGAACAGCTTGCGCAGGTGGCGGCGGGCCGTCTCGGCCAGCTCACGCGGGTCGTCTGAGAGGTCCGGGGGCACGTCGTCGAGCTTGCTCATGAACAGCTCGCGGATCTGCGCGCGGTTCTTGTGGATCGCCGGCACCAGGATGTGGGACGGCATGTCGTCGCCGAGCTGGATGATCAGCTGGGCCAGATCGGTCTCCCAGGCCCGGATGCCGCGCTCGGCCAGCGCCTCGTTGAGCTTGGTCTCCTCGGTGGTCAGCGACTTGGACTTGACTACCTCGTCAACCCCGTGGGCGGCGACGATATCGCCCACGATCCGGTTGCCCTCCTCCGCGTCACGCGCCCAATGGACCTCGCCACCTGCGGCCCTGACCGCGCTCTCCAGCTCGAGCAGGTAGTGGTCGAGGTGGCGCAGGACGCGCTCCTTGAGCGCGCGGCCGGCCTCGCGAAGCTGCTCCCAGTCGGGGACCTCAGCCACGACCTCGGCTCGCTTGGCGCGGATCGTGTGGGTGGCGTGGCCGAGGTTGTGGCGCAGCTGGCTATCGGCCAGCGCGACGCGAGCGGCCTGCGGAAACGGAGGATGACGGGCAGCATCGGTCACCGGCGCTCCTCGGTCTGAGCCAGGATCTCCGCGATGTGCATCGTGCGCACCCCCGCCCGCTGGCGAGACAGGGCACCGCCGATATGCATCAGACAGGAGTTGTCGGCACTGGCGCAGACCTCGGCGCCGGTGTCGAGGATCGTGCGGATCTTGTCGCTGAGCATCGCGATCGACGTGTCGGCGTTCTTGATCGCGAACGTGCCGCCGAAGCCACAGCACTGCGTGGCCTCCGGAAGCTCGCGCAGGTCGATCCCCCGGACCGCCCGCAGCAGGCGCAGCGGCCGGTCGCCGGCGTGCAGCATCCGCAGCGAATGGCAGGTCGGGTGGTAGGTGACGCGGTGCGGAAAGAAGGCGCCCACGTCCTCGGTGCCCAACCGGTCGATCAGCAGCTCGGTGAGTTCGAGTACCCGCGGCCTGAGCGCCTCCACCTCGGCGGCCAGTCCCCTGTCGCCGGCCAGCTCGGCGACTCGCGGATAGTGGTCACGGACCATCCCCACGCACGATGCCGACGGCGACACGACCACCTCGCTGTCGCCGAACACGCGCGCGAACCGCCGCACGAGCTCCACCGTCTCCTCGGCGTAGCCGGTGTTGAAGTGCATCTGACCGCAGCACGTCTGCTCGAGGGGAAAGTCGACCCGTAGGCCGAGCCGCTCCAGCAGATTCACGACCGCCTGCCCCGTCTGCGGAAACATCGTGTCGTTGAAGCAGGTGATGAACAGCGATACACGCCGCGGGACCGCGCTGGAGAGGACGGGCACGGTCTGATCATTGCCCATCGCTCGTGCGATCGTCGCGTGGGGCGGCCGAGGCGTGGGTAACGTGAAGCTCACGGACGCGAAAGGAGTGCCGATGGCCGAGGATCATCCCCGCACAGGACCCAGACACGAACACGAGCGTCACTACGAGCGCTCGGCCGACCCGGCGGAATCGGCGGACCGACCGCTGGAGCCGAAGTCCTCTTCGGAGCCGCTGGCGGAGGCCGACGTCCCCGAGGATCAGCCAGGGACTGAGGACCCACACCATGCGCTCAACAACCCGGTCGGCACGCCCGACCCGACCGCGGACTCCGATCCCTACCGCCCAGAGACGGCCGAGGACGATCTCGACCGGGCTTCGGGCAGCCGCGGCAGCGGCCAGGGCGCGGAGGATCGATGAGCCAGACAGCCCACCAAGCCCGCGAGCTGCTGCAGCGAACCGGCGAGCATCCCGTGGTCAGCGTCTACTTCGACCTCGACCCCGAGGAGTTCGCCACCGCCCCGGCGCGGGCCACCCAGGCCCGGTCGATCCTCGACGAGGCCGAGAAGCTGTCCCGCGGCAACGGCTCCCTCGGTCACCAGGACCGGGTGAGCCTGAACAGTGACCTGGAGCGGATCGACGGCTATCTCCAATCCGACGATCTGCCGGTGTCCGGAGCCCGCGCGCTGGCCGTGTTCTGCTCCGGTCAGGATGACCTGTTCGAGACGGTGCGCCTGCCCCGCCCGGCCCCGCCGCGCGTGGTCATCGCCCGGACTCCCTACGTCGAGCCGCTGGTCGTCGGCCCCGACGTGGGCCGGTGGTGCGTGACCCTGGTCAGCCGCCACGACGGCCGGATCTTCGACGGCACCGAGCAGGGCGTCAGCGAGCGCCGGGACATCGGGGGCAAGCTGCCCGGCGAGCACCACAACCACGAGCGCTCCTATGACAACGAGGCCGACGCTCACCTGCGCCAAGTCGCCGAGTCGCTGTATCGCGATTGGCAGCGGCGCCCGTTTCAGACCCTGTTCATCGGCGGCCCGGTTGAGATCGCCGACCGCTTCGTCGAGCTGCTGCACAACGATCTGCGGCCGGCTCTGTCGAGCTCGCGGGTCGATCTCGACGTGGCCACGGCTACCGAGACCGATGTCGGCGCCGCCGTCGAGCCGCTGCTGGAACAGGAGCGCGCAGCCGCCGAGAGTAAAGCCGTCGAGGAGCTGTCGACGCGACTGGCCAGAGAGGGGGCGGCCGCGATCGGCCTCGAGGCGACCCTGGAAGCGCTGACCGAGCGCCGGGTCGAGACACTGCTGCTGAGCCGTGACTTTCAGGCCCAGGGCGGTCGCTGTCGCAACGACGGCCTGCTGACCACCGATCGTGAAGGCGACTGCCCCGCCGACGGAGCCGCGCTTGAGCCCGTGGACGACCTGCGGGAGGCCGCCGTGGAGGCGGCGCTGCTGCAGGACGCCGAGGTGCTCGCGTTCGACGAGCCGCCCGCCGAGCTGCGCCGGGGACGCGGGATCGCCGCGCTGCTGCGGTTTTAGAGATCACGCCGGCGAGACTGCGGACACTGCGGCGGGCGATACTGCAGCCATGCGCGAGGACCATCCAGGCCCGTTTCGCTCCCCCTATCACCACAATTTCGTGCGCGTGGCGGCCGCGGTCCCGCACGTCCGCGTCGGCAATCCGGAGTTCAATGCCGGCCGCACGGTCGAGCTGGCCCGCCGCGCCGATGCCGACAGCGCGGCGCTGGTGATCTTCCCCGAGCTGGGGCTGTCGGCCTACTCCAGCGAGGACCTGTTCCATCAGCAGGCGCTCCTCGACGCGGTAGCCGCCGCCCTTGAACAGATCGTCCGGGCCAGTGCCGAGCTGCGCCCCGTGCTCGTGGTCGGGGCGCCGGCCCAGGCCGAGGGGGGCCTGTTCAACATCGCGATCATCCTCCACCGCGGCCGGATCCTGGGCGCGGTACCCAAGAGCTTTCTGCCCGAGTACCACGAGTACTACGAAAAGCGCCAGTTTCGGGCCGCTCGCGACCTGATCGCCGACGAAATCACGCTCCTCGGTGAGACGGTTCCGTTTGGAGCCGACCTCCTGTTCGCCTGTCGCGACTTGCCGGCGTTCACGATGCACGTCGAGATCTGCGAGGACCTGTGGTCGCCGATTCCTCCCAGCACCTTTGGCGCGCTGGCCGGGGCCACCGTGCTCGCCAACCTGTCGGCCAGCAACATCACGATCGGCAAGGCCGAGTACCGGCGGGCTCTCTGTGAATCGCACTCGGCGCGGATGATCGCCGGCTACCTCTACACGGCGGCCGGGCTGGGAGAGTCGACCACCGATGTCGCCTGGGACGGCCAGGCGCTGATCTGCGAGAACGGCCAGGTGGTGGCCCAGGCCGAGCGGTTCGCCGACGAGGAGGAACTGATCGCCGCCGACCTGGACCTCGACCGGATCCTGTCTGACCGGATGAGCACCAGCAGCTACGGGGACTCGATCCACGACAATCGGCGGCGGCTGGCGCGCATGCGCAGAATTGACTTCGAGCTCGGCATCCCCAGCGCCCCGGTCACCCTCAAGCGGCGAATCGAGCGCTTCCCCTACGTGCCGGCCGATCCGGTGAGCCGCAACGAGCGCTGCGAGGAGGTCTACAACATCCAGGTCCGCGGGCTGCAGTCGCGGCTGGTGGCGACCGGGATCGAGAAGATCGTGATCGGCGTCTCGGGAGGCCTCGACAGCACGCACGCGCTGATCGTGGCCGCCCGCGCGATGGACCGGCTGGCGCTGCCGCGCTCAAACGTGCTCGGCTACACGCTCCCGGGCTTTGCCACCAGCGCGCTCACGCTGCGCAACTCCCACGCCCTGATGGAGGCGCTGGGCGTGAGCGCCAGCGAGATGGACATTCGCCCTGCCGCCACGCAGATGCTGCGTGACCTCGGCCATCCCGCCGCCGACGGCGAGCCTCAGTACGACGTCACCTATGAGAACGTGCAGGCCGGGGAGCGCACGTCACATCTGTTCCGGCTGGCCAACTTCCACCAGGGGCTGGTCCTCGGGACCGGCGATCTCAGCGAGCTGGCGCTGGGCTGGTCAACCTATGGGGTGGGCGACCAGATGTCGCACTACAACGTCAACGCGTCGGTTCCCAAGACCCTGATCCGGTTTCTGCTGCGCTGGGCGATCGACACCGACCAGTTCGGCGCCGAGACCAACCAAGCCCTGGGGTCGGTGCTGGAGACGGTGATCTCGCCTGAGCTCATCCCGGCCAGCGACGCGGCCGGCGACGGCCCGGAGCAGGACTCCGAGAGCGTCGTCGGACCCTACGAGCTGCAGGATTTCTTCTTGTACTACATCCTGCGCTTCGGCTATCGCCCCAGCAAGGTGGCCTTCCTGGCCGAGCACGCGTGGTCTCAGCGCGACCGCGGCGCCTGGCCCGACCTGATTCCCGTCGAGCAGCGCCACGAGTACTCGCTGGCCGAGATCCGCCACTGGCTGGAGGTCTTCCTGCAGCGGTTCTTCCAGACCAGCCAGTTCAAGCGCTCGGCGCTTCCGAACGCTCCCAAGGTTGGGTCCGGGGGCTCGCTCTCGCCGCGTTCGGACTGGCGAGCGCCCTCAGACAGTCAGGCCGTGGCCTGGCTGGAGGAGTTGCGCGCGCGGGTCCCGTTTGAAGCCTGAGCGAGCCGTCTCGCCGCCGTACTGGAACAATATTCGCCGTATGCCGACCGAGCCCAGCCCCGTCACCCTCTACGAGATCGTCAAGCGAGCCGCCGACGTTGTCGATCCCGATGACAACGACGCCACCGTCGGCGACTTCGAGCTGGCCTTCGAGGACGACGACGAGCCGGTGCGAGCGCTCGACGATGTCGAGGCGCGGGTCGGCACCGTGCTCGCCGATCTGGATCCGGCGGTCGCGAACGGCTCGCTTTCGATGGCCGGCGCCATCACCACCTATCTCAGCTATCGCCGCGATGAGCTTGACCGCCCGGCCGCCGATCTGATCCGGCTGGCGACACGGGCCGAGTGGGAAGGCGATCCCCCCGACGTGGTCCGCGACTGGCTGGCCGACCGGGGAGTCGAGATCTAGCCAGCCGCTCAGCGCGGGCGCCGATCGAG
>DASXJY010000126.1:0-3105 GCA_036497115.1 Solirubrobacteraceae bacterium
TGCGCCTGCTGGCACATGCTCTGCACCGGCGAGCTCTACAACGACCTCGGCGGCGACTACTTCCAATGGCGTGACCCCGAACGCAAAACCAAACGACTTGTCGCCCAACTCGAAGCGCTCGGACACCACGTCACCCTGGAGCTCGCCGCCTGACAGAGGTCATTTTCCTGTCAGCGCCTCGGGTCTACGGACCGGCTACAGACCGGGGGCTGGACCCAACGTGGCCGGAGCGCCCAGTCGCGCCAGTGTCTCCGGCAGCTTGACCGATCCGTCGGGCTGCTGGCCGTTCTCGAGCAGCGCGATGATCGTCCGACCCACCGCGACGGCGGTCCCGTTCAGCGTGCAGACGTGGGCCGGCTTGCCGTCGGCGGCCCGGAAGCGGATGTCGAGCCGCCGCGCCTGGTAGTCGGTCGTGTCCGAGCACGAGGTCAGCTCGCGGTAGCGCCCCTGGCCCGGCAGCCAGGCCTCGACGTCGTACTTCTTGGCCGCCGAGGCACCGAGGTCGTCGACCGCGATCGCGACCACGCGATAGGGGATCTCGAGCTCCTGCATGATCGACTCCTCGATCGAGAGCAGCCGCTCGTGCTCGGCAGCCACCGCCTCCGGGGCCACGAAGCAGAACATCTCGACCTTGTCGAACTGGTGCACGCGGAAGATCCCCCGGGTGTCCTTTCCGGCCGCCCCGGCCTCCCGGCGAAAGCAGCTGGAGAAGCCGGCGTAGCGCAGCGGCAGATCCTCGGCGGCCAGGATCTCGTCCTGGTGCAGGGAGGCCAGCGCGACCTCCGAGGTGCCGGCCAGATAGAGGTTGTCGGCGGGCAGGGCGTAGATCTGCTGTTCGGTGTCGGGGAGCATGCCGGTTCCGTACAGCGCCCGCTCGCGGACCAGCACCGGCGGGATGACCGGCTCGAAGCCCAGGCCGCCGAGCTTGTCCAGCGCGTAGCGGATCAGCGCCAGCTCGACCAGCACGAGATCCCCGCGCAGGTAGGCGAACCGCGAGCCCGACAGCCTGGCGCCGCGCTCGGTATCGATCATCTCCCCGGCCAGCTCCAGGTGGTCGCGGCCCGTCGCCCCGGCCTCTCCGACCTCTCTGACCACCGTGTCGCGCTCCGGTGCGTCGTCGGCGGGCAGGTTGGGTAATGCAGCCAGCTCGGCGTCACGCTGGGCGCGCACCGCGGCCTCCTCGTCGCTCAGCGAGCGGCCCCGTGCCGCCAGCGCGGCCAGCTCGCGGCGCTGCTCCTCGCTGGGCGCGCCCTTCAGCGCCCGGCTGGCCCGGTTCTGCTCGGCTCGCAGCTGCTCGAGCTCGGTGGTCAGCCGGCGCCAGCGCTCGTCTGACTCCAGCACGCGGTCGATCGCCGCCGCTGCCTCCGGGCCGCGGCGGGCCAGCGCGGCGCGCACTGCGTCGGGGTCGCGACGGATCAGCCTGATGTCGAGGATGACCGGCCTCCGCTACGAGTGCGCGGACTTCTTGTTGGACTTCTTGTGCGAGGTCGCGGAGGCCGCGGTCGATGTGCTGGACGAGGTGGACGTGGTGGCCGAGGCGGACGTGGTCGTAGACGGGGCGCTCGCCGCGGCCGTGGCGGTGGCGACCGGCGGCGCCGGGATCGTCCCGATCGACTTGGTCTGGCACTTGGGCGTGCCGGGAATCGTCGGCTCCTGGCGACCGGCGTAGGTGGAGACGAACTTGGCCACGTTGATCGCGTCCTGTCCCACGACCACGTTCTGCGGCATGTACGCGCCGGAGAAGCCGCCGTTCTGGATCGCGTACAGGACGCGGGTCACCGGGCGCTCGCAGCGCACGTTGAAGTTGGGGCCGCTGTTGGACTGCGCGGTGCGCACGTTGGGGGCCGAGCCGTTGGTGCCGGCGTAGGAGAAGGTGTGGCAGCCCGAGCAGCGCTGTGAGAACAGCACCGCGCCCCCGTGCACCGGGCTCGACTTGGCGACTTTGATCTTGTCGCTTCCGCATGCGGACGCCAGAGCGGCGACGGCCAAAATCGCGCCCGAAAGGAGAAGGACCCTGAGCGACCGACTCATCCGGGCGGGATCATAATCGGATCCCCGTGCCCAGGCCGCGACCACCCATCGCCCTGCTCGCGGCCTCGATCCTGCTGCTCGCCGGGTGCGGCGCGACGACGCGGGTCGCGGCCGATGCCACGCTGCAAGTGGCGCTGACCGAGTACCACGTGCAGCCCCAGGACGTTCGCGCCGCCGCCGGAACGCTGACGATCGTGGTCCACAACTATGGCCGGCTGAGCCACAACCTGGTGATCTCGCTCGACGGCCGGCCCCAGGCCTCGACCAAGCCGATCGCGCCCGGGCAGACCGCGGAGCTGTTCGCGAGCCTGGCCCCGGGCCGGTACACGATGTCCTCGACGATCCTGGCCGATCAGGCGCTGGGCGCCTACGGGACCCTGATCGTCACGGGCTGAGCCGGGGAGGACCCGGGGGCCCGGCGGCGAAGACCGGCCCATCCCCGGCGCCGGCTTTGAGACGCTCGCCACAGCTTCACCGCGATCGTCCTCCTACGGCGGCAACCAGAGGTGCCGGCGCCGGGGCACCCTCGCCCTCGCCGCCCCCGATATAAAGGCCAGGCGATGGCGCCCCGGCCCGACTCAGAGCCGCCCCGGCCCGACTCAGAGCCGCCCCGGCCCGACTCAGAGCCGCCCCGGCCCGATCCAGAGCTGTTCAGAGAGGTCTTCGGGCGGTTTGCCACCGGCGTGGCGGTGGTCACCAGCGCCGGCTCGGCCGGGGCCGGCGGCATGACTGCCAACGCGCTGTGCTCGCTGTCGCTCGACCCGCTGCTGGCCCTGGTCTGCTTCGAGAACCAGGCCCGCACGCTGCCGATCGTCCGCGAGGCCGGCCGCTTCGCGGTCAATGTGCTGGCCGCCGACCAGGAGCCGCTGGCCGGCGTGTTCGCCTCCAAGCTGCCCGAGGCGGAGAAGCTCGAGGGGGTTGCCCACCGCCACCACGACGGCGTGCCGGTCATCGAGGGGTCCTTGGCCTGGGCCACCTGCGAGCTGCAGGAGCTGATCGCCGGCGGCGACCACACGATCGTCATCGGCCGCGTGATCTCGATGGGGCTCGGACACGGCGCGCCGCTGCTGTGGT
>DASXJY010000127.1:0-10937 GCA_036497115.1 Solirubrobacteraceae bacterium
GCCGCGATCACTCCCACGTGGGTCTTGAAATAGTCCAATCCCGGGGCGCGATTCAGATACACGCGGATGCCGCGCCGGCCGCGCAGACCGACTGAGATGGGGATGTCGTTGACCGCCCGCGAGGTGGTGTTCCTGAGTCCAACCACGATCGCCACCCGGCCTCCGGAGTGAAGGAGCTCTACGCCGGTCACGCGCACCTCATCGTTGGCCCGCGTGACGATCGTGGGCTTCTGGGTGGCGATGATCCGGGCGTCCTGGAGGTGAGCCCAGGTGGCCTTCTGCTCGGTTGAGACGCAGCCGGCCGACGCCACTGCCACCAGCGACAGACCGGCCAGCGCCACCGCTGAGCGGCGGGCCGGCCGGCGCGGGCGGTGCCTCCGGCGCGGCCGGGACGGCCGGGACGGGCGGGAGCGGCGGAAGCCAGGGCGATCATCCGAACTCGCCACGCACGTACTCCTTGGTCCGTTGCTGGCGGGGGGCGCGAAACAGCTGTGTGGCGCCGCCGTACTCGACGAGCTCTCCCAGGTACATGAACCCGGCGCAATCGGCGACCCGGTAGGCCTGTTGCAGGTTGTGGGTGACGATCACCACGGCCACGTCCTCGCGCAACTTCACGATCAGGTCTTCGATCACCTGCGTCGACTGCGGATCCAGCGCCGAGCACGGCTCGTCGAGCAGCAGTACCTCTGGGTTGGCGGCCAGTGCCCGCGCGATGCACAGCCGCTGCTGCTGGCCGCCGGAGAGCTTCAGCGCCGGATGGTCGAGATCGGGCAGCTCGTCCAGGAGGCCGGCGCGGCTGAGCGCGTCGCGAACCGCTCCGCGCAGGGCGCCACGCTTTGGACGTCGCGCCGCCTGCTCGCGCAGGACGTAGGCGATGTTGTCGAAGACGCTCATCGGAAACGGGTTGGGCTGTTGGAAGACCATCGTCACCCGGCGGCGCAGAGCCGTCGGATCGAGCTTTGCGATGTCGGCCTCGTCGAGCGTGATCCGCCCCTTCAGCGTCACGTCCTGGTTGAGCTCGGTGAGCCGGTTGAGCGAGCGCAGCAAGGTGGTCTTTCCGCAGCCCGAGGGCCCGATCAGGGCCAGCACCTCGCCTTGGCGGATCGTCAGCGAGACCGAATCCACGGCGAGCTTTCGCCCGTAGGCCACCGACAGCTCCTCGACCTGCATGCGATCGATGGCCAGCGAACTCGCGGCCACCCGCCGGCGCTGGGCCCCGACGAATGCCGTCGCCGCGCCGTTGCCGTTGGCGGCGCCGTGACCGTTCGGCGGCGCCGCGACGGGTTGGCGATCGTGCGACGGCGCGACCGTCTCGCTGCCGGTCAGCCGGCGGATCGGCGGTGGCTTCATGAACTCCATCGCAGCCTCCGGGAGCGCCGCGTGGCCACGTCCACCCCTACGTTGAGGGCCAGCACGATCGCCAGCAGCACGAATGCCGCGGCGTACGCCTTGCCGGGTTGGTTGCCCTCGCCGGTCGGGGCGTTGTAGAACACGTAGTAGGTCAGCGTGGCCCCGGTCCCCTGCAGCGTCGAGAGCAGCGGGACCGAGCCGGCGGAATTGAACGTGAGCGTTCCCCCGAGCAGTACGACGATGATCGCGGTGTCTCCGATCACCCGGCCGGCACCGAGCATCGCCCCGGTCAGAACCGAGGGGCGGGCCGCCGGCAGCAGGACGCGGCGCGTGGTGGCGATCTTGGTCTTGCCCAGTGCGTAGGAGGCCTCGCGAACGTGGTTGGGGATCGCCTGCAGACCGGCCCGCACGTTGGTGACGACCAGCGGCAGTCCGACCAGCGAGAGCATCGCCGCACCGGCGAAGAACGACCGGCCGTAGACGACGCCTCCGGACATCCGGCTGAGAAAGCCCAGCGCCGGGCTCTCGAACAGCAGGACCCCGAACAGCGCCAGCACGATCGAGGGGGTGCCGGCGATCATCTCGATCGAGGACTCGGCGATCCGCGCCAACGCGGCGGGCCGACCGTATTCGCTCAGCCAGACGGCGACGGCAATCCCCACCGGCAGCGCGATTGACATGGCCAGGGCAGTCACCAGCAGCGTCCCCAGCAGCGGGTCAAGGAAGCCCCCGGTGGCGACGCTGGTCGAGGCGTTGACCGACGGGTTGGTCACGAACAGCTCCGGGCGCACGTACTTGATCCCCTGGACCAGGAAGTACAGGACGATCGCCACGGCGACGGCGCAGAACAGCAGCCCCAGCAGCCAGGCCAGGCCCAGGCCGAGGCGGTCGCGAAGCCGCCACGGCGGCGACTCCGGGGGCCGGATCCGGGCGCCGGGCGCGGGACCCGGAACCGGTAGCTCGATCGCGCTCATGTCCGAAGCCCGTAGCGCTTCATCGGCTGCTTGGCCGCCCAGCCACCGAATGACAGCAGCGCCGCCGACAGCAGCAGCACCGCCGCGATCGCGTACAGCGTGTGGCGCATCGGTGGCGATGACAGGTCGTCGATGAAGGCGATGATCGTCGCGGCCAGGGGCCGAGTCGGCTCCACGAAGAAGATCCAGCCGTCGACCGGGTTGGGAGCGAACGAGACCACCCCGCAGACCATCCCCACCATCACCGCCTCGCCCAGAGCCCGGGCGGTGGCCAGCACGGTTCCGGCGATCAGCGTAGGCCGGGCGGCCCGTACGCCGATCTTCCAGACCGTCCGCCACTTGTTGATCCCCAATCCCAGGGAGGCCTCGATCCAGCCCTTCGGCACCGCCCGCAGCCCGTCGGAGAAGACGGCCACCATCACCGGCGCGATCATCACGGTGAGGATCAGAACGCCGGCCAGCAGGCTGTAGCCGTTCAGGGTGATGATCCCCGACACCGACGCCTTGCTGCCCGAGCTGATCACGTGATTGCCGATGAACGGGACCAGCACGAACACCCCGACCAGGCCATAGATCACCGACGGCACGCTGGCCAGCAGGCGGATCACCGGCTCGAGCACTCGGCGCAGCGGATCGGGTGCGAACTCGACCACGAACACGGCCACGAACAGCGAGCAGACGAAGGCGATCGTCACCGCCCCGCCGACGAGCAGGATCGAACCCCAGATCAACGGCCAGCCGTGGAACGCGTATACCGGCCTGGCCAGCGAGGCGCCCGAGTTGAACATCGCCTGGATCTCGGAGTCGACGTTGCCGCCGCCGCCGAACCAGCTCAGGCCATTGTGCGAGAACGACGGCCAGGCCTGGTAGATGACAAACGCGAACATCCCCAGCAGGAGCGCAACCACCAGACAGACCAACGCGCCGAGCATCAGCTCGGCGCGCCGGTCGGAGTCCGTGGTCGCCTCGGCTTCGAGGAGATCGTCCTCGTCCATCCCGCTCCTGTCGGTCCTCGCGATCGATCCGCTACTTCTTGTTAAAGGCGGAGACCGCCCCGGTCTGCCCGATGATCCTGCCGGCGGCCTTGCTGGTCCGCACCCAGTCAAAGAAGCTGGCCGCGGCGCCGCTCTGGCGCTTGGTGGACAGCACACCCCAGATGAACCGCGACATGGGGTACTTCTCGGACTTGACGTTGGCGGGCTTGCAGGCCCAGCCGTTGAGCTTCAGCGTCTTGATCCCGCTCGAGCTCCCGGAGTGCGCGAGCCCGACGTACCCGATCGCGCTGCGGTCCTTCTTGATCGCCGTGGCCACGAGGCCATCGGAGGAGAGCTGCTGAACGCTGGTCGACTGCGTCCTGCCGCCCAGCACCGACTTCTGGAAGAAGGTGTAGGAGCCGGCGGTGGAGTTACGGCCGATCGGGTCGATCGTGCCGGTGAGGCTCGAGCCCGAGACCTGGCTCCAGTCGGTGAGCGTGCCAAGGAAGATATTGGCGGCGTTCCTGATCGACAGCCCGTTCAGGCTGTTGCCCCGGTTGACCGCCACGCAGAGACCGTCGAGGTAGAGCTTGAACTGGGTGGTCCCCGAGTCGCTGGGCAGCGGAGCCCGCGTGTTCACCGCAAACTGGCTGCGCTTCTCCTGCACGTCCTTGACGCCGGCGTTGCCGCCGTCCGGGTTGTAGATGAACTTGACGTTGGGGTGGACATGCTTGTAGCCGGCGAACAGCGCGGTCAGGATCGGCTGCTCGGCACTCGACCCCGAGCCGATCACCGTCTGCGCGGCGGCCGCCGCCGGTACTGCCAGCGCGGGCGTAACCACCGCCGCGGCGACGACCGACCTCAATTTGAGACTCAATGCGGTTCCTTTCTGCGGGTAGGGCGATCAGCCGGGCGGCTGATCGGCTCCCGGCCGGTAGAGCCCGGGCCATCGGAGCAGGAGGCCGTCGGGGCCCACCGGGAGTGGGAACCCATGCCCCCGTTTCCGGCCAGCCTGGCCCAGAAACTCAACCATCTTGATCTGATTTAAATAGAATCGTATACGGACGATTTGAAGTTTGTCAACACAGAAAGTTGGGAATAGGGAAAAGCGGTGTACTCCGGCCGGTCGCCGGCCGGGGTACACCACGGCGCTAAGGTCACGCCGATGGCCCGCCGGCAGATTCAGGTCCGACCCGGAAGCTCGACCGCCGCAGTGCATGGTGGACGCGCACCCGACCGCCCCTGGCCGCGCGGGATGACCACGCCGGTCTTCCAGTCATCGACCTACGAGCTCGACGGCGCCGCTTACCAGGACATCGCGCAGACCGGCGGGACCGAGACCTGGTGGTACTCGCGCTTGGGCAACCCCACCGTCGATGCCGTCGCCGCCAAGCTCGCGGCGCTGGAGGGTGCCGAGGCCGCGCAGGCGTTTGCCTCCGGCATGGCGGCGATCACCGCCACGGTGATGACCGCCACCCCGCCTCAGGGCCGCATCGTGGCCGCCCGCGAGCTCTACGGGGAGGCGTTCACGCTGCTCGAGCAGGTCGTCCCCGGGACGGGTCGCTCGGTGAGCTTCGTGGCCATGGGCGACCTCGAAGCCTGGCGGCGCGAGCTGGCCGGCGCCGACGCCGCCTACGTGGAGACGCTGTCGAACCCGATGCTGCGGGTCGCCGATCTGCCGGCCATCGCCGGTCTGGCTCGCGAGGCCGGGGCGACCTGCATCGTCGACAGCACGTTCGCCTCGCCGGTCAACGTCCGCCCCCTCGAGCACGGCTTCGACCTCGTCGTGCACTCGGCGACCAAGTACCTGGGCGGCCACTCCGACCTGATGGCCGGCGTGGTGGCCGGCGCCAAGCCGCGCATCGCCGAGATCACGGCACTGGCCAAGACGTTCGGCGGCTGCCTTGACCCCCTGGCGGCGGCAACCCTGGATCGCAGCCTCAAGACCCTGGTCCTGCGCATGGAACGCCACAACGACAACGCGCTGGCGATCGCCCGCTGGCTGCGAGGACACGACCAGATCGAGGCGGTCAGCTACCCGCTGCTCGACGACCATCCCGACGCCGACATCGCCCGGACGCTGCTGGCCGGCGGCTCGGGGATCGTCACCTTTCGCGCCCACGGCGGCGACGCCCGGGCCGGAGCGCTGATGGACTCAGTCGCCGTGATATCCCAGGCGACCAGCCTCGGTGGGGTCGAGTCCCTGATCAGCGCTCCCTACAACACCTCACACCGTCAGCTGTCGGCCGCCGAACGCAGCGCGATCGGGATCCTTCCCGGCACCCTTCGCCTGTCGGTGGGGGTTGAGGACGTCACCGACCTGATCGACGACCTCGAGCGAGCGCTCACAGCATCAGCGCCAGCGGCGTCTCGAGCCCGCGCCGGATATCGCTGAGAAACCGCGCCGCGTCGGCCCCGTAGAGGATGCGGTGATCGCAGCTCAGCGTCAGGGTCAGCAGGTGGCGCTGTCTCAGCTGGCCGTCGACGAGCTCCGGCAGCGCGCGAGCGGCGCCCACTCCGAGGATCGCCGCCTGGGGCGGATTGATCACCGGCGTGATCGCCGTCATCCCGAGCATCCCCAGGTTTGAGACCGTGAACGTGGCTCCGGAGAGCTCCGGCGGCGTGACCGTTCCGTCGCGGACCCGTTGCGCCAGCCGGCGCGACTGCGCGGCGATCTCGCCCAGCGAGCGCTCGTCGGCGCTGAAGATGGTGGGCACGATCAGCACGTCCTCGGCGGCCACCGCCACCCCCACGTTGATCTGGTCGTGGAGCTCGAAGGCCCCGTCGCGGTAGGACCCGTTGGCCCGGGGGTGCCGGCGAAGCGCCAGCGCGCAGGCTTTGACGATGAAGTCGTTGATCGATGGCAGGGTCTGGTCGTCGTCGACTCCGCGCTTGAGCTCGACCCGGAGTCCGAGCAGCGCGTCGACCTCGGCCTCGGTCTGGACCTGGAAGTGGGGAACGGTGGCCTTCGCCTCGGCCATCCGGCGGGCGATCAGCTGCTGGCGGCGGCTCAGCGGCTCGGTCCTGACACGTGGTCTGGCTTCCCCGTCCTCGGAGCGATCCACGGTCTCCCGCACCGCCGCTGGCTCAACTGCCGGCGACTCGGTTGCCAGTCCGGCGCGGTTGGCCACGTCGGAGCGGGTGATCCGGCCACGCGGCCCGGAGCCCTCCAGCTCGCCGAGATCGACGCCGTGGGCGCGAGCCAGGCGGCGGGCCAGCGGCGTCGCCCGGACGTCAGGCGGCGCGCCGTTGCCGTCGGGCGCCGATGCGGGCGCCGGCGCGGCGGGCTCGAGTTCCGCGGGCTCAACCGGCTGGGTGGCGGCGGCCCCGTCACCCGCGTGCCCGGTATCGCCGCTCCCCTCCTCGCCGGCCCCCTCGCCGGACTCCCGGCCGGCTTTCTCGCCGGCCCCCAGGCGGGCGATCAGCGTGCCCACCGGCAGCGTCTCTCCGACCCCGGCGACGATCTCCAGCACCCCCTCGGCCGGAGACTCGTAGGCCATGGTCGCCTTGTCGGTCTCGATCTCGAGCAGCTCGTCGCCGAGCTCGATCCGCTCGCCGTCGGCCTTCAGCCAGCTGAGGATCGTTCCCTCCTGCATCGAATCCGACAGGCTCGGCATCGTGATCTCGGTCATGGCATCAGGTCAAGGGCGGCGCCGACGATCGTCTCGGCGTCGATTCCGAAGTGACGGTAGAGGTCCTCGACGTCGCCCGACTGGCCGAAATCGTCGACGCCCAGACAGGCCACGGCGACGCTGCGAACCGAGCCCAGGAAGCTGAGCGTGTGCGGATGGCCATCGAGCACGGTGACCATCGGCGCCGCCCGGTCGGCGGGCAGCAGCACGTCGAGGATTTCGTCTGGGCCGTCGGCCAGCCCCTGCCGGGCCCGCAGCGCGCGGAAGGCCAGGTCAGGCGAGGTCAGGCAGACCACGTCGACGGCCCGGCTCGCCGCGGTCAGCTCGTCGGCGGCGGCCAGCACCTCGGGCATCACCGCCCCGGCGCCGACCAGCGTCACCGACGGCGCCGTCGGGGCGCGGCGCAGGACATAGCCTCCGGCCAGCACGTGGGCGCGGCGCTGGGCCAGCGCGTCGGGGTCGGCCGGGAGATCGGCCAGGATCTGGTCGACCGGGCGCGTGGTGAGCCGGAAGTAGGCCGATGACCCGCCGGGCCGCCCGATCGCGCCCAGCGCCGCCAGCAGCGTCCACTCCAGGTCCTGGCCGAAGGCAGGTTCCCAGGCGATGCAGCGCGGCTGCTCGAGCCCCACCGACGGGGTGATGATCGACTGATGGGCGCCGCCCTCCGGCGCCAGCGTGACCCCGGAGGGGGTTCCGACCAGGATCGACTGCGCACCGGCGTAGAGCCCGAAGGACCACGGCTCGAGCGCCCGGTTTACGAACGGGTCATACAGCGTGCCGATCGGCAGCAGCGGCTCGCCGTCGCGGGTCCAGGTCAACCCCAGCTCGGTCAGCAGGCCGACCAGGTTGCCCTCGGCGATCCCCAGCTCGATGTGGCGGCCGTGCTCTGACTCGCGCCAGCGCACCAGGGTGTCGGTGTCATCGGCGAACCAGTCGATCCTCTCCCCGAGGTGCCAGATCCCGGCGTGATTGATCCAGCCCCCCAGGTTGGTCGAGGACGCGACATCGGGGCTCACCGTCACGACGCGCTCGGCCACCTCGGGTGCCTGACGGGCCAGGTCGACGAACAGGCGGCCGAAGGCCTGCTGCGTCGAGACCCTCCCGGCGTGGTTGCGGCCCAGCGACGCCGGGACCCGGGGCGGGGCGGCCGGCACGACCGGCTCACGGGCAAGCCGGGCGGCAGCCCGCGCGCACAGCTCGGCCTCGGGCGAGCCCGCCTCGAACCTGGCCCATGGATCAGCGGCGTCGGCCCCCAGCCCGGACGCCAACGCCCGCCACTGCGCCTCGTCGAGCAGCGCGGAGTGGTTTGCCGGATGGCCCTCGGTGGGCAGCCTCCAGGCCTTGATCGTGTACGCGAAGATCACCGACGGCCGATCCATCACCGCGTCGGCCCGTCGTAAGGCGTCGAGCACCAGCCCCAGGTCGTGACCGCCGAGATCCCTGACCGCCGCCATCAGCGGCTCGTCCTCGACCTCGGCGATCAGGCGCTGCAGCTCTCGCCGTCCCCGGCCCGCCGGCAGCCGCTCGCGGAGCTCGGGCGCCGAGGCCCGCAGGTTGCGCTGATACTCCTCGTTGGTCATCGAGTCGATCCGGGCCCGCAGCGCGGCGCCGCCCTCGCGGTCGTAGAGCTCGCTCAACCGGCGCCCGTACTTGACGGTGATCACGTGCCACCCCGCCGCCTCGAACATCGCCGCCAGCCGGCCGGCGGCGATGTCGGGCACGACCCGGTCCAGCGACTGCCGGTTGACGTCGACGATCCACAGCACCTCCCCGAGCTGGGCGACCACCGGGTCGACGATCGCCTCCCAGCAGGCGCCCTCGTCGAGCTCGGCGTCTCCGACCAGCGACACCTGGCGACCGCCCCGGGGTACCTCGAAGTGGCCGGCCACATAGCGATGAGCCAGCGCGCTCCAGATCGGGGCGGTGGCCCCGATCCCCACCGAGCCGGTCGAGAAGTCGGCCGCGACCGGATCCTTGAGCCGGCTGGGGTAGCTCTGCAGCCCGCCGAACTCCCGCAGCGTCGTCAGGTACCGCTCGTCGAGCCATCCCAGCAGGTATTCGATCGCGTGGAGCACCGGCGACGCGTGCGGCTTGACCGAAACGCGATCGGGATCGCGCAGGAACTCGAAGTACAGCGCGGTCATGATCGAGACCATCGACGCCGACGAGGCCTGGTGTCCGCCCACCTTGACCCCGGAGGGGGTCTGCCTCACCCTGTTGGCGTGATGGATGATCGACGTCGCCAGCCAGAGCACCCGTTGCTGCACGGCGTCCAGCAGGTCGAGGTCGACGCGTTCGGTGACTGCCACGAGCGCAGTGTGTGCCATCGCCGGGTTGAAGTCCAGCGGTGCCGGCGCCGCGGACGCTCGGGTGCGGCGGGGTTGGCTCACGGCGCGGTCCGCCGGCCTTGAACGGCTCCCTGTTCCCCACCCTCGGTAGCGATCCGCCGCCACGCGTGGCGCTGTCGTTCCCGGAGCGCTCGCTCTCGTTCGCGCAGCTGCGCGACGCGGCGACGGAACTGGCCCGGCGGATGGCCGGCCGCCGGCGCGTGGCCGTGCTGGCCGAGCCGCGGATCGAGACCTGCGTGGGGGTCATCGGAGCGCTGCTGGCCGGAGTCCCGGTGGTCCCGATAAACCCCCGGTCGGGCAGCGCCGAGCTGGCGCACATCGTCGAGGATGCCGACCCCGACGCGTTGCTGGTGGCGCCGGGAGCCGGCCCGCCCGAGGTGCTCGCGGGCCGGGCGTCGCTGGAGGTCGACCTCGGCGGCATCGGCCGCGGCCGCGACCATTTGGACCCGCCGTCGCCTCCGCCCGAGCCAGATCCCGAGCCAGATCCCGAGGCCCCGGCGCTCGTCGTCTACACCTCCGGAACCACCGGGCCGCCCAAGGGCGCGGTGCTTCCGCGCCGGGCCATCTCCTCCAATCTCGACGCGCTGGCCGAGGCCTGGGAGTGGACCGAGCGCGACGTGGTCGTCCACGGACTGCCGCTGTATCACGTCCACGGCCTGGTGATCGGGATCCTGGGTCCGGTGCGCCGCGGGGGCACCGCGGTTCACCTGGAGCGATTCTCGGCTGACGGGGTCCGAGACGCGTTCACCGCCGGCGCGACCGTGCTGTTCGGCGTGCCGACCATGTACCGCCGCCTCGCCGACGCCGCGCAGGAGTCATCCTCGCTGGCGCAGGCGCTGGGAGGCGCCCGGCTGCTCGTCTCGGGCTCGGCCGCACTCCCGGCCTCCGAGCACGAGCGACTGCGGCGGCTGACCGGCCGCGACGTGATCGAGCGCTACGGCATGACCGAGACGCTGATGAACACCGCCATCCGGGCCGGCGGCCGGCCCCGACCGGGTTCGGTTGGGACCGTCCTGCCGGGGATCGAGCTACGGCTCGTCGACGACGAGGGCCACCCGATCGATGGCCGCGACGGCGAGACGATCGGCGAGATCCAGGTCCGCGGCCCGAACCTCTTCCTGGAGTACCTCAACCGCCCCGACGCGACCGCGGCGACGATGGACGGCAACTGGTTTGCCACCGGCGACATGGCCACCCGGGACGGCGACGGTTTCATCCGCATCGTCGGCCGTCGCGCCACCGACCTGATCAAGAGCGGCGGCTACAAGATCGGCGCCGGCGAGATCGAGACCTCGCTGCGCGATCACGCCGCTGTCGACGACGCCGCGGTCACCGGCGAGCCCGACGACGATCTCGGCGAGCGGGTGGTGGCCTGGGTCACGGTCCGCGACGGCGCCGAGGTCGAGGCGCAGGAGCTGATCGACCACGTCGCCGGCCAGCTCGCTCCCCACAAGCGCCCTCGCGAGATCCGGTTTTTGGACGCGTTGCCGCGCAACGAGCTCGGCAAGGTGCAGAAGAAGCGGCTCGGCGAGGCCTAGACCCGGCTGGCCACGAACTTCTCCCGCAGCGCGGTCTTCTTGAACTTCCCGGTTGCCGTGCGCGGGATCTCGTCGATGAACTCGAAGCGGTCGGGGAGCTGCCACTTGGCGTAGTCCCTGG
>DASXJY010000128.1:0-13368 GCA_036497115.1 Solirubrobacteraceae bacterium
CAACCAGCGCGGCAGGTACCAGTTCCACCTGCCGAGCAGCTTCATCGTCGCAGGAAGCAGCACCGCCCTGATCACGGTCGCGTCGATCAGCACCGCCACAGCCAGACCCACGCCCATCTGCTTGATTTCGAGCGTCGTCAGCGTCGCGAAGATCGCGAACACCGCGATCATCACGGCGGCGGCGGCCGTCACGGTCCCGGCGGTCCCCGCGATGCCCCTCTCGACGGCCTCCTCCGTGCTCGCTCCGCGGTCGGCCAGCTCCTTGATGCGGCTGACGATGAACACGTGATAGTCCATCGACAGGCCGAACAGGACGGCGAACAGAAACAGCGGCAGCCAGGTCACCACCGCGCCGTTGGAGTGGTAGCCAAGCAGGCCCTGGAGGTGGCCCTGCTGGAAGATCCACACCAGGATCCCGTATGCGGCGCCGACCGACAGCAGGTTCAGCGCGATCGAGGTGATCGGTATGACCAGCGAGCGGAAGGTAACCAGCAGGAGCAGGAAGGCGAGGCCGAGCACGAACGTGAACACCAGCGGGAAGCTGTGCTTGAGCTGACTGGTGAAGTCATGCGTTCCCGCCGTCTCGCCGGTGACGGCATACCTGAGACCCGGGACGCTCCCGAGGCTGGCGGGGAGCACGCGGCCCCGCAGCGTCTGCAACGCCGCGATTGACCTGGCGTCCTCGCCGTTGCCGACCAGCGGGACGGAGACCCGCGCCGCGGTATGCCGAGCGTTGACCGTGACGTGGATCGGCTGCTTGGCCTGGCCGCTGGCCAGCGCCAGCCGGCTCAGCCGGCCCACGGCGGCCCGGACCTGCGGCGAGGTCACATCGCGGGCCTGCAGGACCACGTCGGCCGGGGTCTGCGCCCCGGGAAACGCCTGTTGGATCTTGTCGTAGGTCTGAACGACCGGAATGCTCTTCGGCAGGTCGCTGGCGCCAATCAGTGTCGTGTGCAGCCCCAAGGCCGGCAGCGCCAGGATCACCAGCACCGCGGTTGACGCCACAGCGGCCACAGCCGGGAAGCGAAGCACCGGTGCCAGCACCGCATCCCACACGCGTGAGCTCGGGCGCCCTTTGCGAATTCGTCCCTTGTCGACCTTATCGCCGAGCCGGCCGAGCAGCGCCGGAAGCACTGTCAGTGAGCCGAGCATGGCCATGAACACGACCAGCATCGCCCCTACTCCGATCGAGTCGAAGGTCTTTGAGCCGGTCAGCAGCATCCCGGCCATGGCGATCAGCACGGTGACCCCTGACGCCAGCACGGCGCGGCCCGATGTGGCTGCGGCACGCTGGAGCGCGTCGGTGTGACCGAGACGGCGCTCTTCTCGCTCGCGCTTGAGGTAAAACAGCGAGTAGTCGACTCCGACGGCCATCCCCATCAGCAGCATGACCGAGCTGGTGGCGTCGGCAGCATGGATGAAATGGCTGGCCAGCGCGGCCAGTCCGCCGGAGCCCAGGACGGCCGAGAACGCCAGCAGCACCGGGATTCCGGCCGCTACGAAGGCTCCGAAGGCCACGAGCAGGACCAGGAAGGTGATCGGGATCGAGAGACGCTCGGCCCGGGACAGGCCACCGTTGATCGTGTTGTTGAGCTCGTGGTTGGAGCTGGCGTCGCCGACCTCGGCCACCGTAAAGCCTGGTGCGGCGCGTTGGAGTCCGGCCACCGTGTTGAGCACCGGCTGCACGCGATCGCCGGCGCTGTCAACGCTGCCCTTCATCTCGAACTCGATCAGGGCCGAGTGGCCGTCCTTGGAGATCTGCCCGTGATTCTGGGCCGCCAGCGGTGAGCGCAGCCCCTGGATCTGACCGAGATCCTTGAGTCTGGCTAGGACCGTCCTGATCTCGGCCTGAAATTCAGGGCTTGTCGCGGCGTGGTCTGGGCTCTGCACGAGCACGCTCTCTCCAGCGCGGTCGTGAAAGCCGGCTCCGGTGAGCATTGCCCGGGCGTGCGCCGATTCCCCGGTCGACTGCTCGGAGTCAGTCAGCGAGACGGTGCCCGCCAGGTTGCCGAGCACGACGGCGCAGACAACCATCGCCAGCCAGCCAAAGGTTGCCGTCTTCCAGTGCGCCGCGCTCCAGCGCCCGGCACGAGCTGCGATGTTCATCTGACCATTCCTTTCGTTTGCTTTCAGCACATGGGAAGGGTCGCCCGTGGCAACCGGCGCGCCAATGAGGGCTCCGGGCGTCAGGGGGTGCAGGTAGCTGGTGTGTCCGCGGGCCAGCTGATGGCCGCGACGTGAAATGCTTGGCCTCGATGGCCCGCCGATCAACCGAGACAGCTGGGCCCCGACCCGCCGCGTTGGATCCGGTCGAGATCGAGACCAGCCAGGGACTGGCGCGGGCGCACATCGCGCCGGCCGCGGCCGCCCGCGGGGCGCTGGTGCTCGGCCATGGGGCCGGCGGCGGCGTGGGCGCGCCTGACCTGCGCGCCGCGACCGCCGCCGCGCTTGACCACAGGTTCAGCGCCGTGCTGGTCGAACAGCCCTATCGGGTCGCCGGGCGCCGGGCTCCAGCGCCGGCGCCACGGCTGGACGCAGCCTGGATCGAGGTCATGGACTGGCTTGGCCAAAACCTTCTCGCCGAGCTCCCGCTGGTGTCAGGGGGACGCTCGATGGGCGCTCGCGTGGCCTGCCGAACCGCCTCGCAGACCGGTGTCGCCGGCGTTCTGTGCCTGGCCTTTCCGCTGCTGCCGCCACGGCGCGCGGCCTCGGCCAAGGAGCCCCGCAGCCGGCTGGACGAGCTCGAATCGGTCGCGGTCGAGGTCCTGGTCGTCCAGGGGCGCGGCGATCCTTTCGGAATGCCACCGCCCGGACCGGCCCGAGCGGTGGTCCAGGTCGACGGCAACCACAGCCTGCGCAGCGACCTGCCTGCGGTCGGCGCGGCGGTCGGCGACTGGCTGTCCACGGTGCTCTAGAAGGCCGCCGTCGCCCGGCTGCCGGCTGCGCGCACGCTCCAGCGCGCCTGCCGGCGCAGACGCTAGGTTGCTGGCGTGGCCGATTCTTCGCAGCCCGATTCCCGGCGAGCCGAGACTCGCGGCTCGGAAGCCGGGCCGTGGCGCGAGCCGGTGCGGGGCGGCCATCCCGCTCCGAGCACTCTGACCCTGTCGGGCAGCCAGCAGCTCGAGGCGCTGCTGGCCGGCCACACGCCGGCGCCGCCGCTTTCACGCCTTACCGGGATGCGGCTCGAGGAGTTCGAGGAGGGCGCGGCGACCTTCACGATGCCGGTTTCCGATTGGCTGGTGGGGCCCCACGGGACGATCCCCCTGGGGCCGCTGACGATCCCCGCCGACGCAGCGATGGCCTGCGCGATCATGACCAGGCTGCCCGCCCGCACCCCGTTCACCACCTCGGAGCTCTCACTTCGGCTGCTGCGGGTCCCGCGGCCGCCAGACCGGCTGCGCGCCCGGGGCCGCGTGGTCTCAGCCGGCGACCCCTTGGCCCTCGCCGAGGTCGACGTCCGCGACGACCGCGACCAGCTGATCGCCCACGGCAGTTCGCTGTGCGTGACCCTGCCCGCCGGCGGCCTGCCCATGTCAGCGGGCGAGGTTCCTCAGGCGGGCGACGGAGACGGCCCCGATCCCTGGGAGCGACCGGCCGCCGGCGCGGCGATTGACGAGTCGGCCTGGGCACAAGCCAGCGGCCTCGAGATCCTCAGCGCGCGCATCGCCGGCGAGGTGCCCGCCGCGCCGCTCGAGGTCCTGACCGGGGTGGCTCCCGCGGCGGCCAGTCGGGGTCAGGCGGCGTTCACGCTCCCCGCCAGCCGCTGGTTCTGCGCGCCGCCGCCGGGCCGGGTCCAGGGCGGAGTGGTCGCGCTGCTGGCCGACGCGGCCATCGCGGGAGCACTGGAGACAACCGGCGCTCCCGGGGTCCGGTTTCGTCCCGTTGACCTGAAGGTCAACTACCTGCGTCCGCTGGCCAGCGACGGTCGCCAGGCACGCGCGGAGGCGAAGTCGGTCCACGCCGGCCGGAGGATCGCGGTCGCCGGCGCCGAGCTCGTCGACGCCGACGGGCGGCCGATTGCCGTGGCCACCGGCTCGGGCCTGTTCACCGGCCTGAGCGGCTGACGGGGGGCGCTGGGGCATCGGCCAGCTCGAGGACGGGACCGAAGCCGAGCCGGATCAGAGCCCCGCCTCCCGGGGCATTTTCGGCCACCACGTATCCCCCGTGCGCCTCCGCCGCCTGCCGGACGATCGCCAGCCCGAGCCCCGAGCCCGCCTTGGAGCGGGCATCGCGAGCCCGGTGAAAGCGGTCAAAGACGAACGGCAGGTCCTCGACGTGAAAGCCCGGCCCGTGGTCGCGGACGCTCAGGGTTCCGTCGCGCAACGCCACCTCGATCACCCCGTCGGGAGGACTCCACTTGGCTGCGTTGTCGAGCAGGTTGGCCACGGCCCGGGCAACGCGATCCCCCTCGCCGTGGACCACCGTGGGCTCGAGGCTCGCCTGAACCGTCAGCTGCGGGGACCGCCGCTGGGCGCGCTCCACTGCCACGGCCACGATCTGATCAAGGCGGACGTCGTCGGGCTCACTGGTCGGTTTGCTCCCGCGCGCGAGTTCCACGACGTCGGCCACGAGCGCGGTGAGCTCGTCGAGCTCGTCGATGACGTCGGCCCGCAGCGCTTCGCGATCCTCGGGTGAGAGCAGCTCCTCGTCGCGCATCAGCTGCAGGTTGGCCCGGATCGTCGCGATCGGCGTGCGAAGCTCGTGCGAGGCATCAGCGACCAGGTTGCGCTGCGCCTGCACCGAGCTCTCGAGGGCGTCGAGGGTGCGGTTGAAGGTCTGGGCCAGCCGCGCCAATTCGTCGCCGCCGTGGACATCGATGCGTTCGGTGAGTTCCCGGTCGATCCGCTCCGGGTGGGCGGCGATCGCCTCGGTCTGACGAGTGAAGCGGGCGATCGGAGACAGTGCGGTGCGGGCGACCAGCAATCCGAGCAGCCCGGCCAACAGGATGCCCCCAGCGGCGATTGCGATCAGCAGCAGCAGCTGGCTGTGGAGGGCGTGGTCGACATCCTTGAGCGAAAGCGCCACCAACAGCGCTCCCCGCCACCCGACCCCAGTGGCCAGCACCCGGATGTGCGTGCCGTTGACCGTCATGTCGGTGAAGTAGTGGCCTTTGCCACGGACCGCCAGGGCCCTGGCTCGCGCGTCGACCGGGAGGCGCTGCTGCTGGCCCCTGGGGACAAACGCCGTGCCGTCGCTGCGAACCAGGGTCAGGGTGCCGGCGGCTCCGCCGAACGCCGGGCCGCCGCGATCGCCCAGCCCCAGACCCTCGTCACGGTCGCCCGGGCCGAGTCCGGGCTCGGGCCCATTGCCGGGCCCGAAGCTCTCGCCTCCGGAGGCTGCGGCGCCAGAGGCGCCGGAGGTGCCGGGGAGCCGGGATCCCGGGGGCCCTCCGCCGCGAGCGGTGATGCTGGCCGACAGGTTCTGCAGCGAATGATCGAGCTGACCCTCCAGCACGGAGCGCGTTCCGGCATAGGCCGAGACGGCAACCGCAATGACGGCCAGGGCCACGGCGACCCCGGCCGCCACCCCCATGCGCACTCTGAGGCTCATCTCGGGCACCGCCCGAGCCGGGCCCCGGGGCTCATTCCGCGGGCTCCCTCAGCGCGTATCCCACCCCGCGAACGGTGTGGATCATCGACGGAGCGCCGGCATCCTCGAGCTTGCGACGCAGGTAGCCGACGTACACCCGCAGCGCGTTCGACGTCGGCCCGAAGTCGTACCCCCACACCCGGTCGTAGATCAGCGAGTGCGGCAGGACCCGGCGCGGGTTGAGCATCAGCAACTCGAGGAGTTGGTATTCGGTTCGGGTCAGCTCGATGAAGCTCTCCCCCACGATCGCTCCGTGGCGCGCCGGATCGAGCCTCAGCGCTGCGAAACAGAGGCCGCCCTCGATGTCGCCCTCACCCCCGGCGCGGCGGAGCAGCGCTCGCAGCCTCGCCTTGAGCTCGTCGATGTCAAACGGCTTGATCAGGTAGTCATCGGCGCCCGCGTCGAGCCCGTCGATGCGGTCCGACACCGCGTCACGAGCGGTCAGCATCAGCACCGGCACCCGGTTTCGCTCCCGTCGCAGCAGCCGGCAGACCTCAAGCCCATCGATGTCGGGCAACCCAACATCGAGCACCACGGCATCGGGTACCCCGGCCGAGACCTCCGCCAGCGCCTCCGATCCGGTCTCGGCCAGCCTGATCTCGTAGCCGGACAGCATCAGCGCGCGGCGCAGAACGTCGCGCAACCGCCGATCGTCGTCGACCACGAGCACTCTCATGACCGGATTGTCTCCGCTCGGCCCCGCTGGGCCTCGAACTTCCTACGTTTCGC
This sequence comes from Solirubrobacteraceae bacterium, assembly GCA_036497115.1. GTDB lineage: Bacteria > Actinomycetota > Thermoleophilia > Solirubrobacterales > Solirubrobacteraceae > Palsa-465. The sequence goes on from DASXJY010000128.1 coordinate 6,319, forward strand.
TTATGCGCTCGCGGAGTACCGCGCCCAGGATCCCGTTGACGAAAGCCGGCGCGTTGGACCCGCAGAAGCGCTTGGCCGTCTCGACCGCCTCGTCGATCGCCCCCTCGGCCGGGATCGCCTGATCGCCCGCCACAGCGTCCGGGTACAGCAGCTCCAGCAGCCCGACGCGAAGGATCGAACGCTCCAGCGGAGCGATCCGCTCGAGCGACCACCCGCTGGAGTGGGTGCGGATCACCTCATCGAGCTCGGGTTGGTGCTCGCGCACCGCATAGGCCAGCGAGCGGGTGAAGGTGTTCACGTCGCGAGGGAAAGTCTCCTCGAGCGGGCGGTCAAGCAAATCGCTCTGGTACAGCGCCCAGACCGCGGCGCGGCGCTGCTCGGTCCTTCGCACCTCAGTGGTCCTCGCCAGCGGCGAGCACCACCGGGCCGCCGTCAGGCACGCGAGACGTATTCGCCAGAGCGGGTGTCGACGCGCACGACATCGCCGATGTTGACGAACAGCGGCACCTGGATCCGCGCTCCGGTCTCGAGCACCGCGGGTTTGGTGCCACCGCCCGAGGCGGTGTCTCCGCGGAGCCCGGGCTCGGCTTCGGTGACCTCCAGATCGATGGCGCTCGGCAGCTGCACGTCGGTGGGGCTGTCGTCGATGTACAGCAGCTCCACTTCCTCGGAGTCCTTCATCCAGCGCAGCGCGTCGGCCAGCGTGGACTCGGGGATCGTCAGCTGCTCGTAGCTTTCGGCGTCCATGAAATGGGCATCGGTTCCATCGCGGTAGAGATACTGCATCCGCCGCACCTCGGTCCGCACCGAGCGGAATTTCTCACCGGCCCGGAACGTGCGGTCGATGACCGCCCCGTCACTGACCCGGCGCAGCTTGGTGCGGACGAACGCCGCGCCCTTGCCCGGCTTGACGTGCTGGAACTCCACGATCTTGAAGATCGTGCCGTCGACCTCTATGTGATTGCCGTTGCGAAATTGATTTGTGCTCAGCATTGACAGCGGGCCAGTCTAGACGGAGGCCTCGGCTCAGCCGGTGACCAGCAGCCGCTTGTCGAGCGAAGTGAGGATCTCGCAGCCGTCCTCGCCGACCACCACCAGGTCCTCGATCCGGACTCCGAGCCGCCCGGGCAGGTAGACACCGGGCTCGACGGTGACGACGTTGCCGCTGCGCAGCTCATCCTCGGAGCGCTTGGAGAGCCGCGGGGCCTCGTGGACCTCGCTGCCGACCCCGTGACCGAGCCCGTGGCCGAAGTGCTCGCCGTGGCCGCCGGCCTCGATCACCTCGCGGGCCACGGCATCGACCTCGCGGCCCCCGGCCCCGGCCCGGACCGCCTCGACGCCGGCGAGCTCAGCCTCCAGGACCAGTTCGTAGATCTCGCGGGCGTCGGCGCCGGGCTCGCCGGTGGCGATGGTGCGCGTGCAATCCGAGCAGTATCCGTCGACCTCGGCGCCCCAGTCGATCACCACCAGCTGGCCCGGCGCGACCTCCACGTCGCGCGGTGTGGCGTGGGGCAGCGCGCCGTGTGGACCGGCGGCGACGATCGAGTCAAACGAAGGCCGCGACGCCCCCTGCGCGACCATCGCCTGCTCCAGCGCCGTGGCCAGGTCGCGCTCGGTCCGTCCCACCAGCCCCTGCTCCAGCAGCTTCGACAGGGCGGCGTCAGCAACCCCGGTGGCGATCCGGATCCGCTCTATCTCCTCGGCGTCCTTGACCGCCCGCAGCCGCTCGACGAGCCCACCGGCCTTGACCAGCTCCACGCGCTCGGGCAGGTCCTCCCGGAGCTTGGCGTGCTGGCGAACGGTCAGATTGGCGTCGTCAAAGCCGAGCCTCAATTCCTGTTGGGGCAGCGCGTCGGCGACCTCGTCGAGGAGCTCCTGCTGGGCGCGGCGGTGGTCGTAGGAGCTATCGACCTCGTCCTTGGCCTGCTCGACATAGCGAAAGTCGGTCACGAACGCACGCGTCTGCGGACCGACCAGGGCCAGCCCGCTGCTGCCCGTGAATCCGGTCATGTAGCGCACGTTCACCAGCGAGCTGACCAGCAGCACATCGACGTCCTCGTCACCCAGCAGCTTGACCAGGCGCTGCGCGCGATCGGTCATCTGAAGCTCTCCTCTCCTCGACGGTCAATTTCCTCACGGTAGTCCCCGGATCCTCTGCCCGCGACCCGCCTCCCCCGACAGAGCTCGGCCGAACGCACTAGCGGGTCAGCTCCCGGACGGCCGCGATCAGCTCCCGCGGCGCCACCGCGCTGCCGGGTCGCGGCTCGCCGGGCCGCGCCAGCAGGACGAACGGCACCGCTCCCTCGCCCACCCGCTTCTTGTCGCGGGCGGTGGCCATCACGACCGCGTCCGGGTCGACTCCGTCGAGCACCGTCGGCAGGTCGCGGGCGCGCAGCAGGTCAGCGACTTCGGCGCGCAGCTGGTCGTTGCCGGAGAGGCGAAGCGCGGCCAGCAGCCCGAGCGCCACCGCCTCCCCATGGCGGTAGGCGGCGTAGCCGGTGGCGGTCTCGATGGCGTGGCCGACCGTGTGGCCGAGGTTGAGCGTCTGGCGCAGGCCGTCGTCGCGCTCGTCGCGGGCGACGATCCGCAGCTTGGTTCGCGCGCAGGAGGCGATCACCGCCGGGTCGGTCGGGTCGGCTCCCTGGCGCACCCGCTCCCACAGCCCGCCTCCGGCGATCAGCGCCGTCTTGACCAGCTCGGCGTATCCCGCCGACAGCTCGGCCGGCGGCAGGGTGCCCAGAGCGTCGGTGTCGGCGATCACCGCCTGGGGCTGGTGGTAGGCGCCGACGTAGTTCTTGGCCTCCTCCAGGTCGACACCGGTCTTGCCGCCGTAGGCGGAGTCGACCTGCGCCACCAACGTCGTCGGCACCTGCACGTAGCGGACCCCGCGCTGATAGGTGGCAGCGCAGAATCCCGCCAGGTCGCCGACCACACCGCCGCCCAGCGCCACCACCACGTCGGCCCGGTTCATGCCCGCGCGGGCCAGCTCAGACCACACGATCTCGGCGTGGGCGATCGTCTTTGACTGTTCGCCGGGCATGATGGCGACCCGGCCGTCCAGAGGCTCCAGAGTTTCCCCGTACAGCCGTCCGGCGATTCCGTCGGTGACCAGGAAGCGGCGGCCAGTGACGGTGGGCGGCCAGAAGCCGGCCGGTCGCAGCAGGCCCGGTCCGATGTAGGCGGGATATGCGCCCGACGCACTGGGCGCCCACAGGGTCTTTGTGGTTGCCGGCACCGTCTCCAGCGCGGCCAGGATCTCGCCGATATTGGTGGCGCTCTGATGCGGCACGATTACGTCGGCCAGCGCCTCGTAAATCGGCTCGCGGGACTTGTGCAGGGCGGCGAACTCCGCCTGCTGCGCCGCCAGCGGCCGTCCCGTGCCCTGACAGCGAGCCCAGGCGACTTCGACGTCGACATCGATCCAGACGACCAGGTGCTCGCCGAGCGCGCGCCGGACGGCGGCGGAACCGATGGCGCCACCACCCAGCGAGAGGACCCCGGGACCGGCATCGGCGCGGCCGGCCTCCAGCAACTCCAGCGTGACCGTCTCCTCGGTGGCGCGGAACGCCGCCTCGCCGTCCTCGGCGAACAGCTCCGGGATCGACCTGCCAAGTCGCGCCTCGATGACCTCGTCGACGTCGAGAGCGGAAGTGCCCAGGGCCTGCGCCGCGGCGTGGGCGGCGGTCGATTTTCCGGCTCCCATGAAGCCGATCATCACCACCACCCGGCGAGGCTGTGTGTCTATCGGCGCCGCCATTCGATCCGCTCCTCGTAAGCAGCGACCGCCCGGGTGACGTCGTCTATGTGGTCGCCGCCGAACTTGCTGCGGTAGGCGTCGGCGAGCACGAAGGCCACCATCGCCTCCCCCACCACCCCGGCCGCGGGAACGGTGCAGGAATCGGTCCGCTCGCGCAGCGCCTCGGCGGGCTCGTGGGTGGCGATGTCGACCGAGCGCAGCGGCTTGGTCAGGGTGGGCAGCGGCTTCATCGCACCACGGACGACCAGCGGCTCGCCGGTGGTCATTCCCCCCTCCAGTCCGCCCGCGCGGTTGGTCTGGCGCCAGAAGCCGCGCTGCTCGTCGTAGAAGATCTCGTCGTGGGCCTCGGAGCCCGGCAGACCCGCGACCTCGATCCCGTCTCCGATCGCGACCGCCTTGATGGCCTGGATCGAGAGGATCGCCTGCCCCAGGACGCCGTCGAGTCGCTCCTGCCAGGAGACGTGGGATCCCAGCCCGGGATGCAGGCCGAAGGCTCGCACCTCGAACACTCCGCCAAGCGATTCGTTGGCCTTGCGCAGCCGGTTTATCTCGGCCACCATGGCCCGGCCGGCCTCGTCGTCCAGGCAGCGCACCGGCGACTCGTCGACGTTGGCGAAGTCCTCCGGCTGCAGGTCGTCACGGCGCGGAGCGGTGGCGCCGGTGATCTGGATCACGTGCGAGAAGACTCTGACGCCGAGCGCGCCCAGAAATGCCTTCGCGATCGCGCCGCCGGCGACTCGGGCCGCCGTCTCGCGGGCACTGGCCCGCTCCAGGATGTCGCGCACGTCGGGAACGCCGTACTTCTGGGTGCCGACCAGGTCGGCATGGCCGGGGCGCGGCAGGTGAACCTCGGCGGTCGGCTCTGCGACCGGCCAGGGGTTCATCCGCTCCTCCCAGTTGGCGTAGTCGCGGTTGACCACCTGCAGCGCGATCGGGCCGCCGAGCGTGCGGCCGTGGCGCACGCCGCCGGTGACCTCGACCTTGTCGCGCTCGATCTTCATCCGGCCGCCCCGGCCGTGGCCGAGCTGGCGGCGGCTCAGGTCGCGATCGATGGCCTCGCGCTCGATCGCCAGACCGGCCGGGAGGCCCTCGATGATGCAGGTCAGTCCGGGGCCGTGCGACTCCCCGGCCGTGGTCAGCCGCAGGGACATGCGGCTACTCCTCCGGGGGTGCGGGTGCCGGGTCGGCCGCAGGCGCGGGTGCCGGGTCGGCCGGGGGCGCGGGTGCCGACTCGGCCGGGGACGCGGGTGCCGACTCGGCCGGATGCTCCTGGGCGTCGATGCCGGGGATCCGCACCCCAGTGCCCCGGCACCACGGGCAGGCGACCTGATGCGGCTCGCCCCCCAGGCCTGAGATCAGCCGGCCGGTGCCGCGGCAGGCCATGCAGGTCCCGGGGCCGCCCTGGTCGGACTGTGGGGTCGCGCTCATAACGGCGCCTCACCATAGCGGCGCCGCCACGTGGGTATGGCCTGGAACTGAAGCGGCGGATTTTCTTTGGGCCTGAGCGGGGTTGGGCCCGAGCCGGGGCCCCGGGGCCTCCGGCGGGGCCAAGGACGGACATTTCGGAGCGAGCGGTGGGCGTTTTGCCGGGGTTCGCTCCGCTGGGCTCAGGTGCTGAGCGCGGGCGAGCGAGGCTGTCGCGTGGGCCGTTGGCTCGCTCCAGAATGTCCGCTGCCGCAGGCCGAGCGCTGGCTTCAGAGCGTCCGCTACCGCAGGCCGAGCACTGGCTTCAGAGCGTCCGTCGCCGCGAGCCCAGCGCTCGCTCGACGGCGCCCGCGGCGTGCATAACGTCCACCGACGCCACGCTGGCTGGAAGGTGTGCGTCCTGTGCACCACATGCGTGCACGATCGTGCCCGCCGCCCCCGCCTGTGAAGCCGGGGGACAAAATGCACTCCCCGGTCCGGGAGCAGGCCTTCGTCAGGCGGCGGGCCCCGAACCCGGAGCCTCCAACCCCAGTCCCCCAACCCGGTCCCACGACCGACCGGGCGCAGCCTAGCTTCAGGAGCCGTTGGGCACCGCCGCCGCCCGCATCGCCTCAAGCGACGCCGCCCGCCCCGTGAACTGCTCAAAGCTCAGCGCACCCTGCAGGGTCAGCAGCTCGAACCCGTCGATCGTCGGCACCCCGTGCTGGCGGGCGGCCCGGATCAGGCCGGTGCCGCCGGCGGCGTACACCAGGTCGACCACGCAGCCGAACTCCCCCACCCGCTCGGCGTCGAGCGGCAGACCGTCCAGGGACTGCCCGCCGTCGAGCCCCACCGCGGTGCAGTTGACCAGCAGGTCGGCAGCCTCCGCCGTCGCGGCAGCGGACCCGCCGAGCTCCTCAGACAGCCGCCGGGCGCTCTCCGGGGTCCGGTTCCAGATCCGGACCTCGGCGCCGCCGTCGAGCAGCGCCCACACGGCCGCCCGGGCACTGCCGCCTGAGCCGAGCACCAGCGCGCTGCGGCCGGCGACGGCGAACGGAAGCGCATCGATCAGCGCCGGGGCGTCGGTGTTATCGGCCAGCACGGCTCCGCCGGGCGCGAAGACCAGCGTGTTGGCGGCGCCGATGGCCCTCGCTCGCCGGCTGGGAGCGGTAGCCAGGGCCAGCGCGGGCTGCTTGTGGGGGATGGTCACGTTCACGCCCCGGAAGCCGGCCGCGGGCAGGGCGGCGATCAGCTCCGCCAGCAATCGCGGCGGCACCGGGAGCAGCTGGTAGCGCCAGTCCGGCAGACCGGCGGCGGCCAGCGCCGCGTTCTGGATCGCCGGTGAGCGGCTGTGGGCAACCGGCCAGCCGATCACGCCGAGGCGTGGCGGGCGGTCGCGGATCTCGCGAGCGTCGCTGCCGCTCAGCAATGCTTGGACTGGTAACGGCGGTTCTGGGCCAGGAACTGCGCGTAGTTGGTGGAGAACACGCTCCCCCGCGCGCACGGCCGGGCGAAGAAGAACAGGTACTTGGTCTGGGCCGGATGGGCGGCGGCCTGGATCGACGCCATCCCGGGGTTGCCGATCGGCGTCGGCGGAAGGCCCACGTGGGTGCGGGTGTTGTAGGGCGAGCGCGAGTGCAGCTGAGACACGGTCAGCGGGCGGGTGAAGTTGCCGGTGGCGTACTGCGTGGTGGAGTCGAGCTGCAGCGCCATCCCGTCGGCCAGCCGGTTGTAGATGACCGAAGACACCAGGGGCCGATCGTGGACGGTTGGGGTCTCGGCCTCGATCAGCGAAGCGATGGTCAATACGTCGTAGGGGGTCAGGTGCTTGCGCCGCGCATAGCTGAGGTTGACCTTGGCGAACTCCTTCTTGAACGTCTTGAGCTGGT
>DASXJY010000129.1:0-8821 GCA_036497115.1 Solirubrobacteraceae bacterium
CAAGCCACTGCCGGCGGGGACTGCGCTCCTCCCCGTACACGGTTATCGCCGTGCCGGCCATGCCCGACTTCTGCATCAGCTGCTTGGCCAGCGGCATGTTCGGCGCCTCGGTCGGGTTGTGGAACGGGCAGGCCGAGGGGCTGGAGTGCCCGATGATCCCGGTCGGGATCAGGTGGCAGTCCTCGGCGATGAAGCCGCTGTCAAGCCGCGACAGCGCGCGATCGTCGAGGGCCGCCAGCACGGCCTGGCGAGCGTCGAGGTTGTTGAACGGCTTCTTCTGGGTCGAGAACCAGAAGTAGTAGGTCGAGTTGGTCGGGACGGCCTGGAACCGATCCTTGGCCGTTGTCTTGACCTGCTGGAGGATCGACGACGGCAGCGTGTCGCCGGGGTCGAACACATCGGCCTGGTTGTTGAGGACCTGCTCGGCGTTGGCCAGGACGTTCGAGTTCACGTTGTAGACGATCTTGTCGGCGTGCCCCTTGGGCAGGCCGGGAACGTCGAACTTCGTGTTCTTGACCAGCGTGTAGGTGTGGCCCGGGGTGATCGGACCCCACTTGTAAGGCCCGTCGCCGACGGTGCCGGTCGCGGCCAGGTTCTTCATCGGGGTGTTCGAGGGGACCGGAGCGGTTCCCGCGAGGGCGAAGATGTCGACGATCGGCGCGAACGGGGCGACGAGGTTCACCGTCAGCTTGCCGGTCGCGTCGTCGGCCTTCATCCCCGAGATGGTCTTCGCCTTGCCCTTGGCGTAGGCGTCACCGCCCTTGATGTAGGCGCTCACGAACGAAGCCGCCTGCCACGGGATCTTGATGTCGCGCTCGACGGCATAGGTGACATCGCTGGCCTTGACCGGCATTCCGTTGGAGTAGTGCAACCCGGGGCGAAGCTGGAAGGTGTACGTCTTGCCGCCGTTGGAGACGGTCGGCATCGCCTTGGCCAGCGCCGGTTCGATCTTCGAGCCACCGGTGCCCTGGACGCCACGGACAAAGGTCAGCAGCGGCATGTTGACCACCGAGTAGAGCTCGGTGCCCTGCGTGGTGAAGTCAAGTCCCTGGTCGGCGGACAGGGGTGGGGTCCCAGACGCGATCGTGATCGTGCCCCCCTCCTTGCCGCCGGAGCTTCCACTGGCGCTGCCTGAGCTCGTGGCTGATGATGACGAGCTAGACGAACCGCCACATGCCGCCAGCGCCAGGGCTGCGGTGATCGCCAGCAGCGTTGCCGCAGCTGGTCTGGTCGTTCTCTTCACAGATCCTCCTCCTCAGAGGTCGAGTTCCCAGACCGGACAATCTATTCCTCTGCGGCCGATTTTGCGAGTTCCATGCCGCACGGGCCCAGCCCCTAATCGGGGCCTAATAAATCCTCAACCGCCGACCATCCATCCGCTTCGCCGTGCCGCCGCGACCGCGGACCTCGTCCTGGCCGCCGTGCTGATACCCCAGATCGGCGCCGCTTGCGCCCGCCCCGCGCGGCGCTAGTGCACCGTCAGGACAGCCTTGCCGGCCACCCGGCGATCCAGCAGTGCCTCGATCGCGCTTTGCGCTTTTGTCCACGGCGCGACGGTGTCGATCTGCGGATCGAGCCGCCCGGCGGCGATGAGGTCGGCCAGCCGGCGAAGGTCGGCGGCACCACTGCGCGAGTGCTCGAGCTCTGAGAAGACGTAGAGCCCGTAAAGGCGGGCTCCCGGCGCCCGGCTGAACAGCTCGCGGGTGGGATAGCTGACCGGGTCGGTCACCGTGGCGGCGAAGTTGACGATGATGCCTCGGGGGGCGACCCGCTGAAGCGCGGCGCCCAGCACCGGGCCGCCGATCGCGTCGAGGATCACGTCGAACTCACGGCCGTCCGGGCCGAGCTCGGAGATCAGCTCGGCCGCGCCCAGCTCGGTCAGCCCGCCGGTGCGACGGGCCATCGCCGTGACCCGGGCTCCGGCCAGCGCAGCCAGCTGGACGGCGAAGCGCCCGACCCCTCCGCTGGCACCGGTGACCAGCAGCTCCTTGCCGAGCACGAACCCCGCGACCTCGAGCGAGCGCAGCGCGGTCAGCCCGGCCACCGGGAGCGCCGCCGCCTGCTCAAAGGAGACAGCGTCGGGCAGTTCGGCCAGCAGCTCGGTGTCGACCGCGACCCGCTGGGCCCAGGCGCCGGCCTGAACCAGCCCCACCACTCGCGCCCCCGTCGCCGGGCCACTGCCGTTGCCCGCCGGCGCCACCACCACGCCGGCCAGATCCCAGCCGGTCAGGTCGCCTGGCGGTTTGGATTGCAGCCGTTTGCACTCGCCGCGGTTGAGGCTGAAGGCCTTGACCTCGACCAGCGCCTGATGGGGCAGCGGCTCGGGATCGGGTACTTCCCGGAGCTCGGCGAACGGGGGTTCGGAGATGGCGACAAGCGCGTGCATAGGGCGCGATCACCGATACTAGGCCGCATGCCGGCCTACGTGAAGCTGCTCCCGGCCCTGGTCGCCGCTGTCGTCCTGGCGCTCACCGGCACCGCCAGCGCCGCGCTGAAGGTCGATTGGATGCGCGGGGCCGCCTCGCCCGGCACTCCGGCCCAGTACGACAAGGTTGGCGTGATCAAGGTCGGCTCCGCCAGGGCCAGGAACGTGCTCGTGCTCGAGCCCGGCACCTCAGCCGGCAGCGCCTACTTCGTCCCGCTGGCGCGGTGGATCACGTCCACGGCCAGGGGCTGGCAGGTGTGGTCGGTGGAGCGGCGCGAGAACCTGCTCGAGGATCAGTCCGTGCTGCAGCGCGGCAAGGACGGCAGGGCGAGCATGACCCAGGTGTTCGACTACTACCTGGGCTACATCGCCGATCACAGCATCACTCACCACTTTCAGACCATCCCCGGCTCCAGGGTGGCCTTCGCCAAGCGCTGGGGCATGAGCGTCGCCGTCGGAGACCTGCACCGGGTGATCCGCGCGGCGCGCAAGCTCGGCGGCAAGGTCGTTCTCGGCGGCCACTCGCTCGGCGGAAGCGTCGTCACCGCCTACGCCAGCTGGAACTTCGCCGGCCGTCCCGGCGCCGCCCAGCTCGGCGGCCTGGTCTACATCGACGGGGGAAGCTTCCGCTCGGCCGAGACGGCCCCGGCAGCCCGAGCGACACTGGCCGCGCTGAACGCTCCTTCGGCGTCGCCCTGGCTCACCTTCGGCGGCATTCAGGCGCCGCTGGCCGGCATCTTCAGCGCCACCGGATCCACCGCCGCCGTGGTCGACCCCAAGGCCCGCTCGGTCGGTCAGCGGTCGGGGCTGCTGACCCCCTTCGGTCTCACCCCCGCGGTACCCCTCAGCAACCTTGCCCAGTACGGATACGCGCTCAACGTCGGGACCTCGCCCGCCCCGCTGATCGCCGCCCAGGCCCACCTCGGCCGGGGGATCTCCGCCACCGGCGCGGTCCGGGGCTGGGACGGACGCGGTGCGCTGACGCCGATCACCCGGTTTGCCCGGATGTTCTCCGGCACCGGGGTCAAGGGGGCCGACGGCACCGAGTGGTACTTCCCGCAGCGGCTGACCGACGACACCGCCGCAATCGCCAACGGAACCGCCAACCCGGCCCAGAAGGTCCTGGGCCTGAAGGCGACGATGGGGGACAGGCTCCCCCGCCGGCTGCGCATCTACGCGTTCGGTGCCGCCCTGGGTGGGCAGGTGATCCTCAACGCGGCCAGACAGCTCGCCGCGCAGTCGCACATCCCCCTGGGCAACGTGACGCTGGTCAACCGCCACCGCACCTACGCCCACAACGATCCCAACGGCGCCTACCCCAAGAACGCCTTCTTCGCCCACCTGATCCCGTTCCTGGGCAAGGTCGCGGCTGCCAGGGGCTGACGCTGGCCCGGGCACGACTGTGCTGCCACCGGGCTCGGCGCCTAACCGGCCGCATGTTCCGGCCAGACACCGAGCTCCGTTGTCAATATGAGATCAGGGCTTGTACACCGACGTCCGGCAGGGCTGGCCGGCGCACACGTTGACCACCGAGCCGTTGGGGGCCAGGAAGTCCGCCTTCTGCGTGATCGCGGCCGGGGTCACCCGCACGTTGCCGTGGGGATCGAGGTTGCTGAGCGGGTTGTCGACCGGCGAGGTGTTGCCCAGCGGCGGCGGCTTGACCCGCCCCGGACCGCTGTCCCAGACCTCGACCGCCGAGCCGTTGAACGGGAAGCTCGTGATCCTGGGGATCCCGTAGAACAGGTCGCGGTCGCGCCGGCGGTTGGTGTTCAGGGCAAGCGCCGGCTGATAGGCCGAGGCGCCGATCGTGCGGGCCTCGACGGCCGCCGCGTACATAGACACCTGGTGGTCGCCGTAGGCGATCTGCATCAGTACCTGGTGCGACGGGGTGTCGGGCAGCGGGTGCGAGGTCATCTGCTGGGCGTAGCCGTCGGGCTCGCCGCGGTCCCAGAGCTGCACCATCAGGTCGAGGATCAGCGGATGCGCTGACTGGTCGGCATAGCTCTTGAACAGCAGCGGCTTGTACAGCGCGAAGTCGGTGCTGCGCTCGAGCAGCATCCCGCCGTAGTTCATCCCGGTCACGCCGAGCACCGCCTGGCGGAAATCGGGAGCCACCGCGGTGGTCATGCCGCCGAGAATCCCGCCCTCGCTGTTGCCGTCGTAGTACAGGTGCGAGGTGTCGATCTCGGGCCGGCCCGCGACCTGGAACAGTGGGTTGCCGGCCAGACCCTGCGGGTTGAGCATCAGCCGGCCCAAAAACAGCGTGTTCAGCACGCCCTGCTGGAATCGGTCCACGACCGGCTCAAACAGGTTCAGGTTGGTCAGCGCGGCGGCGTCGTCGGTGATGTCGCCCTGGGCAAACCCCCACCAGTTGGTGGCACAGAAGACCATGTTGTGCTGGGTGGCCATCATCTGCACCCCGGTCGCCTCGACCTCGGCATCGCTGCCAAACAATCCATGGCCGTAGAGTGAGATCCGGGCCGGGTTGGTGGGGCTGGCCGAGCTGGGGCTGATGCACTCGAACTGCGCCGTGGCGACGTTGCCGGGGATCTGTGTCGGCAGCGCGTCGGGCCGATTGGAGCTGTAGTGAAAGCCGGGCTCGGCGGTCTCGCCGCAGACGCGCAGGTAGCAGGGGACCTGAAAGGTCCCGGTGACGCTCTGCACCGCTCCGCTCACCCCCGGCAGCGGTGGAAGGACCTTGGCCCCCGTCACCTGGAAGGACGGTGAGGCGCCCTGAGCGATCGAGTCGCCGAGGTTGCCGTCCCCGAGCTGGGCAAAGGCGTTGTTGCGAATCCTCAGCATCCGGGAGGTCAGGCTCTGGCGCGAGCCGATCGTGAAGTCCCAGGCCTCGTAGAGATCCCGGCGGCCGATGCCGGCCCGCTTGAGCGCCTTGAAGATCCGGGCGTAGCGACCCTGCTGCGAGCGCTCGGCCCGCGGCAGCCTCTTGCCGTCACGCAGGCGGGCAAACCAGCGTGGCGCCTTGATCGGCCTCCCCGCGCCGGTCCGCAGGAAGCGCAGCGCGGCGATGTAGGTATGGCCCTCGGTGAAGTTCTTGCCCGGATGGATCATCAGGTCGGTGTTGGCGGCCCCGTGGGCCTGCGCGTCGAGCTCGGCCCAGATCAGCTGCCGCTTTCCGGTCGCCTGATCGATGACCACCACCGGCGCCCGCCGGGCGAACGTAGTCGCCAGGTTGGTCAGCGCGACCGCGCCGGTTCGGCGCAGCGCCCGCTGATTGTCGAGCCCGGGAATGTGAAGCACGAGCGCGCTGCCGGGACTGAAGCCGTCGTTTCGGTTGTACTCGCGGACTCCGATTCGGCTGCCCTTGGTGTTGCGCGGCATCGCTGTCGCCGGCAGCTTGACGCGCAGCCCGGTGTGGCTGGTGCGGTCCCGGCGGGTGAACAGGTTGCTGGGGAACGGAAACAGGCAGGGCCTGCCCGCGAACGGCTGGCAGTCCGCCGCCGGCTTTGCCACCGCCACGCCGGCCCCGAGGCCCGCCACGGCCAGCACGCCGCACGCGGCAGTCAACATCAGACCCTTCTTGAGCATCCGTTCCTCCTCGATTTGGCACCGTCCCCAGCGCGGGCAGTCGTTGCCGCGCCGACGCCGGGCAGGCTACTGCACCCCCTGTACGCCTGAGCCGCCACCCGCGAAGAGCGTCCCAGCCTGGGCGCTATGTTGGCAACGGTGAGTGCCGAGCCAGCGTCGGACCACTCGAGCCCCGGGGCCAGCCGCGGTCTGGTGCTCCTGCTCGCGGTGTCCTGCGGCGCCGCGGTCGCCAACCTGTACTACGCGCAGCCGCTGCTCGACACGCTGGCCGGAGCCTTCGGGGTCTCCAACGGCACCGCTGGGCTGCTGGTCACGATCACCCAGATCGGCTTCGTGGTCGGCCTTGCCCTGCTGGTGCCGCTCGGCGACCTGCACGAGCGGCGCCGGATGATCACCGTGACCATGCTGGTCACCGCCGCCTCCCTGGTCCTGGCCGCCGTCGCCCCGGGCTTCGCCGTGTTTGCGGCGGCGATCCTGATCATCGGGGTCACCTCGACCGTGGCCCAGGTGATCGTGCCGATGAGCTCCTCGCTGGCCAGCGAGAACGAACGCGGGCAGGTGGTGGGGACGGTCATGAGCGGGTTGCTGTTCGGGATCCTGGTGGCGCGGACCGTCAGCGGCGTGGTCGCCGCGGCGCTGAGCTGGCGCGCCGTGTTCGCACTCGGCGCCGTGGCCATGGTCACGCTGGCCGCCGTCCTGCACCGGACTTTGCCCAAGGTCCCGCCCACCGCCAAGCTGTCCTACACGGGGCTGTTGGGGTCGGTGCTCTCGCTGATCCGCGAGGAGCCGCTGCTGCGCCAGCGGATGATCATCGGGATGCTCGACTTCGGGTGCTTCAGCGTCCTGTGGACCTCGGCCGCGTTCCTGCTCGCCGGGGCGCCGTACCACTACGGCAACGCGGTGATCGGCCTGTTCGGTCTGGCCGGCGCCGCCGGCGCGATCGCGGCCTCGGTATCGGGGCGGCTGGCCGACCGCGGCTACGGCGGGCGGACCACGACGGTTTCGCTGATCATCGTGTTGGCCAGCTGGGCCGTGCTGGCGGCCGGCAAGACGTCGGTCGTCGCCCTGATCATCGGCATCGCCGCGCTGGATCTCGGCGTCCAGAGCGCCCACATCGCCAACCAGAGCGCCATCTACACATTGCGTCCAGACGCCCGCAGCCGGCTGACCACGGCATACATGGTGGCCTTCTTCATGGGCGGTGCCGTGCTGTCGGCGATCACCGCCGTGATCTACGCCTCCAGTGGCTGGAGTGGGGTCTGCATTCTCGGGGCGGCGACGGCGGGCCTGGCCCTGGTCTACTGGGCGGCGTCGGAGCTGATCGGCCGGGACCGGCAGCGGGGCACCGCTCGCCGGCCGCTCACCGAGGGCGCGGGCAGCAGCGACTGATGAGCGCTGACAGCGCGGTGACCGCGGCCGGTCCCCCCGCCGGCGAGCGTCAGGGAAGCGTCCTGGTGGTCTTCACCGGGCTGATGCTGGTGCTGCTGATGGCAGCCCTTGACCAGACGATCGTCTCGACGGCGCTGCCGACGATCGTCGGCGACCTCGGTGGGCTCAGCCACATCTCCTGGGTGGTGACCGCCTACCTGCTGGCCCAGACTGCGGTGACCCCGGTCTACGGCAAGCTCGGCGATCTCTACGGCCGCAAGGTCATGTTGCAGATAGCGCTGATCATCTTCCTGATCGGCTCGGCGCTGTGCGGCCTGTCGCAGAGCCTCACCGAGCTGATCGTCTTCCGGGGGCTGCAGGGTCTCGGCGGCGGGGGGCTGATGGTCGGCACGATGGCGGCGATCGGCGACGTTGTCTCCCCGCGCGAGCGCGGCCGCTACCAGGGCATGTTCGGCGCGGTGTTCGGGCTGGCCAGCGTGATCGGCCCGCTGCTCGGCGGCTTCTTCACCACCAGCCTCTCCTGGCGGTGGATCTTCTACGTCAACCTGCCGATCGGCGTGCTGGCCTTCGTGGTGCTGGCGGCCACCCTGCCCTCGCGCAGCGACGAGGTCCACCATCAGATCGACTACCTGGGCGCGGCCCTGCTGGCCGCCGCACTGAGCGCCCTGGTGCTGCTGTGCACCCTGGGCGGCACGTCCTACGCCTGGGACTCGGGATTCATCATCGGGCTTGGGGTGCTCACGATCGCCCTGCTCGTGGCGTTCGTGGCCGTCGAGCGGCGCGCCTCGGAGCCGGTGTTGCCGATCCGGCTGTTTGGCAATCGGGTGTTCTCGGTCACCAGTGCGATGGGCCTGGTGGTCGGCTTTGCCCTGTTCGGATCGGTTACCTACCTGCCGCTGTTCCTGCAGGTCGTAAACGGCGCCACCCCCACCGGATCGGGTCTGCAGATCCTGCCCCTGATGGCCGGGCTGCTGATCACCTCAATCCTGTCGGGACAGCTCATCAGCCGCACCGGCACCTACAAGCCGTTCCCGATCGCCGGAACGGCGCTGATGGTCGTCGGGCTGGTGCTGCTGTCGACGATGGACGCCGGCACCGGGCGGTTGGAGGCCTCGGGGTTCATGTTCGTCCTCGGGCTGGGACTGGGGCTGGTCATGCAGGTGCTCGTGCTGGCGGTGCAGAACGCCGTCGAGTACAAGGACCTCGGTGTCGCCACCTCCGGCGCGACCCTGTTTCGCTCCATCGGCGGCTCGGTCGGCACCGCGATCCTGGGCTCGATCTTCTCCAACCGGCTGAGCTCCCAGCTGGCCTCGTCGCTGCCCGCCAGCGCCGCCCGGTCTGTGGGCGGGGGCTTGACCCACGCCAACCCGGCGGCGCTTGACCGGCTGCCGCCGACCGTCCATCACGTCTACATCAACGCGTTCACCAACGCACTGAGCACCGTGTTCTCGGTTGCCGCGG
>DASXJY010000130.1:0-7367 GCA_036497115.1 Solirubrobacteraceae bacterium
CCGCCCGGCGCCGGAAACCCCGGACTTGGCGTCGATCACGACGTCGCCGATCACCCCCGCCCGGGCCAGAGGGGCCAGGGCGAGCACGGACGCGGTCGGATAGCAGCCCGGGTTGGCGACGATGTCGGCCTGGCGAATGCGCTCGCGGTAGCGCTCGGGCAGCCCGTAGACGGCCTGCGGCAACAGGTCGGGCTCTGGGTGGGTGCGGTACCACTGCTCATATACGGCCGGATCGCGCAGCCGGAAGTCGGCCGAGAGATCGACCACGCGGACCCCGCGTTTGACCAGCGAGGCCACCAGCTCGGCGGCGGCACCGTGGGGGTAGGCGACGACCGCCGCGTCGACCGCGCTGTGACGGACGAGATCGAACTCCTCGAGCTGCAACGGAACGCGATGGTGGGGATAGAGCTCGTCAAGGCGGCGGCCGGTGTCCGAGCGTGCGGTCACGCTCTGAAGTTCGAACCCGGGATGGCGGTGCAGCAGGCGAGCGCTCAGAGCTCCCGTATATCCGGCGGCGCCGAAGACGGCGACGCTAGGCATCGCGCACCCTCCCGCCGAGCTGGTCGGCCAGCGCCTGTGAGATCTTGGCCCGCTGAGCCGCCACCTCCTCGTCGGTGAGGGTTCGATCCGGCGCCCGGAAGTGCAGCCGCAGCGCCAGCGAGACGTTGCCGGCGCCGAGCCGCTCGGAGTCGCGATAGACGTCGAACACCTGAGCCTGGGTGAGCAACGGCCGGCCGGCCCGGGCGACCAGCGCCAGGACCTCGGCGGCGCTGACCGAGTCGGCGACGATCACCGCCAGGTCCTCGCGGACCTCGGGAAAGCTGATGAGATCGGCGTACTGCTCGACCCGCTCCGGCGCGCGGCCACCCTCTCCGGGAGCGGCTTGAGCGGCCGCGTCGAGGTCGACCTCGAAGGCGGCGACCGGTGCCGTCCAATCCCATCCGGCCGCGACCTGGGGATGAAGCTCGCCGATCCACCCCGCGGGCGAGCCGTCGATCACGATCCGGGCCGCGCGGCCGGGGTGCAGGAACGGCTCGGGCTCGGAATCCGCCTCAGCGGCCCACGGAATCCGCAGCCTGTCCAGCAGCCCGCCGAGCACGCCCTTGGCGGCGAAGAAGTCGGCCTCGGGGGGCTCGGGGTCGCGCCAGGTGGAGGGGCGGACGGTGCCGGTCAGCAGCGCGGCGACGTGGTAGGGCTCGGTGGGCCGCGGGCCCTCCCCGGGCAGGTACACGGCGCCGGTCTCGAACAGGCGGATGGCGTCGGCGCCCCGGGCCCGGTTGTGGCGGGCAACGTCGAGCAGGCTGCCCAGCAGCCTGGTGCGCAGCTGTGACTGCTCCAGCGACATCGGGTTCTGAAGCTCGACCGTGCGGCGGCGGTCGATGCGCAGCCGAGCCGCGACGTCAGGCCCCTCAAAGCTCCAGCCGACGATCTCGTGCAGCCCCTGTGCGGTGAGCGCATCGGAGGCCTGGCGGCGCAGCCGCTGGCTCGGAGTCAGGCGCCCCCAGGCGCCGTGGCGCGAGGGCAGCGTCGCCGGCAGCGAGTCAAGCGCACCGAGGCGCGCCACCTCCTCGATCAGGTCCGCCTCGCGGGTCACGTCGCCGCGGCGAAACGCCGGCACGGTGGCGTCCAGCCCATCCGGCGCGTTGGCCGTCTCGAACTCCAGCGCGCTGAGGATCTCGGCGCTGCGCCGCCGCGGGACCTCGGTGCCGAGCAGACCGTTCACCCGCGCGTCGCGGAGCCGGATCGTCTGCGGGGCGGGGCCGGGGCCGCCGTCGTCGATCGTGCCCGGAATCATCCGGGCACCGCACAGCTCGATCATCAACCTGGTCGCCAGCACCTGGGCCTCGAGCGCCTGTTCGGGCTGAAGCTGCTTCTCGAACCGGGCCGAGGCCTCGCTGCGCAGGCCGAGCTTCAGCGAGGTGCGGTGGATGTTGGCGCCATGCCAGTTGGCGACCTCCATCAGCACTCGGGTGGTCCCCGGGTGCACCTCGGAGCGCGCGCCGCCCATCACGCCGGCGATCGAGGTCGGACCGTCGCCGTCGGCGATCAGCACCATCTCGGGATCGAGCCTGCGGGTCTGTCCGTCCAGGGTCTGGATCGTCTCTCCGTCGCCGGCCAGCCGCACGGTGAGCCGGCGGCCGGCGATCCGGTCGAGGTCGAAGGCGTGAAGCGGCTGGCCGGCCAGCAGCATCACGTAATTGGTGATGTCGACCACGTTGGAGATCGGGCGCTGACCGCAGGCCATCAGACGCGCCTTGAGCCACGGTGGCGAAGGCCCGATCTTCACGTCCTCGAAGGCGCGGGCGGTGAACCGCGGACACAGCTTGCGGGGGCACTCCACGGCGATCCGGATCGCATCGAGCTCGCCGTCGACGGCGGCGGAGTCCTGGCTCCACGGCGGTGGGCCCAGCGAAGCTCCGGTGGCGGCGTGGACCTCGCGGGCGACACCGTAGATCCCCAGGCAGTCCGGCCGGTTGGGGGTGATCTCGAGCACCAGCACATCGGTGGAGATCAACAGCACCTCGGCCAGCGGAGTACCCGGAGCCAGGCCGCCGTCGAGCACCATGGTCCCGGCGTGGTCGGTTCCGATCGCCACCTCGTCCTCGGCCAGGATCATCCCGTGTGACTCCTGGCCCCGGAGCTTGGCCACCTTGAGCTTCGTTCCGTCGGGCATGATCGCCCCGGGCCGGGCCACGGCCACGGTCTGGCCGGTGGCGACATTGGGGGCCCCGCAGACGATCTGGCTGGGAGCTCCGCCGCCGGTGTCGACCAGGCAAACGCTGAGGCGGTCGGCGTCGGGATGGCGGCCGGCCTCCAGCACCCGGCCGACGACGAACTGCTCGAGCTCGCCCACGCCATGGTGCTCGATCCGCTCGACCTCGGTCCCGGTCATGGCCAGCCGGTCGGCCAGCGCCGTGGCGTCGAGGTCAGGGCGGCAGTACTCGTGAAGCCATTCGATCGGAGCGCGCATCGGTTCTCAGAACTGCTCCAGGAAGCGGATGTCGTTGTCGTAGAACAGCCGCAGGTCGGGGATGCCGTGCTTGAGCATGGCGATCCGCTCGATCCCCATCCCGAACGCGAAGCCCTGCACCTTCTCGGGGTCATAGCCGTGGTCGCGAACGTGGTCGAACACGTTGGGATCGACCATCCCGGAGCCGAGGATCTCGATCCACGCCGTCCCCTTGCACAGGGGACAGCGCTGACCGTCGGCGGTCACCCCGCCGACGCAGTTAAAGCACGACACATCGACCTCGACGCTGGGCTCGGTGAACGGGAAGAAGTGCGGTCTCAGCCTCACCTCTCGCTGTTCGCCGAAGATCGCCCGGGCGAAGGTCAAAAGCGTCCCCCGCAGGTCGGCCAGGGTCACGTCCTCGTCGACGGCGAGCCCCTCGATTTGGTGAAACTGGGGAGTGTGGGTGGAGTCAGAGTCGGGGCGGTAGACGCGTCCGGGGACGATGATGTAGATCGGCGGCGGCTGGGCCTCCATCGCCCGGATCTGCATCGGCGAGGTGTGGACGCGCAGCAGCAGCGCCTGCGGGTCAAAGATGTCCTCGGTCGGCTTGAGGTAGAAGGTGTCGGTCTCGAGCCGGGCCGGATGCGTCGGCGCATGGTTCAGCGCGTCGAAGTTGTAGTAGACGGTCTCGACCTCAGGGCCCTCGGCGACGTTGAAGCCCAGCCCGACGAACACGTCCTCGATCTCCCGCCGCGTGCGCGTCATCAGGTGCAGGCGGCCGATCGCCGGCAGCGGATCGGCGGGCAGCGTCACGTCGACGCGGTCCTGGACCAGGCGCTGCTCGAGCTCGGCGGCCGCCAGCTCTCCCGCGCGCTTCTCGAGCGCCGCCTCCAGCGCCTGCCGGGCCCGGTTGGCGGCCTTGCCGGTGGCCGCCCGCTGCTCGGGGGCGAGCTGGGCGACGCCGCGCAGCAGGTTGGGAAGCTCGGCCTTGCGGCCCAGGTAGCGGATGCGGACGTCCTCGAGCGCCTGCGTGTCGGCGGCGCCGGCGATGGCGTCCATCGCCTCGCGCTCGAGCGCGTCGATCCGTTCGGTCGTCTCAGTCATGCGCGGGCGCCATCCTAGTGGCCTCATAGAGGGCGACAGTGGCGGCCATGGCGGCGTTGAGCGAGTGGGTCCGGATGGGGATCCGGGCCACCTGGTCGGCGGCCGCCAGCAGCGTGTCGGGGAGCCCTTCGCGCTCGGCCCCGACCATCAGCGTCACCCCGTCCAGGGCCAGCTCCGACAGCGGGAGGCCGTGGTCGGTGGCCAGCGCAATCGTGCGTCCGGGGAGCGAGGCCGGAGACTCGACGCGGGCCAGCGCCACCGCGAACACGGCGCCCATGCTCGCTCTCACCGCCTTGGGTCCGAACGGGTCTGCGGTCTCCGGGCCGACGGCCACCGAGGCGGCGCCGAAGGCCTGGGCCGAACGGAGGATCGCGCCTACGTTGCCGGGGTCCCCGACGCCGTGCAGGTACACGCACAGCGGTCCGGTGGGCACCGGCGCCCAGCGCTCCTGGTAGACCGCCAGCGCCCGGGTGCCCGATCCCAGACCGGATGCCGCCGCCAGCAGCGTGGCCTCCACCTCCACCCCGCCGAGGCCGCTGCCGGCCGCGCAGTAGCGCTCGAGCGGCTCCCAGCCGGCGGCGTCGGCGGCGGCCAGCAGATCCTCGCCCTCGGCGACGAAGCGCCCCGACTGCTCGCGCCAGCGGCGGCGCTGGCCGAGCTTGCGAATCTGCTTGAGCTTCTGGTTGTGGGTGCTGGTGATGGTCATGAAAGACAAAAAGGGCGCCTACTCCGATGGAGTGGCGCCCGGGTGGCGGTGCTGGTTGGTCGGCGTCGCTCAGCCGGCCGCCAGCGCCTCACGGGCGCGGTCGGCAAACCGTCGGAAGGTCTCGGCGTCGCGCACGGCGATGTCGGCCAGGATCTTGCGGTCGAGCTCGACCCCGGCGACCTGCAGGCCGTGCATGAACTGCGAGTAGGAAAGGCCGTTCTGGCGCGCGGCGGCGTTGATCCGGGTGATCCACAGGCGGCGGAAGTCACGCTTTCGGTTGCGCCGGTCGCGGTAGCGGTACTGGTCGGCCTTGAGCACCGCCTCCTTGGCGGTCCGGTAGTGACGGCTGGCGTCCCCCCGGTAGCCCTTGGCGAGCTTGAGCGTGGCCCGGCGCTTCTTGCGCGCGTGGATCGAGCGCTTGACGCGGGTCATGAGCGCTTGGCCCCCAGCAGCGTCTTGACCTGCTTGGTGTCGTGCGGCGAGATCTCGGCCGGCGAGCGGTGCTGGCGCTTTCGCTTCGGCGACTTCTTCTCGAGGATGTGGCTCGTGTACGAGTGCCGCCCCCGGACCTTTCCGGTCGCGGTCAGCTTGAAGCGCTTCTTGGCGCCCGAGTGTGTCTTCATCTTCGGCATCGCGGCGTCAGAGTAAAGCAGACCGGGCGATCGGCGCCGCGGCTTCACACCGTCGCAGGGGCTCCCCCGATTTGCTGCGATATTGGCAGCAAATCAACGGACCCTTGGCCCGGGGCCGCCACTGAAGGCGCTACTGGGCCAGCGCCGGCTCGGGAGACTCGGGCGCCTCCGACGGGGAGCCCGGTCTGACGATCGCCCACACGCTGAGCAGGCCGCAGGCGGCGATCGCCGCCGTCACCCGCAGCGCAGCGTGCACTCCGGCGACAAAGCCGACCCGGGCCGCGGCGTGATTGGCCGAGACGGAGGTGAAGACCGTCGTGGCAATGCCCAGGCCGACGGCGCCGCTGACCAGTTGGAACATGAACGTCAGGCCGCTGCCGACCCCGGTCCGCGAGGGATCCAGCGACGTCAGCGCGGCGTTGGTCACGCTCGAGAAGAACACCCCCACCCCGGCGCCGACCAAAACCAGCCCCGGCACCGTGGCGATGTAGGGGGAAGTGGCCGAGGCCAGGCTCAGCAGCAGAATGCCCAGCGGCATGCAGATCACCCCGGTCAGCAGCAGCGGCAAGGCGCCGATGCGGTTGTAGATCGGGCCGGCGCCGAACGCGGCGACGGAGAAGGTCAACAGCAGGGGCAGCAGCGCGACGCCGGCCCCGAGGGCCGAGAAGCCGAGAATCTTCTCCATGTACTGCGGGGAATAGAGCATGCTCACGAACCAGACTCCGGCGACCAGCGCGATCGTCACGCAGGCGGCGGCGAACGATCGGGTGCCGATCACGTCGGGCGGGATCAGAGCGTCGGGCCCGGCACGGCGCTGGGTGACCAAGAACCCGGCGAAGGCGAGCCCGCTGATCGCCAGCAGCCCGATTATCCGGCCGTCTCCCCACCCCCAGTCAGAGGCCTGATCGAGCGCCACCAGGAGCGCCACCAGGCAGGTCGACAGCGTGGCCACCCCGGCCCAATCCAACCTCTCACGCGTCTCAGACCCGTGATCGGGAGCTATGTACAGATACACCAGCGCGGCGGCACCGGCGGCGATCGGAAGGTTCAGGGCCAGAATCCAGCGCCAGCTCAGTGCGTCGGTGAGCAGCCCGCCGATCAGCGGGCCCATCGCGTTGCCCAGACCGGAGACGCCGATCAGCAGGCCCCCGGCCAGACCGGCCCGCTGCGTCGGCACGAGCGTGAAGATCAGCCCCACCACCGCGGGCCAGATCAGTGCACCGCCGATCCCCATCGCCGCCCGGGCTCCGATCAGCGTGCCGCTGCTCCAGGAGGCGGTGGCCAGAGCCGAGAACAGGGCAAAGATCGCCAGCCCGACGAAGAACGTGCGCCGACGGCCGAACGTGTCCCCCAGCCTACCGCCGGTGACGATCAGCACTCCGAAGACCAGCGTGTAGGCGTTCAACACCCACTGCACGGTGCTGACGTCGGTGTGGAAGGTCCGCTCGACCTGGGGGAGCGCGACGCTCAGCGAGGTGAAGTCGTTGGCGATGACGAACACCGACAGCGCCATCGCCCCCAGCGCCAGCTTGGTGCGATGGTCAAGGGGTGCTGACGCCGACTGATCCGTCATCGAGCGGCCCCCCGCGCCTCAACCGTCAGACGGTGGCGTCACTCGGGGTAGGCGACGGCGTGTCGGCAGCACCATTCTGATGCCCATCCTCAGCACGATCCGCACCTGAGTCCTCGCCCTCGGAGGCGCCCTTCGCCTCCTCCTTCTCCCCGGCCAGAACGGACTTGGAGGGCGCCAGCATCATCGTCATGTTGCGGCCATCCTGCAGCGGCGTCTGTTCGACGACGGCGATGTCCGACAGCTCTTCGGCCAGGCGGTCAAGCAGCGCGGTGCCGCGCTCGGGATGGGTCACCTCGCGACCGCGGAACATGATCGTGACCTTGACCCGGTCCTTGCCGCGCAGGAAGCGCCGAACGTGGCCCTTCTTGGTGTCGTAGTCGTTCTGAGCGATCTTCGGCC
>DASXJY010000131.1:0-30314 GCA_036497115.1 Solirubrobacteraceae bacterium
CCCAGCGCTGGGCCCCGCCTATGGCGGCCGCAGTCCCGGCCTGGACCAAATCACCCGCGGGCCACAGCACCCGCAGGACCGCAGCCCGGGCCAGGAACAGCAGCCGCAGACCCCAGCACTCCCGGCAGGACCGCAAGCCACGCCCGGACCCCAGCCCACGCCCGGACCCCAGCCCACGCCCGGACCCAGCACCCCCGGACCCAGCACCCCGGACCCCAGCCCGAGGCGGGAGCCACCGGGCACGGCTAACCTCGCCTATCGATGGTGCGCGCCGATCGGATCCCCTGCGCGCTGTCGATCGCCGGGTCGGACTCCGGCGGCGGCGCAGGCATTCAGGCCGACTTGAAGGCGTTCGCGGCCTGCGGCGTCCACGGCCTGACCGCGATCACCGCGATCACCGCCCAGAACACGATCACCGTGACCGAGGTGTTCCCGGTGCCGCCGGCGATGATCCTGGCCCAGGTCCGAGCCGTGGCCCAGGACATCGGCGTCGATGCGGTCAAGATCGGGATGCTCGGCAACGTCGAGACGATCGAGGCGGTGGCCGAGGCGCTGGACGAGTTGTCCTCGGGGACGCCGGTCGTCCTGGACCCGGTGATGGTCTCCGAGTCCGGGGCCACGCTGCTGGAGCCATCGGCCCGCGACGCTCTGGTGAAGCAGCTGCTGCCGCGGGCCACGGTGGTAACGCCCAACTTGGCCGAGGCGCTGGCCCTGCTCGATCGTGACGGTGACCCGGCGGCGGCGGAGGTGCCCGCCCTGGCTCGGGCCATCCATTCGCTCGGTCCGGACGTGGTGGTGGTGACAGGCGGCCACCGGGCCCAGGCCACAGACGTCTTCTACGACGGCGTCCGGCTCGAGGAGCTGGCCGGCGAACGCCACCCCGACGGCGCCGCTCACGGCTCGGGCTGCACCCATTCCTCGGTCCTGGCCGCCCGGCTGGCGTGGGGCGATTCGCCGCTCACGGCGGCGCGAATCGCCAAGCGGCGGGCCTCGGAGGCGGTGCGTGACGGCCTGGCGGCGATCGGCGCTGGGCCCGGCCCGGTCGACGTTCTGGGCGTGACATAATCGTCCTCGTGCGCTTTCTGAGGATGAAGCCAGGACATGGCGAGGTGCTGATCGCGGAAGGCGACGTGGAGCTGGCCGAGGACGAGTTGCGTCTTATCGAGGAGTTTCGCCGGCAGCTCGATGCGGGCCTTTGGGCCGCGGTGCCGGTGATGGACACCGCCGGCCAGCGACAGGCCCACATGGTGCGCTCGTTCGACGACATTCCCCGGGACGCCGAGCGCGTGATCTTCTTTCCGCGCGCGGCCGGCGGCCGGTAGGCAGGGCCAACCGGTGCTGCTGGCGCTCGTTGCGACCGCGCTGGTAGCCATCGCGCTGCTCTCCGAGGAGCTTCTGCCCCGCGTCGAGGAGGCCTGGTCGCGCCATCGGGCGCGGCGGCGTCTGGCTCCCGTGTTGCCCTACGACCCGGGCCGCGAGCGGCGCGCCGAGCAGCGAGCTCGGGCCCTGCTGCAGTCGTGCGTCAACGAAGAGGAGTGGGCCATGTACCGCGACCTCGGGTTCATCCGCGTCTGGGGGACCCAGGCCGACGGGCCGGCCGAGGCCGGTGGGACCGGCGGCGCGCCGTACGCCTACCTGGTCTACCCCCACCGCGCGATCGTGGCCTACCTGGCCCAGACCCACCGCCTGCTCAACGAGTACTGCGTCGCCTTCCCCGACGAGACCCGTCCCTACGGAAGCGCCCGGCTGCCCGACTCAGACGACGTCCTGGCCAAGTGGATGGCCCTCACCGGGGACGAGCGCCGGCTGATCTCGACCGCCAACATGCACCTGCCCGGCCGCCAGCTCGATCCGGCCCGGGTCAAGCGTGACCTCTGGCGGCTGGCCCAGTGGGAGCGGGCCCGGATGCGCGACGGGGCCCGCAGCGCGCCACCCACGCCGCTCGACAAGGCCGGCTGAGGCCGCGGCCCGGCCACCCGGAGCCGGCGCCGCAGCACGCCCGGCCGCACCACGGGCCGGCCCGCCCCGCCCGGTACAGTTCCCGCCGCAGATGAGCGTCGAATCCGCAGTTGACCTCAAGCACCGCAGCCGCGCCCTCACCGAAGGACCCGAGCGCGCCGCCGCCCGCGCCTATCTGAAAGGGATCGGCTACGACGACGATGCTCTGGCCAAGCCGCTGGTCGCCGTCGCCAACACCTGGATCGAGACGATGCCGTGCAACTTCCACCTGCGCGCGCTGGCGGCCAAGATCAAGGCCGGGATCGTCGCCGCCGGTGGCACCCCGATGGAGCTCAACACGATTGCGATCTCCGACGGGATCACGATGGGGACGGCCGGAATGCGGGCCTCGCTGGCCAGCCGGGAGCTGATCGCCGACTCGATCGAGCTGGTCTGTGACGCTCACATGTTCGACGCGGTGATCGCGCTGAGCGGCTGCGACAAGACGATCCCCGGCACTGTGATGGCCCTGTGCCGGCTTGATGTCCCGAGCGTGATGCTCTACGGCGGCTCGATCCTCCCCGGTCACTACCGCGGCGAGCGGGTAACCATCCAGGAGGTTTTCGAGGCCGTGGGCGCCCACGCCGCGGGTCGGATCAGCGACGACGAGCTGACCGAGATCGAGGACGTGGCGTCGCCCGGCGCCGGGGCCTGTGGCGGCCAGTTCACCGCCAACACGATGGCGATGGCGTTCGAGATGCTGGGCATCTCACCGGCCGGATTCTCGATGGTTCCCGCCGTGGACCCCCACAAGGAGCAGGTCGCCGAGCGGGCCGGCGCGCTGGTCATGGACGTTTTGCGTCGCGGCCTTCGCCCCAGCCAGATAATCACCCGGGAGAGCCTCGAGAACGCGATCGCGGGGATCGCCTGCAGCGGTGGCTCGACGAACGGCGTCCTGCACCTGTTGGCGATCGCCAAGGAGATGAGAATCGAGCTGCAGATCGACGACTTCCACGAGATCAGCGAGCGCACCCCGCTGCTGTGTGATCTCAAGCCGAGCGGCCGCTTCGTCGCGCCCGACCTCTACGAGGCCGGCGGCGTGCCGTTGGTGATGAAGCGCCTTCAGGAGGCCGGGCTGCTGCACGAGCAGGCGATCACGGTCACCGGTCGCACGGTCGGCGAGCACGCCGCCGAGGCCCGGGAAGCCGAGGGCCAGGAGGTTGTGCGCCCGCTCTCGAACCCGCTCAAGGAGACCGGTGGCCTGGCGATCCTGCACGGCAACCTGGCGCCGGACGGCTGCGTGGTCAAGCTCGCCGGCTACGAGCGGCGCCGTCAGTCCGGCCCGGCCCGGGTGTTCGAGTCCGAGGAGGACGCGATGGCCGCCGTCACCGGCCGGGACATCAAGCCCGGCGACGTGATCGTGATCCGCAACGAGGGACCGGCCGGGGGACCCGGAATGCGCGAGATGCTGGCGGTGACCGCGGCGCTGGTCGGAGAGGGGCTCGGCGAGGATGTGGCCCTGATCACCGACGGGCGCTTCTCCGGAGCGACCCGCGGGCTGATGGCCGGCCACGTGGCGCCGGAGTCGGTCCGGGGAGGGCCGATCGGGTTGGTTCGCGACGGTGACGAGATCACCCTCGACGTCACCCGCCGCAGGCTCGACGTCGCGCTCTCCGACGACGAGCTGGCCGCCCGCGCCGAGCGCTACCAGGCACCGTCACGGCCATATCCCGGCGTGGCCCTGGACAAATATGCGAGGCTCGTCTCGAGCGCCGCCGAGGGAGCCGTCACCCGCTGATCGTCTCGCGGGCGGCGCTCGATCGCGGGCGCCAACCCCCCGAAATCCGGGGCCGCGGAGCCTCCGGTCGGCCCCCGGAGGGGTGGGCGAACGCAACCGGACTCGGCAGCGCGACGAGCTGCAACGCGGCTTGCAGAGCCGCCGCCGGGCTCTCACTAACTTGATCCGAAGGTCCGGGTCGGTAGCATTTCGCGCGTGGCGAACGTTTCGTACCTGCGCACGCCGGTTGGCGAGCGCTCGAACGAGAAGCTCCGTGGGGCGACGGGCTCGTCCCCCCGACGGCGCGGACGGGGCCGGTATATCGCCGGCGGCCTGGTGCTGCTCGTGCTCGCGATCCTCGGGGCCGGGGCCCTCATCCTGGCCTCCGCCCACGCCAGCCTGACCACCGATTCAGAGGCCATCGCCAAGGTCGGGATGCCGCTCGGCGGCGGCTCGATCAAGAGCGCCACGATTGTCACCGGGCCCCATTCCACACCGGTCCCAGTCGAGATCCGCGGCGACAAGATCTATCCCCGCAGCCTGGTGGCTGCCAATCAGCAGCTCACGGTCGACGTCGTGGTCAAACGTCCCGGCTGGATCTCCTGGCTGGCCGGCAGCACGCAGAAGCTCCACCTGACCATGACCACCCCGGTGGCCAGCCTGCGCTCGCACTACCTGACGCTCGGCGGGCACTCGCCGCTGCGGCTGCACTTCAAGGCGCCGGTCGAGGCGATCTCCTACGGCGCGTCGGGCCACCTGCGTCGCCACGTGCTCGGCGGCCCCCGCTCGGTGGTGACGCTTCCCCGGACGGCGGCGGCAGGCACGATCTTCGTGGCCGCCGCGCCTCGCTCGTGGGAGAAGTCAAAGCAGGCCGCGGTCAGCTGGTTCCCGGCCGGCGGCGCCGCAACGGCGGTGGCCAGCCCGGCCCCGGGAGCTCAGATCAAGCCGAGCACGCCGATCACGCTGACCTTCTCCAAGACGGTCGGCAAGGCGCTCGGCACGCACATGCCGCCGGTCTCGCCGACCACCCAGGGGACGTGGCATCAGGTCAACGCCCACGCCATCCAGTTCCGTCCTGAGGGCTACGGCTACGGCCTCGGGGCCAGGGTAAACGTCGCGCTTCCCCATGGCGTCAAGATCGTCGGGGGCACCGGCGGCTGGACCGTCCCGCCGGGCTCGACGGTCCGCCTGCAGCAGATCCTGTCGCTGCTCAACTACCTGCCGCTGAAGTTCAAATATGCCGGCGGCTCGGGGGTCGGCCTGACGGCGGCCGAACAGGAGGCCGCGGCGATCAAGGCCCCGCGGGGCCACTTCGTGTGGCGCTATCACAACGTTCCCTCGGAGCTGAAGGGGTTCTGGAAGGTCGGAGCCTCCGGCGTGGTGACCAAGGGCGCCCTGATGGCGTTCGAGAACGACCACGGCCTGCTCGCCGACGGCGTCGCCGGGCCGGCGGTCTGGAAGTCGTTGATCGGCGCCGTCGTACACGGCAAGCGCTCGAGCTTCGGCTACTCGTTCGTCACCGTCAACGAGTCATCGCAGTCGCTGACGCTGTGGCATAACGGCCGGACGGTGATCGGCGGGACCCCGGTCAACACCGGAATTGCCTCGGCGCCGACCGCGACCGGTACCTATCCGGTCTACGAGCACCTTCCGGTGACCACGATGAGCGGCACCAATCCCGACGGCAGCCACTACAGCGACCCGGGCATCCCCGACGTCAGCTACTTCAACGGCGGCGACGCGCTCCATGGGTTCACGCGGGCGCAGTACGGCTCGCCGCAGAGCCTGGGTTGCGTCGAGATGCCGTACTCGGTTGCCGCTCAGGTCTACCCCTACACGCCGGTCGGGACTCTGGTTCACGTCACCTAGGCTGGGGCGGCCCCTGGGGGGCTGACGGCGGGGCGGGCCGCGGATGTTGACCGGAAAGGGGGGTCTCAGCGGGGATGGCGAATAGCAGCTTCCAGATGACGGTTTCCCCGCATCCGGCAGCGGCTCCTGAGCCCGAGGTGTCCCGGTCCTGGGACCGGGCGCTGGCGGGATTTGACGCCGATCTGCGCCGACGTGCGGTGGCGGCCAAGACGCGGCGCGCCTACGCCGGAGACGGCTTGGACTTCGCGCGCTGGGCGGGGGCCCGGGAGCTGGCGCCGGCCACGGTCGACGTCAGGGCGTTGCGCCGCTACCTGGCCGGCCTCACCGAGCAGGGACGCGCACCATCGACCGTGGCCCGCAAGTTGGCGGCACTGCGCAGCCTGTTCCGGACCGAGATCGAGCGCGGCGAGCGGACCGAGAACCCGGCGGAGCTGCTGAGCTCGCCCAAGCGCGTCCAGCGCCTTCCCCGCGTGCTCAAAGCGGATGAGATCGCGCAACTCCTGGACCGGATCCCCGCCACCACGCCGCTTGAGCTTCGCGACCGGGCGCTGTTTGAGCTCGCCTACGCCTCGGGCCTCCGCGCCGAGGAGCTGGTGACGCTCGACCGCGACTCGGTCGACTTCGACGCCGAAGCGGTGCGGGTCGAGGGCAAGGGGTCAAAGACGCGGCTGGTCCCCGCCGGCGAGCACGCGCTGCGTGCGCTTGAGCGTTATCTGCAGCGCGCCCGCCCGGTGCTGGCGGTCGGTCCCGAGCCGGCGCTGTTCTTGTCGAAGTCCGGCCGGCGGCTCGGCACCTCCGACGTCAGGCGGCGGCTGCGGACCTGGTCGCGGCTCGCGGCCGGCCGCGCCCCGGCGCTGACCGAGGCCCATCCGCACGCCTTGCGCCACTCGTTTGCCACGCATCTGCTGGAGGGAGGCGCCGACCTGCGGGCGATTCAGGAATTACTTGGCCACGCAAGTATCTCTACGACCCAGGTCTACACTCGGGTAGAGTCGGCGCGTCTCCGGTCAGCCTATGAGCGCGCACATCCACGGGCGTGACACCATAAACTGGGGCAGGCACTGGAAACCAACGTCAAAGCGATTGAGCTGCACGACCTCTGGAGGCGCTACAAGACCTCCGGTGACGAACGTGCCCGCGAGCGTCTCGTTGTCGCCTACTCACCGTTGGTGAAATACGTCGCCGGCCGGATGGGCTCGGGGCTGCCGGCGCACGTCGAGGAGTCCGACCTGATCTCCTACGGCCTGGGGGGCCTGATCTCCGCGATCCAGCGTTTCGACCTGTCACGTGAGATCAAGTTCGAGACCTACGCGATCACCCGCATCCGCGGAGCGATCATCGACGAGCTGCGGACGCTCGACTGGGTGCCGCGATCGGTGCGGGCCCGGGCCCGGCAGTTCGAGCGCGTCAACATGAAGCTCGAAGCCCGTCTGCAGCGCGCGCCCACCGACGAGGAGATGGCAACCGAGCTCGAGATCACCGGCGAGGAATTCCAGGAGGCGCTGCTGCAGATCTCCAACTCCACGATCGTTGCTCTCGACGAACTGTGGAACGTCTCCGACGCCAGCGGCGATCAGGTGTCGCTGCTGGACACGCTCGCCGACCGCGGAGCCCCCGATCCTCAGGTCCTGGTCGACGAGTCAGAGCTGCGAGACCGGATCGCCGACGCCATCGCCGCGCTGCCGGAGCGCGAGAAGCTGGTGGTGGCTCTGTATTACTACGAGAACCTGACACTGCGGGAGATCGGCGAGGTTCTCGGCGTGACCGAGTCACGCGTCTCGCAGCTGCACACCAAGGCGGTCCTGAGGCTGCGGTCAAAGCTGGTCGCCGAGCTCGACTGAGCCGCGCGCCGCGCCCGCAGGGGCGCCACTGAAACCACTCACACTGTAAGGTCGTTTCTTCGACGTTCGAGCGAGAGGAGACAGCCATGCACAAGGCCGCGGATCGGATCCGCAACGTGGCCCTGGTGGGCCACCGTGGCAGTGGTAAGACGTCGCTACACGAGGCGCTGCTGTTCGGAGCCGGCGTGATCAACCGGCTCGGGTCCGTGGTCGATGGATCGACTGTCTCTGATACCGACCCCGACGAGAAGGCGCGCCAGATGTCGATCTCGGCGTCCCTGAGCTCGTTTGAGTGGCAGGACCGCCGGGTCAACCTGGTCGATACTCCGGGTGACTCGAGCTTCGTCGCCGACGCGCTGGGCGCTCTGCGGGTGTGCGAGTCGGCGGTGTTCGTCGTCAACGCGGTGATGGGGGTGGAGGTCCACACCGCGCGGCTGTGGCAGCGCGCCGCCGAGCTCGATCTCGCCCGGCTCGTGTTCGTCAACATGCTCGACCGCGAGCGCGCCGACTTCTTTCGCACTCTGGACTCGCTCAAGACCTCCTTCGGCCAGCACGTCGTGGCCACCGAGATCCCGATCGGCTCCGAGCACGAGGTCTCGGGCGTCATCGACCTCGTCGACATGAAGGCCTACAGCTACGAGAACTCGACCCCGCCCCGGCGCGATAACTGCCGTGAGATCCCGATCCCCGACGAGCTCCAGGCCCAGGCCCAGGAGTACCGCGAGAAGCTCATGGACGAGGTTTCTGAGACCTCCGATGCCCTGATGGAGCGCTACCTCGAGGGCGAAGAGATCTCCCACCAGGAGATCGTCGCCGCGCTCAAGGAGGGCACCAACCACGGCGCGCTGTTTCCGGTGACCTGCGGGGTGGTTACTCGTAACCTCGGCACCAACCGGCTGCTTGACGCGATCGTCGAGGACCTGCCGTCGCCGGTCAAGCACGGCGGGTTGGAGGTGGGCGAGCTGACACTGGAGCCCGACGAGGACAAGGAGCTCTTCGCCTACGTGTTCAAGACCCGCGCCGACCCGTTCGCCGGCCGGATCAACCTGTTCCGCGTCTACCAGGGCGTGATGAAGCAGGACTCCCAGGTGCTCAATACCCGCACCCACAACAAGGAGCGGATCGGCCAGCTGGTGACCTTCGAGGGCAACCAGACCGGCCACACCACCGAATTCGGCCCCGGCGACATCGGGGCGGTGGCCAAGCTCAAGGAGACTCGAGCCGGCGACTGGCTGGCCGCCCGCGACGAGCCGATCGAGATGCCCAGCATCAAGCTCCCCAGTCCGGTGATGGCGTTCGCGATCGGGGGAGCCGGGTCATCGGGCGACGAGGACAAGGTCTTCACCTCTCTGCGCCGTCTGCAGGAGGAGGACCCCACCATCGACCTGCATCGCGACGCGCAGACCGGCGAGCAGATCCTGGCCGGCCTGTCCCAGGTGCACGTAGAGGTGATCGTGACGCGATTGAAGTCGCGCTTCGGGGTGGAAGTCACGCTCAAGCCGCCCCGCGTTCCCTACCGGGAGACGATCCGATCGTCGGCCAAGGCGCACGGCCGCCACAAGAAGCAGACCGGCGGCCGCGGCCAGTTCGGCGACTGCCACATCGAGATCGAGCCGCTGGACGATCCCACCAACGCCACCGGCTTTGAGTTCGTCAACGCGATCAAGGGCGGGGTGATCCCGTCGGGTTTCATCCCCGCGGTCGAGAAGGGCGTGCACGAGGCCATGCAGGAGGGGGTGGTGGCCGGTTATCCGGTCAAGGACGTGCGGGTCCGCCTCTACGACGGCTCCTACCACACCGTCGACTCTTCTGAGATGGCCTTCAAGGTGGCCGGATCACAGGCCATGAAGCAGGCCATGGAGCAGGCGGCTCCAGTGCTGCTGGAACCGATCATGACCGTCACCGTGAACGTGCCCGAGGACAGCGTGGGTGATGTCATCGGAGACCTCAACTCCCGGCGCGGCCGGCCCCTGGGGATGGAGCCCGCCGGGGCCGGGATGACCGAGATCAAGGCCGAGGTCCCGATGTCCGAGATGCTCTCCTATGCCCCCGACCTGCGCTCGATCACCGGAGGCCAGGGAGAGTTTGGGATGGAGCTGGCCCGCTATGAGGAAGTGCCCGGCCACCTGGCCGGCAAGCTGGTCGAAGAGGCCCGGGCAGAACGGGAAGCCGTGAAGGCGTAGTAGGCTCGCAGCGGTGAGCACGAAGTCGATCAGCACCTCGATCGCCCATTCGGCCTGCGATGTCTGCGGTCGGACGCTGCTGCGCGGAGAGCGGGCCGAGGTCTATGTCAGCGGCGGCGCGCGCCAGACGGTGTGCGAGCTGTGCACGCCGCGAGCGCTGCACGGCGGCTGGGTGCGCGAGGGAACCGTCCCGGATTACGAGGAGCGCGGCGCTCGTGTTGACCGCCGCCGCTCGTTGCTGAGTCGGTTCAGAGGCTGGCGCGAAGCGGTGCAGGACGGCGAGCCCGCCTCGCCCGGCGGCGACGATCTGCCGCGCCAGCCGGCCCCGCGTCCGCAGTCGCCACCGGCCGGGGTGTCGGACGGGTCGGGGCGCAACGGTGGCGGGCGCAAGGCGACGCCGCTGCGCGAGCCGCGCCATGTCCGCGCGGTCCCCACCAGCACCGAGCACAAGATCTCATCCGCGGTGGCGCTGTTTAACTCCTCAGAGCATCCGCGCACCGTCGCCGGCATCGCGCGGTCGCTGGGCCTGCCCGAGGTGTCGGTGCTGCCGGCGCCGGGGATGCCCTCGGCGGTGGGGCTGCTGCTCGCCTGGGAGCTCTGCTGGTATCGCTACGAGGTCGACCTCTCCGACGAGATCCCCAGCGTCCGGGTCGCCGGCCAGGGATACGAACTCGATGAGCTCGAACCCGGTGAGCGCCAGCCCAACGCGGTCGCCGACGACCGCGGCATGCTGTCGCTGGCCTAGACAGACGTTCGACGGGTCTCGCCCGGCGACGTCGAATAGCATCCCGGCGGTGATCTACTGCGTCGTGCCATTGGCCCTCGCCGACGATCTGCTCGGGAAACTGACCGACTACTACGCCGACGATCCCAACGTCACCGTGATCATCGACCGGCGTAAATCCTCGCGTCGCGAAGGGGTCGCGTCGGGCGGGGGCAAGCGCGAGGTCCGCGACCGCCGCCGCCCCCGGATCCCCGGCGAGCTGCCCGAGCTGGCCACCGATTGACCCCGCCCGAGCTCGCGCCCGCAGTCAGGCTGGTCCTCCACGTCGATGGCGGCGCCCGCGGCAACCCGGGACCGGCCGCCATCGGAGTGGTGATCTCACAGCCCGACGGCGCAGTGATCGAAGAGCTGGCCGAGCGAATCGGCCCCGCCACCAACAACGTGGCCGAATATCGCGCGGTCCTGCGGGGGTTGGAGCGCGCGGCGGCGCTGGGCGCTCGTGAGGTCGAGCTGATCGGCGACTCCGAGCTTGTGGCCCGCCAGCTCACGGGCGCCTACAAGGTCAAGCACCCGGCGCTGCGGCCTCTGTATCTGCAGGCCACGGCCGCCCTACGGGGATTTGACCGCTGGCAGATCCGCAACGTGCCCCGAGCCGAGAACGCGCACGCCGACATGCTGGTCAACGCCGCGCTCGACGGCTGACGCTGCCCGCTAACCTTCCGTCGGTGACCGATGCCTTGATCGAGCTGGCGGCTGCGCTCAACGACGCCGCCGACCGGTTGCGGGCCGGCGAGCTCGCCCCCGAGGCGGCACTGTCGCTGATCGAGGAATGCGCCAGGCTGGCCTCCGAGGCGAGCGCCCAGGTCGACGAGCAGGCGCGGGCGGCGCTCGAGCCGTTGCCCGACCTGCCCGGTCAGCTCCCGCTGCCGGCCTCCTAGTGTCGCCACTGGGGAGTTCGCGAATCGAGCCACCAGTGCCTCCTGCCGCCTCCAAGCCGCCGGCGGCCTACCCGGAGGCGCTGCGCAGCGAGGTGGAGCGATACCTCGAGTCGCTCCGTTTCTCGACCGAATTCGCCACCGTCGGGCTCGAGGAGGCGATGCGTTACTCGCTGCTGGCCCCGGGCAAGCGGATCCGGCCCGTACTGGCCCTGGCCACCGCGGCGGCAATCGGGATCGAACCGGCCTCGGTGCTTCCCTTGGCGGCGGCGCTCGAGCTGATCCACACCTACTCGCTGATCCACGATGACCTGCCGGCGATGGACGACGACGACCTGCGCCGCGGACGGCTGACCTGCCACAAGATGTTCGGCGAGGACGTGGCCATCTTGGCCGGCGACGGCCTCTATGCCGAGGCCTTTCGACTGCTGTTGTCAGAGCAGCCGGCCGAGCCCGCGGCGCTGCTGGCGGCCAGCTGCGAGCTGGCGGCGGCAACCGGCGTGCAGGGCATGGTGGGCGGCCAATACCTCGACGTGGCCGAGACCGCGCCGGCCGGAGCGGCGGGGCTGCGGCGCCTGCACGAGCTCAAGACCGGGCGGCTCATCGCCGCGAGTATCGAGTGTGTACTGCTGCTCGCGGGTAGCAGCAAACCTGACACAATCGATCTCTACCGAGCTTTTGCGAGCGAGCTGGGCGTGCTCTTTCAGATCGTCGACGACATCCTCGACGTGACCGGATCGGAAGCGGCGCTCGGCAAGCAGCAGGGCAGCGATGAGCGACTCGGCAAGCGCACGTACGTGACCGAATTCGGCCTCGACGGTGCCCGTAAGCTGGCCCGTGAATCGCACGAACGGGCGCGCGGGACGCTGCACTCCGCAGCGTCGGCGGCCTCGGAGCTCGAGCAGATCACGGACTTCATCGCAAACCGGAGCTATTGATGACACCTCTCTTGCCACGGATCGACCGGCCGCAGGACCTGCACGGCCTGACCGACGAGCAGCTGCAGCAGGTGGCCCAGGAGGTTCGCGAGCACATCATCAACACGGTGGGCGAGATCGGCGGCCACTTCGGCGCCAACCTCGGCACCTGCGAGCTGGCGGTGGCGCTTCACTCGCTGCTCGACTCCCCCCGGGACAAGATCCTCTGGGACGTCGGCCACCAGGCCTACCCGCACAAGGTGCTGACCGGCCGCCGCGACCAGCTGTCGACGATCCGCAAGTACCAGGGGCTGGCGCCGTTCTGCTCGGTGGGCGAGTCAGAGCACGACATCATGGGCGCCGGCCACGCCTCGACCTCAATCGGGTACGCGGTCGGAATCAAGGAGGCGATGCGCAGCGGCCACGGGCCAGACGGTCACGTGGTGGCGGTTGCCGGTGACGGCGCGCTGACCGGTGGGGTCGCGTTTGAGGCCGTCCACCAGGCCGGGGGCGAGGGCACGCCGATCGTCGTCGTGCTCAACGACAACGGGATGTCGATCGCGCCGAATGTCGGCGCGATGTCGCGATACTTCAATCGGGTCCGCCTCAATCCCAAGCTGTGGCACGCCCGGGAGGGGGTGGAGGGCGGGCTGACCAAGCTCCCGGCCGGGATCGGAGCGGCCTTCGAGCGCCTGGGGCCGCATGTCAAGGAGTCGATCAAGGCGTTCTGGGCCCCCGGCCTGTGGTGGGAGGAGCTCGACTTCGCCTACATGGGGGTGATCGACGGGCACGACGTCAGGGCGCTGCGGCGAGCCCTTCGCGAGGCGCTGACCGCCGAGCGGCCCGTGGTCGTGCACTGCGCCACCGTCAAGGGCAAGGGCTTCGCCCCTGCCGAGGAGGGCGGCCTGGAGGGGATGGAGAAGTGGCACGCCGCCAAGCCGAACTCGATTGCCAACGGCGCGCCGGCACAGGCTCAAGCCAAGCTCGGGCGCGCCGCTCCGCCCGCCTACACGCAGGTTTTCGGGGAGGCCCTGGTCAGCGAGTGCCGCCGTGATGACCGGGTGATCGGGATCACCGCGGCGATGAACTCCGGTACCGGGCTGAACATCCTCCAGCGTGAGCTTCCCGACCGTTACTTCGACGTCGGCATCGCCGAGCAGCAGGCGATCCTGTTCGCCGCCGGACTGGCTCTCCAGGGCGCCAAGCCCGTGGCCGCGATCTATTCGACCTTCCTGCAGCGCGCCTATGACCAGATCGTCCACGACGTCTGCCTGCAGAAGCTCAACGTGGTGTTCGCGATGGATCGGGCCGGCCTGGTTGGCGACGATGGGCCGACCCACCACGGCGCCTTCGACATCGCCTACCTGCGCTGCCTGCCCAACATCGTCCTGATGGCTCCGCGCGACGAGGCGATGCTGGTCGACATGCTCCATACCGCGCTGCGTTACGACGACGGACCGGTGGCGCTGCGCTATCCGCGGGGCGCGGGAACCGGGGTCAAGCTCCCCGGCCAGCCCCAGACGATCGAGATCGGTACCGGCGAGATCCTGCGCGAGGCGCGGACGAGCGGTACCGGCGCAGGCGCCCGGGTGGCGCTGCTCGGTTACGGGACCGGCGTGGCCAAGGCCCTGGAGGCGGCCGAGATCCTCGCCTCGCACGGGATCGCGGTGACCGTCGCCGACGCCCGCTTCGCCAAGCCGATCGACGCCGGGCTGGCCGCCCAGCTGGCGGCTGAGCACGAGCTGCTGGTCACCGTCGAGGAGGGCGTCCTGGCCGGCGGATTCGGCTCGGCCGTGTGGGAGACCCTGTCGGATGCCGGGATCGCTCCGCGCATCCTGCGCGTCGGCCTGCCCGACCGCTACGTGACTCACGGCGCCCCGAAGCTGCTGCACACCGAGGTGGGATTCACCGGCGAGCGGATCGCCGAGCGGGTGGCGGCTGCGGTCGCCGAGCGCAGTGGGGTGGCCAGCAGCTAGACATTGGCCCGGTGGGGCCGAGGACGATCACGTACCGTTGCGCCCACCATGAAGCGTGTTCGGCTCGACAGCCTGCTCTCCGAGCGCGGGGTGTTCGCTTCCCGCAGCCGCGCGGCGGCGTCGGTACTGGCCGGAGAGGTGATGCTCCTCCCGGAGCGCCGGCGGGCCGACAAGCCGGGGCAGCTGGTGCCCGAGGACGTGGAGCTCGAGCTGCTCAGCGGCCCGGAATTCGTCTCCCGGGGCGGCATCAAGCTGGCCAATGCCCTTGACTCGCTCGGGCTCACGGTGCACGGACAGCGGGCCCTCGACGTGGGAGCCTCGACGGGCGGCTTCACCGACTGCCTGCTCAAGCGCGGCGCCGGGCACGTCATCGCCCTGGACGTGGCCTACGGGCAGCTGGACTGGAGGCTGCGCACGGACCCTCGCGTCACCGTGATCGAGCGCCGCAACGCCCGGCAGCTGAGCGCGGGCGATCTGCCCTACGCGCCGGACCTGATCGTCGTCGACGTCTCGTTCATCTCGGTCGCCAAGGTGTTGCCCGCGGTCCTGGGTTGCGCCGCCGAGGGCTTCGACGCGCTGGTGCTGGTCAAACCGCAGTTCGAGGTCGGGCGAGCCGGGGTCGGCAAGGGGGGCGTGGTGCGCGACGCGGGGCTGCGCCGCCAGGCCCTGATCGAGGTCGCACAGGCCGCGGGCGAGCTCGGAGCCTCCGTGCTCGGCTACGCCAGCTCAGGACTGCCCGGGCCCAAGGGCAACCGCGAGAGCTTCGTGTGGCTGGGCGAGGGCTCTCGCCGTGCGGTGGCAGACGTGGCCGCGGCGGCGCGGCAGGTGGAGCCGTGAAGGCGATCCGCACCGCCGCGGTTATGACCCACCGCCGGCCCGAGCTGACCCAGCCGGCGCTGTCGAAGCTGCTGGAGCTGGCCGCCGAACGCGGGGTGGAGATGTTGTTTGATCCGATCGAGTCGGTCAAGCACCGGCTTGACGGCGGGCCGTTGATCCGGACTGACGCCCCCGCCGACGCCCCCGTCGACATGTGCTTTGCGCTGGGCGGGGACGGCACGATCCTCAACGCGCTGCGGACCTACGCCGGCACCGGCGTGCCCGTGTTCGGGATCAACTTCGGAGAGATGGGGTTTCTGGCCACCGTGGACCCCGAGGACGCCGAGGTGGGCTGCCTGAGGGCGTTGGCCGGCGACTTCGAGGTGATGTCACTGCCGGGGATCGAGCTGATGGGAGCCCGCGGGCGGTGGCTGGCCATCAACGATGTCTCGATGCACCGCCAGCAGGGCAAGCGGGTCGCGGACCTGGAGTACGGGGTGGGGGGGGACGAGGTGGGGCGGGTGCGCTGTGACGGCCTGGTGGTGGCCACCCCGGCCGGCTCGACCGGCTACAACCTGGCCAACGGCGGGCCGGTGATGGCCTGGGGAGTGCACGGCTACGTGGTCTCGTTCATCGCCCCGCATTCGCTGACCGCTCGCACCCTCGTGGTCGCCCCCGACGACCGCGTTTCGGTCCACAACCGCTCCCAGGAGGAGCCGGTCGACGTAACGGTCGACGGCCGCCCGATGTGCGTGCTTGAGCCCGCCGAGCGGCTGGAGGCAAGGTTCGTGGCCGACCAGGGCGCGCTGGCTCAGATGCCGGGGACGACCTTCTATCAGCGACTGCGACAGAAGTTCGGGCGGCTGGCCACTCCGCTCTGACATCGCCGGTCCGTCAGGGCCGCCTGGTAGACCGTTTACGTGCTCTACGAGCTGCGAGTCGAGAACCTGCTGCTGATGGAACGCGCCGAGCTGCGGCTGGCGCCGGGGCTGAACATGCTGACCGGTGAGACCGGCGCCGGCAAGACGCTGCTGGCACATGCGCTGGACCTGCTGCTGGGCGGCCGGGCTCGTCGCGGAATCGTTCGCCGCGGCGCCGCCGAGGCCTATGTGGAGGGGGTGTTCGCGGTCCCGCCTGAGCTCGCCGGCTCGGAGCGGCTGCCCACCGGCGCCGAGGAGATCGTGCTGGCCCGCCGGGTGTGGCCCGACGGCCGTACTCGCGCCTACGTGTGTGGCCGGTCGGCGACGCTGGCCGATCTGCAGGAGCTGGGACCCCGGCTGCTGTCGTTCTACGGCCAGCACGAGCACCGCAAGCTGATGCTCTCTACCGCCCAGCTGGACCTGCTCGACGCCTACTGCGGCGCGAAACAGGCCCAGCTGCGCGACGCGCTGCGTACGGCCCACGAGCAAACCCGGGAGATCGAGCGGCGCACCGCCGAGCTCCGTGAGCTTGCCGGGGCCCGCGACCGGGAGCTCGATCTGGTCAGGTTCGAGCTCGACGAGATCGACGCGGCGGCGCCGAACGAGGAGGAACAGGCGTCGCTGATCGCCGAGCGAGACCGGCTGCGCCACGTGGAGGCGCTGCAGTCAGCCGCGGCGGCCGGGGCCGAGGTGATCGCCCCCGAAGCCGGCGCCGGTGTCGCCGAGCTGCTCGCTCAGGCGTCCCAGCAGCTCGAGCACGCCGGGGCGATCGACCCGCAGCTGAGCGCACTGGCCGAGCGGATGCAGGCGCTGCGCTACGAGGCTGAGGACATCGGCGCGGAGCTCCGGGGGTACCTGCTGGGGCTGGCCGGAGAGGCGGCGGGCGGGGGGCCCGGGCGCCTGGAGGAGGTGGAGGAGCGCCTTGCGTTGCTGGCCCGCCTCGAGCGCAAGCACGGGGGCTCGATCGCTCACGTGCTCGCCTACGCGCAACGGTGCCGCACCCGGCGCGACGAGCTCGAAAACGCCGATGGGGCACTGGAGGCCGCGCAGCGTGAGCTCGCCGCGGCCCGCGCCGAACGCGATCGCCTGGCCGGGCGGCTGGGACAGGCCCGGCGCCAGGCGGCCCCCAAGCTGGCGGCGGCGGTGCGGGCCCGCCTGGCCGAGCTGGCGATGCCCGACGCGACATTCGAGATCGAGCTGACCGCCCGCCCGGACGGATGCGGCCCGCGCGGCTCCGACGCGATCGAGATGCTGATCGCCCCCAACGCCGGTGGGACGCCGGGATCGCTGCGAGACGTCGCCTCCGGAGGCGAGCTCTCCCGGGTCATGCTGGCGCTGCTCAGCGTCACTCACGGTGAACCGAGCGGCGACCGGCAGCCGTCGGCGCTGCTGGTGTTCGACGAGATCGACGCCGGCATCGGCGGCCACACCGCGCGCGCGGTCGGCGAGCACCTGCGCCAGCTCTCGCGGGGCCGGCAGATCCTGTGCATCACCCACCTGCCCCAGGTCGCCGCCCTGGCCCAGCGCCACTTCACGATCGTCAAGAATTCATCCGTCCTGCCGGCGACGACCACGGTGACGACGCTCGAGGGCGACGGGGTCGTCGACGAGCTGGCGCGGATGCTCGGGGGCGAGACCGGCGACAGTGCCGCCGGAGAGCACGCCCGCGAGCTTCTCCGCGCCGCCTGATCGGCGCCGTCGGCGCGCTTTGCCGCGACGGCATGCGGCTGGTCGGCGCAGTTAGCGTGTTTTGCCTTGCCGGCGCGGGCGGGGCGGATCGGTTCCGTCGAGGCCGCCGTTAGACTCGAAGACAGATCGAATGGCCGACGGCGAGACGCGCTTCATCTTCATCACTGGCGGGGTTGTTTCCTCGCTGGGAAAGGGCATCGCCGCCGCCTCGATCGGCCGCCTGCTGGTCGCCCGGGGACTCGACGTCCAGCTGCAGAAGTTCGACCCGTACATCAACGTCGATCCGGGGACCATGTCCCCCTACCAGCACGGCGAGGTGTTCGTGACCGAGGACGGGGCGGAGACCGATCTCGATCTCGGCCACTACGAGCGCTTCACCGACGCCAACACCAGCCGCGCCTCCAACGTGACCGCCGGCGGGATCTACAACACCGTCATCCGCCGCGAGCGTCGCGGTGACTATCTTGGCGCCACCGTCCAGGTGGTTCCGCACATCACCGACGAGATCAAGCAGCGGATCAAGCTCATGGCCGACTCCAGCGATGTCGACTTCGTCGTCACCGAGATCGGCGGGACGGTGGGCGACATCGAGTCGCTGCCGTTCCTGGAGGCGATCCGGCAGTTCCCGGTCGACGTGGGCCGGCGGCGCTGCATGTTCATCCACCTGACCCTGGTGCCCTACATCGGCCACGCCGGCGAGCTCAAGACCAAGCCCACCCAGCATTCGGTCAACGAGCTGCGTCGCATCGGGATCGCCCCGGACATGGTGGTCTGCCGCTCCGAAGGTGAGCTGTCGACCGACATCCGCCGCAAGATCGCGCTGTTCGCGAGTCTCCCGGTCGAGGCGATCGTGTCCGCCTACGATGTCGATGACATCTACCGGGTGCCGCTGGTGTTCAACGCTCAAGGCGTCGACGAGTTCATCCTCGGTGAGCACTTCGGCCTCCAGGCCGGCTCCCCTGACCTCAGCGGCTGGGAGGAGATCATTTGCCGCGCGGGAGCTGTGCAGCGCACGGTCCGGATCGCTTTGGTCGGCAAGTACGTCCAGCTCGAGGACGCCTACCTGAGCGTCGTCGAGGCGCTGCGCCATTCTGGCGTCCACCACGGCTGCAAGGTCGAGGTCGATTGGGTCGACTCCGAGTCTGTCGGCGAGCCGGAGGTCAGCCAGCGACTACACGAAGTCGACGGGATCCTGATCCCGGGCGGCTTCGGGGGCCGCGGCTGGGAGGGCAAGATCCGCGCCGCCCAGATCGCGCGCGAGCAGCGGATCCCGTATCTGGGCATCTGCCTCGGCATGCATGTGGCGGTGAGCGAGTTCGCCCGCCACGTGGCCGGAATGGATGGTGCCAATTCGACCGAGATGGACCTCGAGACTCCCTTCCCGGTGATCGATCTGCTCCCGGAGCAGAAGGAGATCGCCGACATGGGCGGGACGATGCGGCTGGGCGCCGACCCGGTCAAGCTCCACGACGGGACGCGCATCCGCGCCCTCTATGGGGAGGCGGTGGTCTACGAGCGTCACCGCCACCGCTACGAGGTCAACAACCACCTGCGCCGCAAGCTGGCGGCCGTGGGCCTGATCTGCTCGGGGACCTCGCCCGACGACCGGCTGGTCGAGGCGATCGAGCTTGCCGCCGAGCGCCATCCGTTCTTCGTCGCCTCCCAGTACCACCCGGAGTTCAAGTCGCGTCCCGAGCGGCCGGCGCCGCTGTTCCGGGAGTTCGTCGGTGCCGCTCTGGCCCAGTCCGAGCGCGCCCCCGTCGAGCCCGCGCTGCCGTCAGCAGGCGACGAGCGAGACATCAGTGTCTCGCGCGGCGCCGGATCGTGAGCGACCCGGGTCACGGTCAGTCGCCTGTGGTGCCGAGGTGAGGCGCTCGACTGAGACCGAGCGCCAGCGCCTCGCCGAGACGTTTGCCGCCCTGTGCCGGATCCCGAGCCCCTCCGGCCACGAGCGCGCCTGCGCCGACTGGGTGGCCGCCGAGCTCGAGACGCTGGGGCTCGAGGTGCACGAGGACGACAGCGCCTCCGCCGTCGGCTCGGACGCCGGCAACCTGTTCGCCCGGATCCCGGGCCGGCGGGAGGCGAGCATCCTGCTGTGCGCCCACATCGACACGGTGCCTCCGGCGGAGCCGATCGATCCGGTGCTCGTCGACGGCTACTGGGAGAACGCCAACGAAGGGATCCTCGGCGCCGATAACAAGTCGGCCGTGGCCGTGGTCCTCGAGCTCGCCCGCCGCCTCCGGCGGGCCGCCGAGCCTCCGCCGATCGGCGTCGAGCTGCTGTTCACGGTCTGCGAGGAGGTATCGCTGCGGGGCTCTCGAGAGTTCGACGTCGCGCGGTTGCAGAGCGCCTTCGGGTACGTGTTCGACCACGCCACGCCGATCGGCGAGATCGTGGTGGCGTCGCCGACCCTCTACCGGATCGTGGCCGAGTTCCGCGGCCGCGCCGCCCACGCCGGCGTGCGCCCTGAGGCCGGACGCAGCGCGATCGCCGCTGCGGCTAACGCGATCGCCGCGATGCGGCTGGGCCGCCTCGACGCTGAGACGACCGCCAACGTGGGCATGATCGACGGCGGCACCGCGATCAACGTGGTCCCGGAGCGCTGTCGAGTCGAGGCCGAGGTTCGCAGCCTCGATGAGACACGGGCGGCGGCGGTCGCCACCGAGACCGTCGATCACCTCCAGGATGCCGCCAACGCGGGTGAGTGTGACCTCGATCTGAACGTGGAGCGGATGTTCAGCGGGTTTCGCACCAAGCCGCGCGCGCCGCAGCTGGCCGTCGCCGAACGGGCGCTCCGGGCCTGCGGCTATGACCCCCGGCAGATCGCATCCGGGGGGGCCTCGGACGCGAACTCGTTCGAGGCGGCCGGGTTCTCCTGCACCAATCTCGCCGACGGCACCGAGCGCAATCACGAGCCCGGGGAGCGGATCAGCGTCAACGCGCTGGAGAGCCTGTTGGACATCGCGATCACCCTCGTCGACGAGGCCACGGCCGAGCTGGTGTCATGAGCCCGTTTGAGCGCATCGACTCAGAGACCGTCTGGAAGGGATCGATCGTCACCGTCGGCGTGGAGCGTTTCCGCTACGACGACGGCGACGAGGTAACGCGTGAGAAGGTCTGGCATCCCGGCGCCGTCGGCATCCTGGCCGTCGACTCCGAGCACGTGTGGCTGACGCGGCAGCCGCGGGAGGCGGCCGAGCTTCCCGATTCGCTGGAGATTCCGGCCGGCAAGCGCGATGTCGAGGGCGAGCCGCCGCTGGAGACGGCCAAGCGCGAGCTCGCCGAAGAGATCGGCAAGCAGGCGAGCTCCTGGGAGGAGCTCAAGGTCTTCTACACCAGCCCCGGATTCAGCGACGAGCAGGTGTGGTGGTTTCTGGCCCGGGGCCTGTCCGATGCCCCACCGGCGGTCGTGGAGGAGGACGAGCGGATCGAGATCGTCCCGTGGCCGCTGCACCGAGTCGATCAGGCGATCGCCGAGAGCCGCGATTCAAAGACGGTGATCGCGCTGCTCTGGCTTGCTCTGGCGCTCGAGCGCGGGCAGCTCGGCTCCCACTGAGCCGGCTCAGATCAGGCGGGCGTCCCGCTCGCCGGGCTGGGCTGAACGGCGGCGCCCAACCGCAGGAACGCGCGCGGACCGACGCGAATACCAAAGATGATGGCCACGACTGCCAGCACTCCGGTCCAGCGCCGCCTCACCGACCTCACCCTCGATTTTCTCGGCTCGCTCGAGCTCGAACGGGGACTGTCGCGAAATACGCTTGACGCCTACCGCTCCGACTTGCAGCAGTACGGCCTGTTCCTGGGCCGCCGCGACCAG
The DNA here is from genome assembly GCA_036497115.1 of Solirubrobacteraceae bacterium. Classification (GTDB taxonomy): domain Bacteria; phylum Actinomycetota; class Thermoleophilia; order Solirubrobacterales; family Solirubrobacteraceae; genus Palsa-465. Next base: position 21,403 of record DASXJY010000131.1, read on the forward strand.
GACCCGCTGACGGTGGGGCCCACCGACCTGGCCGCGTTCGTGTCCGAGCTGGCCACTGGCGACGCGACCAAGCCGCCGGTGGCTCCGGCCACGCTGCAGCGCAAGATCGCCTGCCTGCGCTCCTTCTATCGCCATCTGCGCCGCGAGCAGCTGATCGACCACGACCCCACGGCCGAGCTTCGCCCGCCGCGGTCGCGGGGCCGGCTGCCCAAGGTCCTCAGTCGCGACGAAGTGGGCCGCCTGCTGGAGCAGCCCCGGGGCCGCACACCGGCCGCGCTGCGCGACCGCGCCCTGCTGGAGACGATGTATGCCTGCGGACTGCGCGCGTCGGAGGCCACCGACCTGGAGTTGTCTCAGCTCGACCTCGAGGCCGGGATCCTGCGGGCCCGCGGCAAGGGATCCAAGGAGCGCCTCGTCCCGATCGGCCGCACGGCGATCGCCGCGCTGCAGGACTACCTGGAGCGGGGGCGCCCCAAGCTCGTGGGGATCCGCGACGAGTCGCGCGTGTTCGTCAACCTCCGGGGCGGCGGGTTGTCGCGGCAGGGGCTCTACAAGATCGTTCAGGGCCACGCCCGCAGCGCCGGGCTTGAGCACCGGATGAGCCCGCACACCCTGCGCCACACCTTCGCCACCCACCTGCTGGCCGGGGGCTGTGATCTGCGCTCCCTGCAGGAGATGCTCGGTCACGCCGACATCGGCACCACGCAGATCTATACCCATCTCTCGACCGATCGGCTGCGCGACGTGTACTTCGACGCCCACCCGCGGGCTCAGATCGCCCGCCCAGGCCGTCAGTCCTAACCGTTAGTTTCGCCCCTGCCGGCGGCGAACCCGTGTGGAGCGGGCGGCGGCGGAGGGCAGCGTCGCCCGCGGTGACTGGCAGAATCGCGGGGTGGCCACGAAGCGCACCGTGCTACTGGGGTTCTCGCTGGCGTTGGTTGGAGGCGGCGCGGCGTGAGGCGCGCCTTCGTGGTGGTGATCGACGCCTGCGGGGTCGGCGCGCTGCCCGATGCCGCCGACTACGGCGACGCCGGCGCCAACACGCTCGGCCACCTCGCCGAGCGCCTCGGCGGCCTGCGGGTCCCGGCTCTGGCGGCGCTGGGGCTCGGCGCGATCATCGAGCTCGACGGCGTCGCCCCGCCGCCGGCCCCGGTGGTTCACGGGCGCCTTCACCCCCTGGGCGCGGGCAAGGACTCGACCGCCGGTCACCGCGAGCTGATGGGCGTGGTGGCCGCCGGGCGGATGCCCACGTATCCGGCGGGCTTCCCGCCCCCGGTGCTCGACGTGGTGCGAGCGGCCAGCGGGCGCGGGATTGTCTGCAACCGTCCCGATAATGGCATCGAGGCGATCGAGCACTTCGGCGCCCAGAATCTTTCCAGCGGCGACCTGATCGTCTACACCAGCCAGGACTCGGTGCTCCAGATCGCCTCCCACGTCGAGGTGCTCGACCCCGAGGCGCTGTACTCGATCTGTGCCGAGGTGCGCGGCAAGCTGCCCCCCGAGCACGCCGTCGGCCGGGTCATCGCCCGGCCGTTCGCTGGGCCCGAAGGGGCCTTCGCGCGCACCGACGGCCGGCGCGACTTCGCCCTGCGTCCGCCGTCGCCCAGCTACCTGGAGTCGCTGCAGGAGCACGGCGTCGAGGTCCACTCGGTCGGCAAGGTCGCCCAGCTGTTTGCCGGGGTCGGGATCGACGTCGAGCATTCCGGTCCCACCAACGCCCGCGCCCTGGAGCAGACAACTGAGTTGCTGGAGGCGCTGGACGGCGGTCTGGTGTTCACCAACCTGATCGAGACCGACCAGGTCTACGGCCATCGCCACGACTTCGAGGGGTTCGAGCGCGCTCTGATCGAGATCGACGGCTACGTGAGGCGATGGCTCGAGCTGCTGCGCGACGGCGACCTACTGGTGCTGACCGCCGATCACGGCTGCGACCTGACCTCGCCCGGTACCGATCACACCCGGGAGTACGCGCCCCTGCTGGCTCGCTTTGCCGGCGGGGGATCGCGCCGGCACGACGGTCCGCTGGCCGATGTCGGCGCGTCGGTACTGGACTGGCTGGCCGGAGCGCGGTGCGACGAGCTTCCCGGGGCCTCGTTCGTCGCGGCGAGGCGGGCGTGATGGCCGGCGCGGCCAGTCCGTCGCCAGCAGGCTTGGGCGGCGGTCAGCGCTGATGCCCGAGCTGCCTGAAGTCGAGACGATCCGCCGCCAGCTCGCTCCCCATCTGGAGGGGCGAACGATCACCGAGGTGGAGATCCTGGATCCCCGCTGGACCCGCCCCGTCGCCCCGGCGGTGGTTGAAGGACAGGTGCGCGGTCGCCGGGTGCAGCGTGTCGCCCGCTCGGGCAAGTACCTGGTCTGGGAGCTCGAGGGCGATCTGCACCTGCTGATCCACCTGCGGATGACCGGGGCGCTGCTGTTCGACGCCGAGGTCGAGCCGCTGCACACCCGGGTGCGGTTCGAGCTGGATGCCGGCCACCGCATGGTCTACGTCGACCCGCGGCGGTTCGGTACCGGTCACGTGACCCTGGGAGCGGCGGGCCGTGACGCCTACCTGTCGCAGCGGCTGGGGATCGAACCGATGACGCCCGCCTTCACCGCCGAGCACCTCCGCGAGGTCACCAGAGGGCGCCGAGCCCCGATCAAGTCGTTCGTGCTCGACCAGCGCCGGATCGCCGGCGTGGGCAACATCTACGCCGACGAGGCGCTGTTTCGGGCCCGAATCCATCCCCTGCGGGCGGCCGGAACGCTGAACCGGACCCAGCTCGAGGCGCTGCGCCAAGCGATCGAGGCGGTGCTCCGGGACGGAATCGAGTCAAAGGGGGCCACGATCGACGACTTTCGCCACGTGGATGGGGCGCGCGGCTCCTTCCAGGACCGGTTCCTGGTCCACCGCCACGAAGGCGATCCCTGCCCGCGATGCGGGAGCACGATCCGCAAGCTGGTCGTCGGCGGACGCGGTACCTACGTCTGCGAGCACTGCCAGCCCAAGCCTCGCCGGCGGCGGCTGCCGGCCTGAGCCCGTCCCCGTCGGGGAGTCAGGCGGCCAGCAGCTGCGAGAGCCGGCCGGCCCGGTCCGCAGCCAGCAGCTCGTCGAAGCCGCCGATCGTCTCCCCGTCGATCACGATCTGGGGGAACGTCACCATCCCGGTCTGCTCGGCGAGCTTGGCGCGACCGTCCGGGTCCTTTGCCAAATTGATCTCCTGGTAGGCGATCTTTCGGCGTCCCAACAGCATCTTGGCGCTCACACAGCGCGAACAGTGGTCGGTGGTGTAAACGGTGACTGACTTCATAGCTTCAGAAAGTATAGCTCGGTCTAGCGGAGCATAATCGTGGCCGGCACGCTGAAGACAGAGGCGATTGTCCTGCGCTCAATCCGCTATGGAGAGGCCGACCGCATCCTGCATCTCTACACACCTACCCGCGGGCGAGTCAGTGCTATCGCCAAGGGGGCACGGCGAGCCCGGAGCCGATTCGGCGCCCGGCTCGAGCCGTTCTTTTACGTCCGCGCGGTGCTGCACGAGGGGCGCAGTGAGCTGCTGACGGTGACCAGCGTCGACACCGTGGCCGCTCATTCGGCGCTGCGCGATCACGCGGCCACGCTCGACGCAGCGGCCAGGGCCTGCGATGCGGTGGCGCGGCTGTTCGAGACCTCGGATCCCCATCCCGAGGTGTTTGGCCTGCTCGCCAACGAGCTTGCGCTGCTCCACGGCGACGCCACTCAAGCGCGGACTGCCAACGGGCTCTCGTTTCGCCTCAAGCTGCTGCTCGCCGCCGGGATCGTCCCTCAGCTCGCCGCCTGCGCGGTCTGCGGCGAGACCGAGCACCTCCAGGGTTTCTCCGGCGCGGCGGGAGGCGTTGTCTGCAGCGCCTGCGAGGCGGCGGCGTTTCCGCTCGGTGAGGATGCTTACCGGTTCCTGGTCGCCGCGCTGGGCGCTCCGCTGGCCCAGGCGCCTGACGGGTCAGACCGTACGCTGCGCCAGGTCGAGCGAGCGATCGGCGAGACCGCCGAGCACCACGCTCACGTGCGGCTCCGCCCCCTGCTGGCCGCCTGAACCCGTCGAGCTCCGTGCCGAATTCGTGACACCACCCGCGCCGGCGGTGGTGGCGGTGTCAGAATCGAACCGTGAGCGATCAAACCATGACCACCGGCTATGCCCATCCGGAAGGCCCGGTGGCGGAAGCCTTCGAGCGGCGCATGCGGGCCCGCGAGGAGGCCGAGCTCTCGGCCCAGGCCACCCGCTCCTATCCGGCGTCGCGGCGCAAGCCGGAAGCCGACTGCGGGCTGCGGACGCCATTTCAGCGCGACCGAGACCGGATCGTCCACTGCAAGGCGTTTCGCCGGCTCAAGCACAAGACCCAGGTGTTCGTGGCTCCGAGCGGAGACCACTACCGCACCCGCCTCACCCATACCCTCGAGGTGACTCAGGTCTCCCGCACAGTGGCTAGGGCACTGTCGCTCAACGAAGACCTGGTCGAGGCGATCGGGCTCGGGCACGACCTCGGCCATCCGCCGTTTGGGCACGTCGGCGAAGAGGCGCTTGACCGCTGTCTTCGCGAGCGCTTTGGGTCCCGGTTCTTGCACCACGAGCACTCGCTGCGGGTGGTCGACTCGCTGGAGCGCGACGGCCTCGGCCTGAACCTGACCCTGCCGGTCCGCGACGGCATCGTCAGTCATTCCGGCCGGGCCGCCGAACCGGCCACGCGGGAGGGCAAGATCGTCCGCCTCGTCGATCGGGTGGCCTACATCAACCACGACATCGACGATGCGCTCCGAGCCGGCGTCATCTCGGCCCGCGATCTGCCGGCGGGAGCGATCGAGACGCTCGGCCAGACCGGGCAGCGCCGTATCGACACGCTGGTTCACGATCTCGTGGAGACCTCGGAGCGCCGCGGCGACATCGCTCAGGGTGAATCGATCGGCGGGGCGATGATGGAGCTGCGCACCTTCATGTTCGACCACGTCTATCTCGGCCCCGTCGCCACCCGCGAGCACGCCAAGATCCATCGGGTGATCGAAGTGCTGTTTGACCACTACTGCCTTCACCCAGATGAGCTGCCCGCCCTCACGGCCGACGTCGACCTCCCCACCCGGGTCACCGACTGGATCGCCGGGATGACCGACCGCTACTGCATCCGGATGTTCGAGGCCCTCAGCGTTCCGGTCGCGTTCGCGCCGTGAGCCGTTACACAGCCGATTCGCGGGACCGGGTCCTGGCGGCTGTCGACATGATCGCCCTGGTATCGGCGCGGACCGAGCTGCGCCGCGCCGGGGTTGACAGCTACTTCGGAATCTGCCCCTTTCACGACGAGCGGACCGGCTCGTTTCACGTCCGCCCGGACCGCAAGCACTACCACTGCTTCGGCTGCCAGGCCTCGGGAGATCCGTTTGACTTCGTGATGGAGACCGAGGGCCTGGACTTCAAGGCGGCAATGGAGTCCCTGGCCGACCGGTTCGGCGTCAGGCTCGAGACCGAGGCCGAGGACCCCGGCGCGGCGCTGCGCCGCGAGCGCCGCGAGCGGCTGCACTCGCTGTTGGGCCGGGCGGCCACCTACTACTCGCGGTACCTGTGGGAGGCCCGCGAAGCGCAGCCGGCCCGGACCTACCTGCTCGGCCGCGGGCTGACCGAGGAAACGCTGCGCGAGTTCCGGGTCGGCTACGCCCCCAGCGCCTGGGACCGGATGCTGCTGGCTTCCCGCCGCGCCGGCTACAGCGACGAGGAGCTGCTGGCCACGGGCCTGGCCCAGCGTTCCAAGAACCGGCCCGGACAGATCTACGACCGCTTCCGGGAGCGGATCATGTTCCCGGCGGTCGATCGCCGCGGGCGCGTGCTCGGATTCGGCGCGCGCCGCATGCGCGAGAACCAGGGCGGAGCCAAGTACCTCAACACCTCCGACGGTGAGCTCTATCACAAGCGCGAGGTCCTGTTCGGGATCGACCTGGCGCGCGGCCCGGCGGCCAAGGTCGGGCGGATGATCCTGGTCGAGGGCTACACCGACGTGCTGGCCCTCCATCAGGCCGGCCTGCGCAACGCGGTCGGGATCATGGGTACGTCGCTGACCAAGGAGCAGGTCGACGAGCTCGAGCGGGTGGTCCGGGTGCTCGAGCTCTGCCTCGACGCCGATCGCGCCGGTCAGGACGCGATGCTGCGGGCCTCCCAGCTGGCCTCCGGGCGCAATCTGGAGCTCCGGGTGGTGGGGCTGCCCGAGGCCACCGATCCCGCCGACCTGGTCGAGCGTGAGGGTGCCGACGCGCTGCGAGCTCGGGTCGAGGCGTCGGTGCCGTTCGTGGTCTTCGAGGTCGAGCGGATCCTCGGCGCCGCCGATACAGGGAGCGCGGAGGGCCGCGAGCTCGCTCTGCGCGAGCTGGCGCCGGTGCTCGAAGGCCTCCCCGGCAGTGTCTTGCGCGACGACCTCGTGCGCCGCGCGTCGGGCCGCCTCGAGCTAAGCGAGGGGCAGCTGCGCTCGCGGCTGTCGTCGGTCAGCGCGCCGGTCAGCTCCGCCGGCGCCGGCGCCGCCGCCGGCGCCGGGGATCGTGCCGCGGGGGCCGGGAACGGCGGCGGGCCGCCTCCCTTCGAGGCGATGGCCGGCCCCCCGCGGGCCCCCCGCTCGGAGCGAGAGTTTCTGTCGCTGTGCATCGCCCTTCCGGAGCTCGGCGCCGAGGCGCTGGGCCGGATCGACGTCGATCAGCTGCTGACCGCCGATTCCATGCGCCGCGCCGCCCGCCACCTGTCCGGGCGCACCCGCACCCCCTTGGAGGCGCTCCCGGCCGACGACGACGAGTTCGCGCGTGTGATGGCCCGGCTCGTAGAACTGGCCGGCCGGCTGCCTGACCCCAGCGAGGAACGTCTCGAGCACGCCCGGCTCGTGCTCGAGCGCGACCGGCTTGACCGCGCGATCATCCGGGCCCGGGGCCACGGGGCCGGAACCAGCGAGCTGGCCCACGAGCGCGAGACGGTGCGAGACGCGATCCGCGCGGTCGTGGCCAGGCTCGAAAAGACTCTCTGAGGAGGTCCTTTCCGTCCGCCGGCGATGGGAACATGTGTTCGGTCACGAGAGGTTGGGAGGAGGATCGAACATGGACAAGGGATCGCTGGCGTTGCTGCTATCACAGGGCCTCAGCGTCGAGAAAATCGCCGAGCGCTTCGACAAGCACCCGTCGACGGTCGCCTACTGGATGAAGAAGCACGGCCTGGAGGCTGTGAATCGCGAGAAGCACGCTGCCAAGGGCGAAATTGACCCCGAGCAGTTGCGGGGGCTCGTCGCCGAGGGGCTCAGTATCAGCGAGCTTGCGGAGCGCCTCGAGCGCAGCAAGGCGACGGTGCGCCACTGGCTCAAGCGGCACGGGCTCGAGACGGCTCTGGCTGCCCGCCGCAGCGCTGTCCGAGCCGCCGTCGCCGGATTGGAAAGCGAGCCCCAGCGTCTTGTGCTGCGCTGCCGAGTGCACGGAGATACAGACTTCGTTCGCGAGGGCAGCGGATATTTCCGCTGTGTGCGCTGTCGCTCGGCTTCAGTGATGCGCCATCGCCGCCGGCTCAAGGAGCAGTTGGTTGCCGAGGCTGGCGGTCGCTGCGTCCTGTGCGGCTATGACAGGCGAGCACGGGCGCTCGAGTTTCACCACGTGGATCCGGGGTTGAAGCAATTTGCTCTCAGCCGCAAGGGCGTCACGCTCTCACTCGAGGCTCTACGCGCGGAAGCCAGCAAGTGCGTGCTCCTGTGCTCCAATTGCCACGCGGAGGTCGAGGACGGATCGGTCGTATTACCCGATACAGTCCCAGGCAACGCTGGGTAGGCGCCGACAGGCACCAGAGGCATTACACCATAATCCGGGGTAGCTCAATCAGGCAGAGCATTCGGCTGTTAACCGAAGGGTTGTGGGTTCGAGTCCCACCCCCGGAGCTTCCCGCGCCGAGCAGGCAGCGGTCACTTCGATGAAGCTCTACGTCTGCTATGGAACCTGGACCCTCGCCAAGCCGCTGCACGCCCATCCCTGCGGCGAGGCCCACGAGGCGCTGGTCGAGGCGGGATACCGGCCGCAGGTGATCCGCTCGTATGGGTGGGGGATGCTGACCGGTGCCGTGAACGATCTCACCCCGGGACGGCGGGCGGTCAAGGAGATGACCGGAAACCACTGGGTGCCGGCGCTGGTCACCGACGACGGAACGGTGATCCAGGGCTCGGGGAGGATCATCGAGTGGGCACGGGCCCATCCGGCTCCGGTCCCAAGTGGCGCTGGTCCGCGGCCAGGCCCCGGGAAGGGCGAGACCGCCGGGGCCGCGGCCGACTCGGGCTGAAGCGGTGCGGCCGGCAACGATCGAGGAGCTCGAGCGCTGGGAGGAGCACGGGGCGGTGTGGCGCCCGCTTGAGCTGAGCGAGCAGCGAGTCGTGGTCGAGCTGTGCACGTGCTACGGCGAGCCGGTGGACGTCGTGCAGAGCGACGACGTCGAGCTCATCGCGTTCGTCCGCCGCCATCGCGACGCTTGAGCGCCAGCGCCTCGACCAGGTCTGCCGCCCGGGCGGCGCCGCTGTTCGCCTGCGCCCAGGCCGCCAACTCGCCTGCGGTGTGGGCGAGCGACTCGGTGCTCAGGGCTCGCCGCGTGGCCAGCCGTAGCGTTCGCGCGCTCAGCAGCGGCCAGGGCAGCCGGACGCCGGCACCGGCCCAGTCGACGCGAGCCGCGTTCTCGGCCATGTCGCCGGCGTGGGGGACCGCGAGGACCGGGACGCCCGCCGCGAGCGCGCGCACCATCGTCCCGTGGCCGGCGTGGCAGATGACCAGCGCGCACCGGGGCATGGTCTGCGAGTAGGAGATCCATTCGACCAGCCGCGTGTTCACGTCCACCCGGGCGGGCTCTGGCAGGGGCCGTCGGTTCCACGTCGCCAGCACCCGGATCGGCTCGCCCGCCAGACCCGCCAGC
>DASXJY010000132.1:0-3035 GCA_036497115.1 Solirubrobacteraceae bacterium
CCGGCGCATTCCTCACGGTCACCACCGCGGCGACCAAGCACAAGCGGCCGGCCTATCTCGTCCGGGCCATCTTCGACGACGCGTCGTTCGCGGTGGCCGGCGAGGACGTCCGGGTGGCCGGCGCCAACGTCGGCAGCATCCAGTCGCTCGGAGTCACCGACCGCAAGCGGGCGGCGGTGACCGTGGCCATCGACGACCTGCGCTTCGCCCCCTTCCACGCCAACGCCACCTGCGCGATCCGTCCCCAGTCGCTGATCGGCGAGCAGTACGTCGACTGCAGCCCCGGCACCGCCAGCGCTCCGCCGCTGCCAAAGATCACGCAGGGGCCAGGGACGGGCAGCCACATGCTCCCGGTGGCGCAGACCAGCTCGCCGATCGAGTCAGACATCGTCCAGAACATCTCGACCGAGCCGGTCAGACAGTCGCTGGCGGTGATCATCGACGAGTTCGGAACCGGCCTGGCCGCGCGTGGCTCCGATCTCAACGCGGTCATCCATCGCGCCAACCCGGCCCTCGGAGACACCGACCGGGTGATCAAGATCCTGGCCGGCCAGAACCACACGCTGGCCCAGCTGGCCACCGACTCCGACACGGTCCTCACCCCGCTGGCTCGCGAGCGCCAGCAGCTGGCCGGGTTCGTCGCCAACGCCAACACGACCTCGGTGGCAAGTGCCCAGCGGGCCGCCGACATCTCACGCACGTTCGCCGAGTTCCCGTCCTTCCTGCGCCAGCTGCGCCCGCTGATGGCCGACCTCGGCTCGCTCGCCGACCAGGGAACGCCGCTGATGACCAGCCTGGGACAGAGCGCCTCGGCCGTCGGCCGGCAGTTCGCCAACCTGACCCCGTTCGCCGTCGCGGCGCGCAAGTCGCTGATCGACCTCGGCGCCTCGGCCCAGCAATCCCAACCGGCGCTGGTGGCCACGCTGCCGCTCGCTCAGCGGCTGGGCAGGCTCGGGTCCGCCGCCGTTCCCACCGCGGCGCTGCTTGACCGTCTCACCGCCAGCATCCAGAAGACCGGCGGGATCGAGCAGCTGATGAAGCTCCTGTTCGCGGGAGCCGTGGGCGGCAACGGCTTCAACAGCCTCAGCCACTACATCCGGGCCGAGCCGTTGGTCTCCGATTGCACCGACTACGTGACCCGCCCGCAGCTTGGCTGCTCGTCGAACTTCCAGCACGGCAGCGCGGCGGCGGCCCAGGCGACCGCGGCCGGCGGTTCGAGCGCGCCGGGCGGCGGGTCGGCGAGCGGCGGTCCGGGTGGCGGGTCGGCGGGCGGCGGTTCGGGTGGCGGGTCGGCGAGCGGCGGTTCGGGTGGCGGGGCGAGCGCCGCTGGTCAGGCCAGCGACGAGGTCGTCACCCAGGCCGTGCACAAGGCGCAGCCGACGTCGCGGCGCACGGCGGCGCTGAAGGGCCTGATCGGCTATCTGGTAGGGAACCGCCGATGAAGGGCCGGCGCCGCGAGCCGAGCCTGGCCAGCAATCCGATCCTGATCGGGGCGCTGACGGTCCTGGTGGCGATCGTCGCCGTTACGCTGGCCTACAACGCCACCGCCGGTCTGCCGTTCGTACCCACCTACTCGCTACACGTTCAGGCCACCAACGCCAGCGAGCTGCAGAAGGGCGACCAGGCCAGCATCGGCGGGGCGCTGGTTGGCACCGTCGCCAGCGTGAGCGCCACGCGCGATGCGTCGGGGCGCCCGATCGCGCTGCTGAACTTGAAGCTGTACGAGAGTGTCAAGCCGCTTGCCGTCGACACCAGGTTCACCGTCCGGCTGAAGGGGAGCATCGGGCTCAAGTACCTGCAGATCACGCCCGGCCACTCCAAGCAGGGATTCGCCAACGGGGCCACGGTGCCGATCAGCCAGTCGGGATCCGAGGTCGATTTCGACCAGGTGCTGTCGATGTTCAACCCCCCGACGCGGATCGGCGTGCAGCGCTCGACGATCGGCTTCGGCGAGGCACTGGCCGGGCGCGGCAGTGACATCAACAACGCGATCGGAGCCTTCGTCCCGCTGCTGCGCGACCTCGGCCCGGTGGCGCGCAACCTGGCCTCCCCGCGCTCCGATCTGGCCGGCTTCTTCCGCGGCCTCGAGAGCTACAACTCGGCCCTGGTGCCGGTGGCCGAGACCCAGGCCACCCTGTTTGGCAACCTCAACACGACCTTCCGCGCGCTGGCCGGGATCGCCGTCCCCTCTCTGCAGGAGACGATCTCCGACACCCCGCCGGCCTTCGAGGCGACGATCAACGGAAGCCCGGTGATCCGCCCCTTCCTGGTCGATGCCACGGCCCTGTTCAAGGACCTGCGGCCCGGGGCGGCGACGCTGCCGCAGAGCGCGCCGGTGCTCGCCGACGCGTTCGCGATCGGGACGCGAACCCTTCCCGGGACCGCCGAGCTGGATCAGCGCACGGTGGCCCTGGCTCGCAAGCTCCAGAGCTACGGCGCCACGCCGGCGGTCCAGCAGGGTCTCGATCGCCTGACGCTCACCGTCTCGCGCCTGCAGCCGCCGCTGGCCTTCCTGACCCCGGTCCAGGCCTCGTGCAACTACGTGACCCTGTTCCTGCGCAACACGTCGAGCGTGCTCGGCGACCGGGTCAAGCAGGGTGGCCTGCTGCGCTTCGTTCAGGTGGCGATCGCCAACGCCCCGGGCGCCGAGTCGGGGCCGTCGTCTCGTCCCTACCCGGGCCCGGCCGGGAGCGAGATCGGCCCCCTGCACTCCAACCCGTATCCGAACACCGACTCGCCCGGTCAGCCGGCGGAATGCGCGGCCGGCAACGAGCCCTACTCGCGCAGCGGCCCGGTGATCGGCAACCCGCCCGGGAACCTCGGGCTGGCCACCGAGCAGACCAAGCAGCCGGTGCAGGCAAAGGCCAGCGGCGGATGAGGCGCCACCGCTCCCGAGTCTCCAACCTCACCGCCGGCGTGATCGGCACGTTGCTGGTCGGCGCCGTGTGCTGGTTGGTGTTCGGCCTGCCGACGCCATTCGCCTCGTCCCCGTTCGTCCTCAAGGCGACGTTCACGGCGCAAACCCAGCTTCACCT
>DASXJY010000133.1:0-4278 GCA_036497115.1 Solirubrobacteraceae bacterium
TCCCTATCGATCACATTTCTCGTCTCGAGGGCGCGGATACTTTAGCCCGCAGGCGGTCCGGGAAATGACCGGTTTTGTGCGTGGCGCGTCGCCTCCTCAACACGGGCCGCAGGCTAGAACGAACTTGACAAGCCTAAGAGCATTAGGTAAATTCCTAATCCAGTTAGGAAACCACCGCCCTTAGGAGCTTCGAAATGAAGACCACACCGATCAACGACCGCCTCATCCAGCTCACCCGGCTGCGGTTCGTCAACGCCTATCTGGTGCGCGAGGACGACGGCTTTACGCTCGTCGACACCGGCGTGGCCAAGAGCGGTGCCGACCTGGTCGCCGCCGCCGAGCGGGCCGGGGCGCCGATTCGCAGGATCGCCTTGACCCACGGCCACGGCGATCACGTCGGCTCCGTCGATGAGCTCAAGGAGCGGTTCGGCAGCGAGGTGCCCGTGCTGATGCCCGAAGTGGACGCCCGCATCCACGCCGGCGAGAAAGTCGTCGAGGGCAAGCTGACCGGCAGCTGGCCCAAGCTCAAGACCATTCCGGACGTCCTTCTGCACGCCGGGGATCGGGTGGGGAGCCTGGAGGTGATACCCAGTCCCGGCCACTCGCCCGGCCACGTCGCGTTCCTGGATACGCGCGACCGGACCCTGATCGCCGGCGACGTCTTCACCTCGTTTGGCTCCGTCCAGGTCTCCGACCACTTCTACCTCCGCTTCCCGCTGGCCGCCATGGCGACCTACGACAAGGCACGAGACCTGCAGTCGGCGCGCGATCTGCGAGCGCTTGAGCCGGCGCTGATGGTCGTCGGCCATGGGCCCGCGGTCAGCACACCCGGGCCGGCGATGGACGCGGCGATCGGGCGCGCCGCGCGCTGATGCCCCGGGCCGGACTGGATGCCGAGGCGGTCGTCACCGCGGCGGCAGAGCTCGCCGATACCGAGAGCCTGGAGGCGGTGACGCTGGCCCGCCTGGCCCACCGCCTGGGAGTTCGCTCCCCCTCGCTCTATGGCCATATCGCCGGCCTTGACGACCTGCGCCGGCGGCTCGGCGCGCGAGGCGCCCGGGAGCTGGCCGGGGCCCTCACCGTCGCCGCGGCGGGCCGTTCCCGGCTGGCGGCATTGCGGGCCGTTGCCGAAACCTACCGTGAGTACGCGCGGAGTCATCCCGGAACCTACGCGGCGATGCAGCGGGCTCCGGACGACGACTCGGGCGAGGCGGCGAGCGCCGGACGCGAGCTGGTGGCGGTGATCGTGGCCGTGCTCGACGGCTATGCGCTTCGCGGCGACGAGGCCATCCACGCCGTCCGCGTGGTGCGGGCGGCGCTCCACGGCTTCACGCTGCTTGAGTCCGAAGGCGGGTTTCGCCTGCCGATCTCACTCGAGGACAGCTACCAGCGGCTGATCGGAGTGCTCGACCGAGGCCTCGCTGATGGCGTCTTCGCCGGCTGAGCGGTGCGGTTGAATAGCATCGGCGCGGTGAGTCCCGAGGTTTCAGTCGCTGACTTCCCCGCTGACGACCGTTACGTGATCGCGGTCGACGGACAGCCCGTCGGCCTGCTCACCTACAGGCTGTCTGAAGCGGTCATGGCGATGATGCACGCCGAGATCTCGCCGGCCGTGGAGCGTCAGGGGCTGGGGTCCAGCCTGGTCGGCTTCGCCCTCGATGACGCCCGGGCCCGCGAGCTCGCGGTGCTCCCGTACTGCCCGTTCGTGCGCTCATACATCGCGGACCACCCCGAGCACCGTGACCTGGTCCCTGAGGGCAGCCGGGCCGATTTCGGTCTCTGAACCCTGGTGGGCCGTCACTACCCCAGGCCTCCCCGGTGCGGCGGCGCCGGCAGCCGCAGCGACGGTTGCGGACCGGAGACCCGGATCGCCTTGAGCAGCGCCTGGGCCAGCAGCGCCTGGCCGGCGAAGGTGGGGTGCACGCCGCAGTTTCCGACCAGGCCGTCGAGCTGGGTGAGCAGCCCGGCCAGGCACGGGCTGGCGCCGAAGCGGACCGAGGCCTGCTTGAAGATCCCGTAGCTGTCGGCGAACACCACCCCGAACGGCCGTGCCGCGGAGTCGACGGCCTGGTTGAGCTCGCGCGACTGACCGTTGACCGCCGCACTCGCGTAATTGAGCGAGTAGTAGTTGACGATCGCCAACTGTCCTTTGTAGTGAGCGGGGCCACGGACCGCCGAGAGAATCTGCTTGACGTCGCGGCTGAGGTTGGTCAGCAGCGTCTGGCGTTCCGATGGACTGGCGCAGGCATCCTTGGTCCTGGCGATGCAGCGAAAGGCGTCGTTGGCGCCGATCATCAGCGAGACCAGCCGGACGCCGGGGTGCTTGCGCAGGAAGGAGACGGCGTAGGTCAGCTGCGAGCCCGTGTACCGGGTGTGCAGCGGGAAGCGCCGGCGGTACGCGTTCTCGCAGGCCAGCGAGGGGACCGAGGTGTTGATCAGGCTTCCCGAGGTCTCGCCCGGGCAGCTGACGTTGGTGACCCTCAGGTGCAGCGCCGATCCGAGCTGCTCGGGGAACCCGACGAAGTTCGAGGCCCGCCGGTAGTCAGGCGCAGGCACCACTTTGGGCTCCTGGTAGCCGAACGTGACCGAGTCCCCCAGAGCCAGGTAATCCGAGCCCCGGGCGACCGGGGTCAGCGCAGTGACCTGGGGCGCGCGAGCGGTGGCTGCGCCGGCGGTTGCGGCAGCCAGAAAAGCCGCGGCCAGGGCGATCGCGGCGACGCGCCTCATCTGGGGCCTTCCCTCACGTCGGCTCCGATGGTTCCTACTCTCATGCCCATCCCTCCTTGGTCGGTCGGCTGTCTACTCTCTCAGCTGGCGCTGGCGACCGCCACCGGAGCCGGCTCACAGTCCGCTGCGGCCATCGGCTGGCCGGCCAGCTGGCCGCCGGGACAGCCCCCGGCCTGCACCTCGGTCTGGCGCTTGCCCCGCAGGGCCAGACCGCCGATTCCCGCCACCACCAGCAGCCCGCCGGCAACACCCACGGCAAGATGGAACGCGTCCTCGGACGCGGTGGCGGCAGCATGGGCGGCGAAGGCGCGCTGCGAGGGGGGAACCGACCGGCTGTCGATCGTCCCGAACGTGCGGCGCTTGGCCTCGGTGACCGCGGCCTGGCTCGAGGCCGGCAAGCGGTGGTCCAGCCGCTGGTCGAGCAGCCGGGCGTAGGACGCCGAGACGACCGCGCCCACGGCGGCGACGGCGATCAGCGCGGCGGTCCGGGCGATGGCGTTGTTGACCGCCGAGGCCATGCCGGCGTCGGCCTCGTCGGCGTCGGCGAGCACCGTTGCCGTCAGCGGGGCGACGGTCATGGCGAGCCCCAGCGAGAACACCAGCAGCGCCGGCAGCACGTCGCCCAACAGCGATACCGAGGTTCCGTAGCGCTGCATCAGCGCGAAGCCGGCGGCGACGACCAGGGGGCCGGCGATCAGGAACGGACGCGGCCCGTAGCGGTCGGCCAGACGCCCCATCCGGGCCGAGAGCAGGAACATCACGATCGTCGGCACCAGCCCGGTGACGCCCGACTTCAGCGCGCTGTAGCCGGCCACCTGCTGCAGGTAGATCGTGACGAAGAATCCGAGAATCGCGATCCCGCCGTACATCACCAGCGTCTGGGCGTTGGCGACGGCGAAGTTGCGCTGGCGGAAGAGATTCAAGGGAAGCATCGGTGCCGGGACCTTTGACTCGTAGACGATGAACGTCGCCAGAACGATCAGGCCGCCGATGAGCGAGGCCCAGACCGCGGGATCGTTCCAGCCGAGGACCGGCTGCTCGATCAGCCCGAACGAGACGCCGGCCAGCCCGGTCGCCGCCAGCGCCGCTCCCGTCCAGTCGATCCGAGGCTTGGGACCGGCGGTCGCGCGGCCGGGAATGGCACCCCGGGACAGCAGCAGCGCCACGATCACCAGGGGGATGTTGATGGCGAAGATCCACCGCCAGGAGGCGGAATCGACGATCTGGCCTCCGATCAACGGTCCGGCCAGGATCCCGATGCCGCCCCACGCGGTCCACTTGCCGATCGCGCCCCCGCGCTCGTCCTTGGGGAACACCGCGACGATGATCGCCAGCGCGGCGGGAGTGAGCGTGGCGCCGGCGACGCCCTGCAGCGCCCGGGCCCCGATCAGCACCCCGGCGGTGGGGGCGGCCGCACACAGCGCCGAGCCGACCCCGAAGCCGGCCACGCCGACGGTGAAGATGCGCCGCTCGCCCAGCCGGTCGGTCAGTGATCCCGCCAGCAGGATCAGTGAGCTGAGCGTGAGCAGGTAGGCGTTGGAGATCCACTGC